>JBPCTG010000070.1:0-3071 GCA_051006395.1 Candidatus Limnocylindrus sp.
CCGCAACGCTCGCCCCGGGCCAGCGAGCAATCAGCGCGCGCGCCGCCTCGAGTGTGGCGCGGTACACGGGTACGGCAAAGATCGATCCGGTGGTGGCACGAACGGTCTCGATGGCGAACGGGTCACAGCAGTCGCCAACCAAGATCACACCACCTGCGCCAACCGCGTCGGCCGTGCGCAGCGAGTTGCCGAGATTCCCAGGGTCGCGCACCCCCTCGAGAAGCAGCCAGCGCGGCGCTGCGGTTGGATCGAGCTTCTCGATGGGTCGGAGCGGCTCGTCGAAGCGCGCGATGAGTGGCGGAGGGTTGTCGCGCCCGGTGATCTTGGAAAGGATCTCGCTCGTTACGATCGCCTCGTCGCGCAGCCCGGCGGCCGTTGCGCGGTCAAGCACCGATCGCACTGGGGCCGTCCCGTCGTGAACGACCAGGTTCGGCACCCACCCCGCGTCGAGCGCTGCGGTGATCGTCGCCACCCCCTCGGCGATAAAGGCGGGAGATTCGGCGCGATCGCGTCGTTCACGCAGCGCGCGCAGCTCTTTGACGAGCGGGTTCTGAAGGCTCTCGATGCGGACCAGTGCGGCAGGCGACATGCGCAGAGGATACCCCGCGCAGGACTACTTCTTGGCGACGACGCTCGCGATCGTGATTGTCGGCGAGGGGCCAGCAGGGGCAACCCAGGCGCGGAGCGCGACGCTGTATCTGACCCCAGCAGCAAGGCCCTTGATGACGCAGCTCCGTGCGGTTCCGCCTGCGCTGCAGCTGCGCGTCGTTTTCCCCTTGGCGGTTGCGACGGCAATCCAGCCCTCTGGGATCGTGCCAGTGATCGGATCGCCCCAACGCACCGTTGCAGCACCGCTTCCCGCCGTGACCGATGCCCCCGTTGGCGCGAGCGGTGCCGGTGGGGCGAACGCTGCAACGCAGCGGCCTCCTGGTGATCCAGGGGCATCGCCGCGGACGCGGGTGGCGGCGTAGAGCGTCGCGCGGCTCGAGCCAGTCAGCGCGTCGGGCTCGATCGCAAGGCCTGAACCAACGGTGCTGAAGGTTCCTGCCACGGGATCCCAAATCGCGAGGTGCGGAGCTGACGTGCCACCCGCGGCAGAGAAGTAGCCGCCGATGGCGAGTCGACCATCTTCGAGGCGCGCCGCGGACGAGACCCAGGCGCTGCGCCGCGGGTACGTGATGCCACCGCCGAGCGGCACCCATCCACCGGGGGCGCTGGCGCTCTCGGTCGCGAGCACAGCTCCATACCAGGCAATCCCAGTTCCAGCGATCGCACCACCCGCGTTGTCGACCGCAAGCACGCGCGGTGCATCAGCAAATATCGCTGCATCGCCATCGATACGCCACATCCCGTCGCCCTCTGCGTATTTCGCCACGACGCCGCCCACGAAGTGTCCTGCGGCGTGCACTGCGCCGTTCGGCGCGATAGCCACCGCTTCGACCGTTTCGGAGAGGCCACCCGCAAGCGCGCGCCACTCCTCTTTCGTTGCGGCCCCCGTCGCGCCAGGAAGCGATGCTGGGCGCCACAAGGCAACGTTCGCGCTCACCGCGGAGCCAGCACGGGCGAAACTGCCGCCGACTGCAAGGCGGCCCGAAGCAGGATCGATCGCAATCGAACGCACCTCCAAAGGCACCCCTTTGCGTGCCCCGAGAGCACCGGCGAGCGCAGACCACCTCCTCGTCGCAATGTCAAAGCGTGCGATCCCACCCGCCTTGGTCGTAACGCCGGCGGCGGTGATCGAAGCAAAGTCGCCACCTACGTAGAGCAACCCACGCGTTGCGTCGACGGCGAGAGTCACCGCATTCGCCAACGAGCCGTCGGAGCGTCGGAGTGCGGCGAGTGACGACCAGTTGCCCGTGCGCGGGCTGCGCACCGCAAGACCTTGTACCGTAACGCCCGCAGCGCGCGATAACGCACGTCCTGCGACTACAAGGCGACCGTCAGGGAGCTCAGCCATCGCATCGATCGATCCACTCCAGCCCTCGGTTGCACCGAGCGCAACCCATCCATTTCCGTTTGGCACCTTGACCCCTGCCACCCATGCGGTCGATGTTTCGCCGCAGCCGTCACCAACGAGCACCGGCTCGGCTTCGAGCGGATCTGGACTTGCGCTCAGTGCCGCAGTCGAACGCGAAACTCCGCTGGGATCGGGTGCCGGCGAATCGAGGATCGCAAAGAGTTCCTTCGCCAGGTCGTCGGCGCTCGAGTTGCTCCCCTCGGTACCATTCGCTGTCACGGCGATGGTGATCCCGAGGCCAGGAATGCGCCTCAGTGCGGTGGTAACGCCACTGTAGCCGCCACTGTGCCCGTAGACTCGCAACCCACCTGCCCAGTAGCGATGCACTTGGGTGCCATAGGTATAGAGCCAGCTGTTCGAGGTCAAGTTCGCAATACCGTTCAGTTCCAGAGTCCGTGGCCCCTCGACGAGCCGGTTCGACCACAAGAGCGATCCAAAACGCGCGAGATCGCGCGCGGTGCCGAACAAATCTCCCGCGCCGCGCAACACAGCGGCGACCGACTTCGTTGGCCCCCATCCCGCAGCGCCCCACGGTCGTAGGGCTCCCTTCGACCACAAGTGTGGGCGTGCGGCGCCGGCGACCGGGCCGTACGAGATTTCGTCTAGCCCGAGCGGATCGAGCACGAGTGTTTGCACGAGCGTCTTCCACGGCTTCCCTGTCGCCTTTTCGGCCATGAGTGTGTATAGGGTGAATCCGGAGTTTGAATAGTCGAAGGTGCCGATCGCGCCGTGCGGTTTCAGCCCCTGCACCGCAGTGAGTGCACCGACGCTGGCGTTTGGATGCGTCGCAAGCCAATCCATTCGCGTGTATTTGTCGGTGAGCCAGTCGCTCATCCCCGACTCGTGGCGCAGAAGGTCTTCGGCGGTAGCTTCGGGATCGACATCGGCCTTCGGCACGAGTGATTTGGCGGTAGTACTCAGCGGTAGCACTCCGCATGAATCGAGCAGCAGGGCGACTGCCGCAGTGAATGGCTTGCTCACACTCGCCAGCGCAAAGGGGGTGCCGACGGTTACAGCGCGACCACTGGCCCTATCAGCGCTCCCCGCCGCCGCT
>JBPCTG010000071.1:0-6664 GCA_051006395.1 Candidatus Limnocylindrus sp.
GTGAAACTCGCGAACGGCGACTGGGCGGCGCCGCCAGATGGGTCGTGCAGGTGCCCTGGTCGCTCCGCTTCGCCGCTCGTGGCGATCGCGGCGTCGCGCAGTCGCACCGAGGCAAGCGCGGTGGCGCCATCGCGTGGGTTCGCGATGCCGACCACCCAGCCCACGCCACCTGGACCCTCGCCCGCGGCGGCCACATCGCCGCCGATCCCGAGAGCGCAGTTCTCCATGCCAGCGGCAATCAAGATGCGATGCGCCTCACCGATCGCCCAGCCCTTCACGTATCCCGAAGGATCAAGGCGCCCATCGACGCCGGCGATGCGCGCGTCGAAGAGGCCACCACTCTCCTCGCGCAGCGCCTCGCAGGTCGAGAGGATCCAGCGCGTCTCCGGGTGCGCATCGGCGGGAGCCAGCGCACCGTCGCGGATGCGACTCACTTCGGAGTCGCCGCGGTACGGCGAAAGGCGTGCATCGATCTCATGGAGTCTGGCAAAGGCCGCCTCGACCCCCTCCTCGCGGAGCCGCCCGACGACGGCGAGAGAGGCGACGCTCCCGAAGATTTCGCGCACCACCCGAGCAACCGGGGCGTTCAGCTCATCGCGCTCCAACACCCTGACAGCTCTCGCGAACTACTGCTTTGCCTGGTCGATCGCCGACTGCAGCGAGGTCGCGTAGCCCCACTTCGAGTACGTCGCCCCGCTGCAGAACTGCAACGAGAAGAACGCCTTCCCACTGTCGACGCCGATCGCGCGCGTGTTGAAATCCGATTCGGTGCAACTCTTGTTGCGAAATCCGATCGGCCAGCGCCCGTTCTGGCTCACCGAAGCATCGACGATCTTTCCGCCCGATACCTTGATCGTGACCTCCATCTTTCCGTAGTTGTAGTTGGTGTTGGCGCCGGTGTAAGTGCCATCCTTCATGGCGACGGAGGGCTTGGGTTTGGCGGTCGGCTTTGGTGTCGGCTGTGACGACGAACTTGGCGATCCGGCGGGTGTAGGCGTGACGCCAGTCGAAGTGCTCGGCTTCGGCTTGCCACTCGGCGTCGGCGCAGGCGAATCGGTCGGCAGCGGCGAAGGTCCAACCCCGACCCCGATCTCGTCGATCGCGGGCGGCGAGTAAGTCACGATTGCCCAGAGCCCAGCGAGGGTGAGGAGGATCGAGACGATCGCCTTCTTCGGCATGACTACGCCACCGCGCCGTTGCAATGCGCCGAGTCGCGCACAGCGATCACCACGAGAAGCGCTCCAAGTGGACCTGGCTGCGCGGAACGCCGATCTCGCGAAGGCTGCGCTCGACGCGCGCCATCATGCTCGGAGATCCACACAGATACACGTCACGTTCGCGGATGTCGGGGTAGGCGGCCTTGAGGCCGCCTGCGGAGAGCGGATCGTCGTGGAAGGCGTAGTCGTCACGGCTGCCGAGCGCGTAGTCCACTCGCGCGCCACGGGCGTCGGCGATGGTGGTCAGCTCACGCCGGAAGATCAGGCTCTCTTTGGATGGCGCGCGGTAGAGCAGGGCGAGGTCGCCGCGCTTCGCAGGGAGCACTTCGAGCAGGGCGCGGAGCGGCGTCACGCCGATCCCACCAGCAACGAGCAGCACCTTTTCGCGTGTCCGCACCGCACCGGTGAGGATGCCGTACGGCCCCTCGAGCCAGATCGGTGTACCTGGCAGAAGCTGCTGCAACTCCTTGGAGCGATCGCCGATCCCCTCGATCGTGAAGCGCAGGTTGCGACCGTCGGGTCCAGCTGAGAGCGAGAAGGGGTGCGAGCGCCACCAGCCATTAGCCGCGAGCACGCGGATCGAGAACCACTGACCGGCACGCACAGGGAGTCGCTCAAGGTTCCGCCCCGTGATCCACACCGACGCAACGCCCGGACGCTCCTCGACAACGCGCTCCACGACGAATCGATGGGTAAGGTTGCGCACAATTGGATGCGCGAAGCGGTGGATGAGCAGTGGCACGAAGGCGATCGCGTAGAGCGCAATCCAGATCGCACGGGCGAGTCCATCGTTGATGAAGTCGGTGCCAAGGGTGAGCTGATGCAAGAAGCCGAGCGCCATGGCGAGATACACGTAAAGGTGAATCCCGTACCAGGTCTCGTAGGGGATCGCCTGGCGCACGGAGCGGAACGAGACGATCGCAACCACGAAGAAGAGGACAAGCGCAACGCTGCCGCCAAGGCCGCCCGAGTAGTCAAAGGTGAAGCGCACGATCTCTTCCCACGTTTGGCCAGGAGAGGCGAGCTTGTCGATGGAGGCGTTCCCCGCCGATGAGATCACCGCATGGGCGACGAGCAGCCACACGCTGGTGAACCCGGCCCAGCGATGCAACTTCGCGGCGTGGTCGCTGCCGACCACCTGATCGATCCACGGTGCGCGCGAGAGAAGCAAGATTCCAACAAGCGACAAGAGCGTGCCGTAGAGGGCGGTGAGCTGGCCGATCACAATGAGGAAACCGAATCGCTCGCTCAGGAGTTCGGGCCCCCCGTGTTTCACCCAGATCCAGCCGACGAGGAGGCTTGCCAACACGATCCCTGCGTAGAGAACGGCGGGGCTGATCGACCAGCGGCGCGGCAGCGGCGGGCTCGCAGCCACACGGCTCGCAGAGCCTACGGCTGCAATCGGCTTGATGCGGCTACTTCCTGACATGGGTTCATCCTCCCCCGCTCACGGGGCCTCAGTCTTGTAGCCGCTCAAAGAAACAAGGGGAGAAAGATTTGAAATCTCATGAAATCGGGGCGAATTGCCCCGATGATGCCCGTTCAAGGTCGGCGGGGGCGAGTTCGAGGGAGAGCCCACGCTGCCCTGCAGAAACGAAGATCGTCGCGTGGGATCGGGCGCTCTCGTCGATGAGGGTAAGGATTGGGCGTCGCGATCCGATAGGGCTCACGCCGCCGATCACGTAGCCGGTGGCGCGGCTCACCACTGCGGCGTCTGCAAGTGTTGCGCGCTTTGCGTCACAGGCCGCCGCGATCGCCTTGGGCGCCGCGGTTCCACTGCTAGGAACGACCACCAGCGCTAGCTTATCGGCGCCACCCTCCAGGTCGAAGAGGAGCGTCTTGTACATGCGCGCAGGGTCGATACCAAGTGCGCCCGCCGCTGCCGTGCCGTAGGCGATTCGCTCGCCGCGATGCTGGGCTATGCCGTCGGGCGCGTCGATTTCGTAATGATGCAGCTTGTAGCCAATACCAAGCCGCTCAAGCGCGGCGACGGCGGGGGTCGCTGCGCTCACTCGGTGCGAATCGATAATCGCACGACGAGACGAGCGCCGCCGCTTGGTGCCGATTCGGCAGCGATGCTCCCGTTGTGCGCTGCGGTGATCGCGCGGGCGATCGCGAGGCCGAGCCCCGAACCGCCGTCGCCGGCGGCGCGTCGGCGCCCGCCACGGTAGAACGGCTCGAAGATCTTCTCGCGCTCCTCTTCAGGGATGCCGGCCCCCTGGTCGTCAACCCAGATCTCGGCAACGTCTTTGGTGCTGCGCGCGCCAATCGTGATCGATCCGCCCTTCGGCGAGTGGCGAATCGCATTCTCGACGAGGCCGAGCACCAGCTGAATCAGTCGATCGGTGTCGCCGAGCACCGGAATCGCTCGGTCGGCGATGTCGCGCTCGAGCGACATGCCGGCGCGTCGCGCGATCGCATCGGCGCGATCGAACGCGTCGCGTGCAACAACTGCAAGGTCGATCGGCTTGAGCGTGACGCGGGCGACAGGCGACGAGCCATCGCGTGCCCCTTCGCTCGACAGCGTGTGCAGGTCGGCGCTCAGTCGGCCGAGGCGCTCCGACTCCGCGACGATCCCGCGCACCAGGTCACGGCCGGCTGGCTTCACCAGGCCCTCGCGCTCCAGGATCTCGGCGCTCGAAAGGATCACGGATGTTGGCGTGCGCAGCTCGTGCGAGGCGCTCGCCACCATGGCACGTTCGCGCGCTGCGGCCGCCGAGATCGGCGCGAGCACTCGACGGGAGATGGTTAGGGCGACGAGAACGGAGGTGCCGATCGCGAGGGCGCCCACAAGGAGTAGTGAGCCATAGAGGCTCTGCCGTTGTGCGTCGCGCACGTCAACCCGTGCTGCCACCTGCACATAGGCAAGCGCGCGATGCGTCGGATCTTTCGGATGGCTGAGCGGCATGGTCACCACGCGATACTCCGCGCCGCCGATCAGATACGTCTCGGTTCGTGTGCCGCGCTCTGCCGCCTCGAGCCCGGCGAGGATCGGGAACGAGGCGCCGACTGGCCACGCGCCAGCGAGGATCGCGCCGTTCGGTGCGAGCACCGCCCACGGCCCACCAGCGCCCGTCTGCTCGTCGCCGATCCCCGGGGGAACCGTAGGTGGCGCGTCAGCGGCGAGCAGGCTGCCCACAACCACTGTGCGCCATGCCATTGCTAATTGCGCGTTCAGCGGGGCGAACCCCGATTCACCATCGTCGGAATCTTCGCCGTCGTCGTCCTCACCCCCGCTCGGCATGGGGATCTCGCCGCCACTGGTCGACGGGCTCGGCTCTGGGCTTTCTATCTCCGGCGAAGTCTCCGGTGATTCGGTCGGGCCGCTGCTGGGGCTTGATGATGGACCAGGGGGGACATATGGCGGCAGATGCTCTTGCAACTCCAACACGATGCGCGTCGCGCGCGCCTGGAGCGCTGCATCGAGGCCGCGATCGAGGGCGCTGCTGCTCGCGAGCGCACCACCCACGCCAACAACGAAAACTACCAGCGCCGTGGCGGCGAAGATCGTGCGGGTGATCTGCCGCTTCGTGCGCGCGAGGAGCGCCTCCACCCCCTCGGACCCAGGGACGCGACGCGTCGCCACCTTACGCCTTCGGCCCTTCGGCGAGGCGGTAGCCGATGCCGCGAACGGTTTGGATCAGGTCGTTGTAGCCGGCGTCTTCGAACTTCTTGCGCAAGTAGTGCACATACAGATCAACGACGTTGGAGTACACGTCGGGCTCAGCGCCCCACACCTCGTCGAGCAGTTGCTGACGCGTGAGCGCCGCGCCGCGGTTACGCATCAAGTGCGAGAGGAGCGAGTACTCGCGCGCCGACAGGTCGACCACACTCTCGCCGTGCACCATGGCGTGACGCGACTCGTCGAGCAGCAGGCCCGGGGCGATCTCGCGCGTCTGCGTGCCGTCAAGGCTCAGCTCGCCGCGGCGGCCGAGGGCGCGCACGCGGGCGAGCAGCTCAGCGGCGGCGAACGGCTTGGTGAGGTAATCGTCGGCGCCAGAGTCGAGCCCCTCAACACGATCGTCGATCGTGCCGAGTGCGGTGAGCATCAGCACCGGCGTGGCGTCGCCGGCGTGACGACGGGCGCGCATCACGATCGACCCTTCGGTGTCGGGGAGCATGCGGTCGAGAATGACGAGATCCCACTCCTGGCTCCCCCAGAACGCAACACCATCAGCCCCGGTCGCTGCGAGCTGCACCGTGTGTCGCTCGGCGCTCAGCAGGCGCACAACGAGGGGGCCGAGTCGCTCGTCGTCTTCGATGAGGAGGATGCGCATGGACTGATCGTGCGCCTCGCTCGTCAGATGGTCAAGCGCGAGGCGTCGAAGATGTGCGTTTGCACATCTTCGAGCGCTGGTCGCCGCTTACAGCCGCTCGACCACCCAGTCGACGCAGGCGGTGAGTGCACTGATCTCGTCGGGATCGACCGAAGGGAAGGCGCCGACGCGAATGCCGTTGCCACCGATCGACTGATACGGATGCAGGTCGACGATGCCGTTGAGCCCCAGCACCTCGCGCACGATCGCCGCGTCAACCGCAGCGTCGAACTCGATCGTGGCCACGCTCTTCGAACGGATCGTGGGGTCCTGCACAAAGGGCGACGCCCAGGGTCGCGACTCAGCCCACGCGTAGAGTCGGCCTGACGATTCCGCGCAGCGCGCGCTCGACCAGGCGAGCCCACCCTCGGAATTCAACCAGTCGACCTGCTCGGCGAGCAACAGTAAAGAGCCGATCGCGGGGGTGTTCACCGTTTGGTCGCGGCGACTCTCGGTGATCGCGTCGACAAGGCTGAGGCTTGGCGGCACCTTGCGCTTCGACGCGGCGATCAATTCCGCTCGCGCGATCCCGGCGGGAGAGAGCAGCGCGAACCAGATCCCGCCATCGGCGCCGAACGCCTTTTGCGGCGAGAAGTAATACGCGTCGCTCTCGCTCGCATCAAACGGCGTGCAGCCAGCCGACGAGGTTGCATCGATGAGCGTGATGCCAGCGGCCGGGCTCCCTGCCGCATTGCGCGGGCGACGAATTGGGGCGGCGACCCCGGTGCTCGTCTCGTTCTGGATGACCGCCCATGAGTCGATCGTCGCAGCCTCGGCGGCGTCGCGCGCAGCGCCGTCGAGCTCGGCACGACTCCCCGCCGCTGCCTCGGCAACAAGCGGCGCGGCAAGGTGTGTTGCCTGCGCAACAGCGCGCGCGAACTTCGCCGAGAAGGCGCCGTGCACCGCGTGCGCCGAGCGGCGCTCGATCAAGCCGAAGGCGGCAACGTCCCAGAATGCCGTTGCGCCGCCAACGCCGAGAATTACCTCGTGACCGTCGGGAAGTTGAAACAAGTGACGCATGCCGTCGCGCACGCGGCCAACGAGCGCACGTACCGGCGGCTGGCGATGGCTGGTACCAAGGATCGCTCGCGCGGCGCGCGACTCAAAGGCGTCGACTTGCGCGTCGCGCAC
>JBPCTG010000072.1:0-3954 GCA_051006395.1 Candidatus Limnocylindrus sp.
CGCGCACGACGGCGTCGACCCGCACATCTGGCTCGACCCAAAGGGTGCCGCGCTCTACGTACAAAAAATCGCTGCGCGCGTGAGTGCAGATCGACCCGATCTCGCCGTTCGGATCAACGCAGAGGGGGGTGCTGGCCTTGCGGCCATCGCTGCGCTCGACCACGACCTCGCCGCGAGCTTCGCGGCGATCCCTGCTGAGCGCCGACGATTTGTCCCCTTCCATGATGCCTTCGGCTACTTCGCGCGCGCCTATGGGATCACGGTGGTCGGGGTTGCGATCCAGGCGCCTGGGCAGGAGCCGAGCGCCAAGGAGATCGCAGCGCTCATCGACGCGATTCGCGCCGCGGGAGTCACGGCGATCTTTAGCGAAGCGCAGTTCCCTACGCGTGTAGCGGAGCGGATCGCCGCAGAAACGGGGGCGATCGTGGTCGCGTCGCTCTTCTCCGACGCACTTGGAGCAGCACCCGCTGATACCTACCTGGGCGCGATGCGCGCCAACGCATCGGCGATCCTTGGAGCGATGCGATGACGCCCGCGATCGAGATTCACGGGCTGCGCGCAGGCTACGGTGAGCGCATTGCGATCGACGACGTTGATCTCTCCATTGCGCGTGGTTCACTCACCGCAATCTTTGGGCCAAACGGTGGGGGAAAGTCGACGCTGCTGAAGTGCATCGCCGGACTCATGACGCCGCGCGCGGGAACGATTCGCGTGCTCAGCGAACCGGTTGGCGTCGCGGCAAAGCACATCGCCTACGTGCCACAGGCCGAACAAGTCGACTGGAGCTTTCCGATCACCGTTGAAGAGGTGGTGGCAATGGGACGTACGCCGCTGATCGGACCTCTGCGTCGCCCGAGCGCAGCCGACCGGGGTGCGGTGCGTGCCGCACTCGAGCGTGTCGACATGCTTGGCGCTGCAGAGCGCCAGATCGGCGCGCTCTCAGGTGGTCAGCGCCGACGCGTCTTCCTCGCGCGCGCGATCGCATCGAACCCTGAGATCTACCTGCTCGACGAGCCGGTCACCGGAGTCGACCCAACGACGCAGGAGAAGATCATGAACGTGCTCGACGACGAGGCGAAGCGCGGGCGCACCGTGATTGCAACGACGCACGATCTCGCCTGCGCGGCACAGCGCTTTCATGACGTGGTGGCGCTCGCCGGTCGAGTGATCGTTCACGGTGCGGCGCAACTCGTGCTCGACCGCGAGGTGCTCGAGAAGACCTACGGCGGACATCTGGTGCCACTCAGTGGTGGTGGCGTGATGCTGCTCGACGATCCGCATCATTCCCATGGCTCACACGAGGGTCACGAATGAACCCGATCGATCTGCTCCTATCACCGCTCAGCTACGACTTCTTCGTTCGCGCGCTCCTCGCAAGCGCGCTCGTCGGAATCTCTTGCGCTGTGGTCGGTTCATTCGTGGTGCTCAAGGGGATGAGCTTCATCGGCGACGCGGTGAGCCACGCAGCCTTCCCTGGTGTGGTGATCGCCTACCTCCTCGGCGTGCCGATCATCATCGGCGGCTCCATTGCGGCGATCGGAACCGCACTCGGGATCGGAGCGCTCACCCGTCGCTCGGGGCTCCGCTCCGACGCAGTGATCGGCGTCCTCTTCGCCGGAATGTTTGCCCTTGGCGTCGCCCTCTTCTCGGCGATCCCGAACTTCGTCGGCGATCTGCTCGGATTCCTCTTCGGCGACGTGCTCGGCATCTCAGTCGGTGACCTCGCGGCGCTTTCGCTGCTCGCCTCGCTCCTGATCGCAATCGTCGCGCTTCTCTGGAAGGAGCTTCTCTACGCAACCTTCGATCCGCTCGGTGCCGGCGCGGCGGGGCTACCAGTGCGCCGCCTCGACGACCTGCTACTCGTGCTCATCGCCGTGACGATCGTGGTGAGCCTCCAGGCGGTTGGGATCGTGCTCGTCGTCGCGATGATCACCACCCCGGCCGCAACGGCGCAGCTACTCGTGCGCCGCTTCGATCGAATGATCGGTGTCGCCGCGGTCATCGGCGTCACGTCGGGGGTGGTCGGCCTCTATGCGAGCTATCTGCTCGACGTCGCCTCTGGAGCGTCGATCGTTCTCGTTGAAACGCTCCTCTTCGTCGCCGTGCTCGCCATCACCCGACTACGAGTGCGCGGCGCCTCAGCGTAGCCCTGCGAAGAGGTCGCTCTCGGGGAGCGTTGGTTCGGCATCGAGTCGATGCGCGATCAAGCGGAACTGCTCGTACGGGCTAATGGCAATCACTTCGTCGATGCTCAGCGCCAGAAGCGGACCATCGCGACGAATCTGCGTGGCATGCGCCTCAATTGCGCGCCGCTTCTCCGGCATCTGTGCCGCGATATCGATCTTCGTCGTAATCAGGTCGTCGGAGCACGCCATCTTCGCGCGCCAAGCGCGCCACTTCTCGAGCTCCTCTGGCGGCACATCTTTCGGCTCGCTCCACCATGACTCCATGCCGCGCGACTCAAGGAGCGCGAGGGTCTTGTCGCGAATGGAATCTGGGATGCGCACCTCGTACAGTTTCTTCGCAGACCAGGCGGCGCCGAGATCAGGTCGCCATGAGGAATCGGCGGCGAGCTCCCAGGCGCGGCGCGCGATCTTTGCCGCGGCGATGTGGTCGGGGTGGCCGTAGCCACCAAAGTCGTCGTAGGTAGCGATCACATGCGGTCGATGCGCGCGCACGAGGCGCACGAGCGGCGCGACGGTGCCGTCAGGATCGGTGAGCAGACGCTGATGGAACGAGCGCGGATCGTCGTTCCCCGCATCACCATCCATGCCGGAGTCGCGGTAGCCAAGGTTCTCAAAGTGATGCACGCCGAGTGCCGCCATCGCTGCGGCGATCTCGCCCATGCGGGTCTCGCCGAGCCGCGCATGCTCCTCGGGGGTATCGCGCTCCGGGATCACGATCTCGCCGAGCTCGCCGCGGGTGCTCGTCACCACGATCACGTCGCTATCGGTAGATGCAGGCGCCGCGTAGCGGGCGAGTGTGCCGCCCATGCTGATCGTCTCGTCGTCGGGGTGGGCGTGCACCGCCATGAGGCGTAGCCGCCCAGGAGTTGCCCGAGCCGAAGCGCCGCCTGAAGCGCCTGTGGAGTTGATGCCTACTGGGTCGCTCATGCCCCCATCGTACGCGTAGAACGGGTCGGCTACCCTGAACGCGACGGGCTCAGCAGGGGGCACCTTGCTCCGAGCGCTGCAGGAGGTGAGCGATGGCTGAGGCGAAGATCGAACGCTGGGCACTGATTCTCGGCGCGTCGAGTGGCATCGGTGAGGCGTCGGCGCGCCACGCTGCTGGCGCCGGCTACAACATCTGCGGTGTCTACCTCGGCCGATCGCGCGGCGAGAAGCTCGACGCGGCGATCGCCGCCGTCAAGGCGACCGGAGTTGAGGCGCTGTACATTCGCGGCAACGCCGCAGACGACGAGAAGCGTGCCGAGGTCGTCACGCAACTCAAGGAGCGCTTTGCGGCAGCGAAGTCGGCGGGGCGCGAGCCACAGCTCGGGATCATCCTGCACTCGCTCGCCTTCGGCAGCCTGCAGCCGTTCCTCCCCGACGGCGAGGTTCCAATCATCACGCGCAAGCAGATGGATATGACCTCCGACGTGATGGCGCACTCGCTCGTTTACTGGGCGCAGGACCTTTATGCCGCGGGGCTGATCGGCAGCACGACGCGCATCTTTGCGACCTCATCAGAGGGTGCTTCGAAGGCGGTGCCGATGTACGGCGCGGTCGCTGCGGCAAAGGCCGCGGTCGAGGCACACTGTCGCCAACTCGCCATCGAACTCGCGCGACTTGTGCCTGGCGCAACCGTCACCGCGCTGCGCCCTGGCGTCGTCGACACCCCCGCGCTGCGCAAGATCCCAGGGAGCCAAGATTGGATCGACGTTGTAATGAAGAAGCATCCAGGGAGGCGGCTCACCACTCCCGACGATGTAGGCGCTGCAATCGTGGCGCTCTC
>JBPCTG010000073.1:0-5778 GCA_051006395.1 Candidatus Limnocylindrus sp.
GAGCGGATCGCCCAGCTCGTCGACCCTGGCACCTTCAACGAGATCGACGCGAGCCTCGTCTCGCTCGACCCGATCGTCTTCACCGACTCCAAGCCGTACCCCGTGCGCGCCGCCGCCGCCCGCAAGGCGACGGGGGAGCGCGACGCGGCGATCCGCGGCACCGCCGAGATCGGCGGGATCGAAGTCTCGCTCGTCGTCATGGACTTTTTCTTCATGGGCGGCTCCATGGGCTCGGTCGTTGGCGAGAAGGTTGCCCGCGCCGCCGAGCTCGCAACAGAGCGACGACTCCCGCTGCTGATCGTTGCCGCGTCGGGCGGCGCGCGCATGCAAGAGGGAACCTACGCGCTGATGCAGCTGCCAAAGACGCTCGCCGCGATCGCGCGGCTGAAGCAGACCGGCGGAACGTTCATCAGCATGCTCACCGATCCAACCACCGGCGGAACGATCGCATCGTTCGGCGCCCTCGGCGACCTGAACGTTGCCGAGCCGAATGCGCTCATTGGATTCAGCGGCGCGCGGGTGTCGGCGGGAACGATCGGCGACGAGTTGCCAGCGGGATTCCAGCGCAGCGAGTTCTTGCTCGAAACGGGATTCATCGACGCGATCGTGTCACGATCGAATCTGCGCCCATGGTTGATTCGCGCGCTCGCAGCGCTGCAGCCGCTCCCCGCACCGGCGAAGCCGCTCTACGCGCAGATTCCAATTCCAGGCGCAGGGCTGCTTGGCGGCGTGGTGACCGGTGTTGCACAGGGTGCCGGCGCGATCGTGGGCTCCATGCTGAAGCCGGTCGCCGACGTTGCCTCGCGCGCCGCCGACCAGGTCGACAAGATCCTCGACGTGCAGAACGCGCACCCCGCACCGCCGCTCGGCGATCACCTGAGTGAAGAGGAGGCGTGGAGTCATGTGCGTCGCGCCCGCGCCGTGGATCGGCCGCGCACGATGGAGATCCTTGATGCGCTCGGCGCCGAATTCGTGGAACTGCGCGGCGACCGCCGCGCCGGCGACGATGGCGCGATCGTTGCTGGAATCGCCACCATTGAGGGGCGCCGCATCGTGGTGGTCGGCACCCAGAAGGGTCGCGACACCGAGTCGAACATTCGCCGCGGCTTCGGCATGCCGCACCCCGAGGGGTACCGCAAGGCGGCGCGCGCCTTTGAACTCGCCGAGCGGCTCCACTTGCCGCTCCTCACCCTCGTCGACACCCCCGGCGCGCATCCCGGTCCCGAGTCCGAGCAGCGCGGCATCGCCGAGGCGATCGCCGCCTCAATTACCAAGATGACCGAGCTCAAAACGCCGATCGTCACCGTGGTGACCGGCGAGGGCGGCTCTGGCGGCGCGCTGGCGATCGCCGTTGGTGATCGCGTCTACGCGCTCGAGCACGCCTACTACTCGGTGATCAGCCCCGAAGGCTGCGCCGCGATCTTGTTCCGCACCAGCGAGAAAGCACCGGCAGCGGCGCGAGCGCTGCGCATCACCGCACCCGAGCAGGTGGCGCTCGGCGTGGTCGACGCGATCATTCCTGAGCCCGATGAGAGCGGCGAAGAGTCGACCCGCACGATTGCGCGCGCCATTTGGGCGCAGGCGAGCGCGGCCTTCGACGAGCTCGAGTCAATGAACGATCTACGCGCGCTCCTTGAGGCGCGCTACCTGCGCTATCGCGACTACGGTGCGTTCGGCGAGGTGGTGATCAAGCAGAAGGGGATCGGCGGCGCGATTCGTTCTATCTTCGGCCTCGATCGCGAGCGCGTGACGGCAGGTGGCGATGGAGACTGGATCGACGAGATGGAACGCGACAATGCGGGGGCATAGCTGATGGCACAGAAGCGAGTGTCGCGCGGCACGGGCGGCGAGAGCGCCGCCGCATCGCACGATGGCGCGCCGGCCGAAACGCTCGGCGGCCTCATCGACGCGCTCCTTCCGGTGCTCGTCGATCGCCTCGCCGAAACGGGGCTTGGTGAAATCGAGGTTGAGCGCGATGGCGCGATCATTCGCGTGCGCGCCGAAGAGGTTGCCCCCGCGCACCGCGGTGCTGCGATCACCGCCGCAGCTGGTGCAACCGCTGCGGCAGCGAGTGGCCCGCGCGGCGATGAGCGCAAGGGCCCAGCACGTCACGCTGTGCGCTCCACGGCCGTTGGCTACCTCACGTTGAGCAAAGAGGTGCACGTTGGCGCCAAGGTCGCGAAGGGGGCGCTCGTCGCCTCGGTCGACGTGCTCGGCATCGCCAACGAAGTGCGCGCCGATCAGGGGGGAATCATCGCAGCACTCAAGGTCGCAACGGGCGATCCGGTCGAATACGGCCAAGAGCTGTTCGTGCTCGAGTCGGTGGGCGACTCAGCACGCGCCGATGCGACTGGTACTGATGCGTCGCGCGGGGGTCGCGCGTGATCAAGCGGGTGCTCATTGCGAATCGCGGCGAAATCGCGCTGCGCATCTTGCGCGCCTGCCGTCAGCTCGGCATCGAGGCGGTCGTCGCCTACAGCGAGGCGGACCGCGAGTCGCGCGCGGTGCTGGTTGCCGACGAGGCAGTCTGCATTGGACCCGCTGCCGCGAAGGCGAGCTACCTCTCGGCCCCCGCGCTGATCTCGGCGGCGCTCGCCGCCGGATGCGACGCGATCCATCCTGGCTACGGATTCCTGAGCGAGAACGCCGCGTTCGCCGAGGCGGCGGCGGCACACGGGCTGACCTTCATTGGCCCCTCGGCAAAGATTCTCGAAAAATTCGAGTCGAAGGCCGCGGTGCGCGCCCTCTTGGCGAAGCACGGGCTCCCCACGATCCCTGGTTCCGACGGAGTCGTACCCGACGTTGCTGCGGCACTCGCGGCGGCGGAGCGCATTGGTTACCCGGTGATCGCCAAGGCGTCGGCGGGTGGCGGCGGGCGCGGCATGCGCATCGCCAACGACGCCGCAGAGCTCGAGCGCCTCTTTCCGATCTGCGCCCAAGAGGCGCAGGCCGCGTTCGGCGACGGATCGATCTATCTCGAGAAGTACCTGGCTGCGACGCATCACGTTGAGGTGCAGATCGCCGTCGACAGGTTCGGTACCGCGATCCACTTTGGCGAGCGCGACTGTTCGCTGCAGCGCCGTCATCAGAAGCTCGTCGAAGAGTCGCCGTCGCCAGCGCTCACCCCCAAGGTGCGCGAGGAGTTCTTGACGAAGGCGGCGAAGGCGATCGGCGCCGCCGGCTACGAGAACGTCGGCACCCTCGAGTTCCTCGTTGGCCCCGACGGAAAGCCGTACTTCATCGAGATCAACTGCCGCATTCAGGTCGAGCATCCGGTCACCGAAATGGTGACGGGGATCGATTTGGTGGAGCTGCAGATCGCGATCGCGAACGGTGAAAAGATGCCGTACGCGCAGAGCGACGTGGTGCGCACTGGACACGCGATCGAGTTCCGACTCACCGCCGAAGATCCAACGCAGAACTTCCGTCCGCAGGCGGGTGAGATCACCGGCTTCAGGTCGCCAAGCGGCCCGTGGGTGCGCTTCGACTCGCACCTGTATGCCGGCTACGAGGTGCCGCCGTATTACGACAGCCTGCTCGCGAAGCTCATCGTGTGGGGACCAACGCGCGAGGCGGCGATCGCTCGATCTCGGGCGGCGCTCCGCGAGGTTGAAATCGGCGGCGTTGCAACGACGCGCGACTTCTTCCTTGGCCTGCTCGAGAGCGATGACTTCTTGAAGGGGCGCACCACCACCGCCTACCTCGATGAGGTCGGCACCGAGGCGATCCTCGCCGCTGCGCCGCGGAACGAGCGATAGACTTCGACGATGAGTGACGTGCTCCTCTCCCGCGCGCAGATCGAAGCGCTCATCCCGCATCGCGACCCGTTCTTGCTGCTCGATCGCGTGGTGCTCGAGGATCGCGGCGCACAGCGACTCGTCGCCGAGCTTGACGTGCGCGCCGACGCTTTTTGGGCGCGCGGCCACTTTCCCAGAATGCCGATCATGCCAGGGGTACTCCAAGTAGAGGCGCTCGCCCAGGCGATGGCGATCTACGTGGCGCGCAGCGAAGGGTTCGGCGGTCGCCTCGGCCTTTTTGCCGGCATCGACGACACCCGCTTTCGCCGCATCGTGACGCCGGGCGACACCCTCTCCCTCGAGATCGTTATGGAGAAGCTCGGCTCGCGCATGGGTCGCGCCAAGGGAACGGCGAGCGTTGCCGGCGAGATTGCCTGCGAGTGCACGATCAGTTTCATCATTCCCCCCGAAGGGGCCTTGCCGCAGCCAGGCGGCGCATCCGGCAGCGCCGGCACACCCGGCACGACCGGAGAGGGAGCAGCATGACGCGCGTCGTCGTTATCTCGGACATCCACGGCAACATCGCCGCACTCGAGGCGATCGTCGCTCGCCTGCCGAAGCTCGCGCCCGATCAAGTTGCGATCCTCGGCGATCACGCGCTCTTCGGTCCGAAGCCGACCGAAACGATCGACCTGATCCGCAAGTTGCAGAAGGGGGGCGCGCTCGTGACCGCTGGCACCGCCGACATCGGCGTCGCCGATCTCGATTACGCCGCCTCGTTCCCCGGGCTCGCCGGCGGGCTCCCGCCCGCGCTGAAGGCGGCGGTCGAGTGGGCCTCTGACGAGCTCGACGATGATCGCATCGAGTGGCTCCGCTCGCTCCCATCGGAGCGTCGACTGCGCTACGGCGAGATCGCGCTCACCTTTTGCCACGCGTCGCCCGGCTCGCGCACCGTTGGCCTCACCGCCGACCTTGAACCGTCGACGACGCTCGAGCTCATCAGCCAAACCGATTCGCGCGTGGTCTCGGTCGGATTCACCCACACGGCGCGAGTGAAAGATTACGGCTGGAAGGTGCTCGTCGACGCAGGCTCTGCGGGCCTCTCCTACGACGGCGATCCCACCGCCGCATTCGCGGTGATCGATGTCGACGCCGCAGCGAACACGATCGTCGCAGAGATCCATCGCGCGAGCTACGACAACGACGCGGTGAGCGAGCAGTTGATTGCACGCGGTCTCCCGGGTGACGCGTATCGCGCCGCCACCGTGCGCACCGGGAAGCTGGTCCGTTGAGCGCGACCCCCGTGCGCGTTGTCGTGACCGGCCTCGGCGCGGTGTCGCCGCTCGGCCGCGGCGCCGACGCACTCTGGTCGGGGCTCCTCGCCGGTCGCTCTGGGGTGCGCCGCCTCGAGGGGCTGAACCTCGACGGCCAGGAGGTGAACTTCGGCGGCCAGGTGCAGGGGTTCGACCCGTCGGACCTGATCGAGGCGAAGCAGATCAAGCGCCTCGACCGCTTCAGCCAATTCGCGATCACGGCAACCGCCGAGGCGCTCGCCTCTGCGGGGTTACCGCCACGCTTGAGCGGTGCGGCGGCCGAGTCGACGGCAACGATCATCGGTTCGGGCCTTGGCGGTGCCGTGACAATCTTCGAGCAGGCGGCGATCTTCGCGGAGCGCGGCCCTTCGCGCATCTCGCCATTTCTCATTCCGGCTGCCATCGGAAACATGGCGGCGGGGGAGACGGCGATCCATATCGGCGCACAAGGTCCGTCGTTCGGCGCGGTGAGCGCCTGCGCAACTGCGGGCCACGCCATTGGCGAGGCGTACGAGATGATTCGTCGCGGCGATGCGGAGCGCGCGATCGCCGGCGGTACCGAGGCGGCGCTCGACCCGGTGGTGATCGCAGGGTTCAACAACATGCGTGCCCTCTCGCGCAGCGCCTCAACGGCAAACGGTGGCGACCCCGCCGCGGCGTCGCGCCCCTTCGATACTGCGCGTGACGGATTCGTGATGGCCGAAGGTGCCGGCGTGCTGCTGCTCGAG
>JBPCTG010000074.1:0-55776 GCA_051006395.1 Candidatus Limnocylindrus sp.
CAGATCGCCATCGAGAGTGAGATCGCGGCAGATGATGATCAGAAGCGCCGCCTGCGCGCCGAGGAGGAGGCGCTCGACCTACGGATGCGTCCTCTTGAGCGCGAGAGTCAGTCGCTCGACTTTGAAGAGGAGCGCCTCCTTGAGGAGCTCGCCGGAGACCTCGCCACGTTCGGGCGCCGCCTCTCCGACGATGTGCGGATCGCCGCTGGCATCCCTGCGCACCTTCGCGGCGGAGAAGCTCAAGCGAGATCCAGCACTACGGTGGCGGACGGCGCGGCGGAGACACCTCGCGACGATGCAGCCGATGCCTCGTCGCGCGAACACCGTGCGCGCGAACAGGCGACTGCGCTCTTCGCCCACTGGTCTGGTGTAGCTGCGGGCAGTAACGTGACGGAGTCGGCGGCACCAGATCCCGAGGAGCTCCGCGTCCTCGAGCGCCTTCGACGCAAGATCGGTCCACTTGAAGCGGGGGGCGCAAGCATTGCGATTGAACACCGCGAGCTCCGCGAGCGCCTCGAATCGCTCGAGTCGCAGGCGGCAGACCTCGACGGCGCAATCGCGAAGTCGGCGCAACTCATGGAGGAGCTCGACCGTCTCGTCGAATCCACCTTCTCCGAACAGTTCACCGCGTTGCAGGCGAGCTTCTCAACGAACTTCCAGCTGCTCTTCGGTGGCGGAGACGCGCAGCTTCGCCTTGTCGAAGACGGCGGGCGACGCGCAGGGGTCGAGATCGACGCGCGTCCGCCGCTGAAGCGCCGCCAACAGCTGTCGCTCCTCTCGGGCGGTGAGCGCGCGCTTACCGGCGTCGCCCTGCTCCTCGGGATGCTCGCCGTGCGACCGCTCCCCTTCGTCGTGCTCGACGAGGTCGACGCTGCCCTCGATGAGGCCAACGTGACGCGCTTCGGCGATGCGATCCGCGAGCTCAGTGAGCGCACCCAGGTGATCGTGATCACACACAACCGCGGCACCGTTGAGGTTGCCGACAGCCTCTGGGGCGTCACCGTCGGCGAGGATGCGGCGAGCCGTGTCTTCGGGTTACGCCTCGACGAGGCGAAGCGCATCGCCGATCAGGCGCGCGCCGAACGCGAGGCGGCGCGTTGAGGCTCGCCTTCTGGCGAAAGGCACAATCCGAGGAGAAGGAGCGAGTCGCAACGGCAGCCGCGCCGGTTGCAAGCGGCATTGTGGGAGCGCTACGCCGGATCTCCGAAGGGGCTGAAACATGGAAGCCACTCGAGGAGGCGCTCCTCCTCGCTGACGTCGGCCCGGCGACGAGTGCAGCGATCGTTGCGACCGCGCGGGATGCGTCGGGGGGATCTGCTCGCGATCGCCTTGAACGCACCCTCATGGAGCTGTTGCACGAGGTGGATGGCGCGCCCTCTGCCGACGATGCGGCGATCATCTTGCTCGTGGGCGCGAACGGAGCGGGGAAGACGACAACGGCAGCGAAACTCGCTGCGCGCGCTAAGCGCGCTGGGGCGTCACCACTCCTTGTCGCCGCCGATACCTTTCGCGCGGCGGCGATCGATCAACTCCGCCTGCTGGCAGAGCGCGAGGGGGTTCCGATCATCGAGGGCCGCGCAGGCGGTGATCCATCTGCCGCCATCCACGACGCGCTCACCGCTGCCGCAGCACGAGACCTCACTCCGGTGATCGTAGACACGGCGGGGCGCATGCAGACGAAGGTCGGCCTAATGGAGGAGCTTGCAAAGATTCGGCGCGTCATCAGCAAGGTTGCACCAGACGCCGCGACCGAGGTGCTGCTGGTACTCGACGCAACGCTCGGTCAGAACGGCCTCGCGCAGGCACGTGGCTTCGATCGCGCTGCAGGGATTGACGGAGTGGTGCTCACAAAACTCGACGCTGGTGCTCGCGGTGGTGCGGCGCTCGGACTACGGAGGGAGCTCGGCCTGCCGATTCGCTGGATTGCCGCCGGCGAGCGAGCGGAGGATCTCCTCCCGTTTGACGCGGCGGCCTTCGTTGCCGGACTGCTCGGCGAAACTATTACGAAGAGCGCGGGCGAGTAGCGTTCAGGTCAGCGATGGTGCGGAGCCGTCCGAGCGGCGAAATGCCAAGGTAGATACCGACGAGCACCGCGGCAGCTCCGCCAACAACCAGTGAGGCGCCGCTCCCCGATGCGCTCGATCCGATGAGTCCGCCAACCACGATTCCAGCAAGGCGCGCCAGGATCCCGACGCCTTCAAAGGCGGCATTCGATCGACCTTGATACGCGTCGGGGATGAGCCTCGCGCGGATCGTGGCCTGGTTCGCCTCCCAGACGGTCTCGAATCCATCGCTCAGGAGCTGATGGCCGATGAGCATTGCGAATCCGAGGAGCGTTGGCCCAGGGGAAAGCGGCACCAGGAGGAGCCCAGCGCCGACCAACGCATAGCTCACCGCGAGCGAGCGGCCGAGGCCGAGCCAGCGCGAGAAGCGCTCGGTGAGGATCCCGCCGCTGAATGCGGCGATTCCACCGACCGCGGCGATCGCTCCGATCGCCTCTGGCCCGAGGCCGAGCCCACGCGTGAGGAAGAGCATGTACGACGAGCGGAAGAGTCCGAAGTAGAGGCCAATTACCGCTCCGCTGAAGAGGAGCGGACGAAGCGGCTGCTCCGCCCACGTTCGGCGGAGCCCGTCGATCACCTCGTAACGAACGCTCTTCCGTGCTGACGTTGGCGGCAGCGCGGGCTCACGGACGCGGAGCAGAGTGAGGAGCGCCGCGGATGCAACATAGGTGAGTGCGTCAACGCCGATCGCCGCTGGCCCGCCGATGCGGGCGACGAGGAGGCCGGCAACGCCGAACCCGAAGAACTCAGCAGCGCCGCGGATGCCGAGAAGGCGCGCGAGAATCCGGCGCAGCTGCGGTGCGGGGACGAGTCCAACCAGGTAGCTGCGTTCTGCGATGTCGAATGCGGTCGTACAGGCGCCGCTCGCTGCGCTCACGAAGATAAGATGGGGGAGCGCCACGCCGCCGAAGAGAAGGGCGCTTGCTGGGATGCTTCCGAGGAGCGCTGCGCGCGCGAGGTCAGCGGTGATGAGGAGTGGTCGTCGCGGGAGCCGATCGATCCAGACGCCTGCGAACTGGCTGATAAGCGCCGCAGCCAGCAGGTCGACTGCCGCGAGGAGCGCCGCCTCGATGGGGGTGACGCCGAGGCCGAGGATCGCGAGCAGCGGAAGCGCCGAACGAGTGATGAACGATCCGAAGCTCGAGATCGCCTGTGCCCCCACGAGTAGGTTCACATCGCGCGAGACGGCCCGAGGTTCGTCGCGCCGTGGTGCGCGTCCACGGGTTAGGGGCTTCGCCGTTGGCATCGGCGCATCGTACACTCGCATCATGTTTGACGCGCTTGGCAGTCGCTTGCGAGCAACCCTTGGCAAGATCTCGGGGCGCGGCCGCATCAGCGCCGCAGACCTCGATGCCGGGCTGGCCGAACTTCGCACGGCACTGCTCGAGTCGGACGTTGCGCTCCCTGTCGCCGACGCGCTTATCGCGCGCATCCGTGACGAGGCCACACGCGGCGAGATTGTCGATGGCCTCGGGGCTGGTGAGCGCCTTCTGGGCATCGTGCACGGCGCGCTAACTGCAACCCTTGGTGGCTCGGGCCGCGAACTCGACCTCCGTGAGCGCCCAGCATCGATTCTGTTGCTCGGCCTGCAGGGCGCCGGAAAAACGACTACCGCCGCAAAGCTTGCCGCACGTCTCGAGCGAGAGGGTCGCCGTCCGATGCTCGTCGCCGCAGACCCGCGCCGACCAGCCGCCGCCGAGCAACTCGCCCTCCTCGGCGCCGCGATCGGCGTGCCTGTGCACCGGGAGCCGATCGGCACCCCTGTCGACGAGATCGGCCGCCGCGCCCTCGAGGCGGCGAAGCGACTCGGCCGTGACCTGCTCATCATCGACTCCTCTGGTCGCACCACCCTCGACGCAGAGTTGCTGGACGAACTTGTTGCGTTGCGCGACGCAGTGCGTCCGCGCGAGCGGCTCCTCGTCCTTGATGCCGCAACTGGGCAGCAGGCGCTCGCTGTCGCCGAGGGATTTAAGGCGGCGGTCGATCCGACCGGCCTTATCCTTGCGAAACTCGACAGCGACGCGCGCGGTGGCGCCGCACTCTCGATCGCTGGCGGCGCAGGGATTCCCGTCGTCTATCTCGGCACCGGCGAACGCCCCGACGCGCTGGAGCGATTCCATCCCGACCGGATCGCCGGGCGCATCCTGGAGATGGGTGATCTGGCAACGCTCGCCGAAATCGTCGCCTCGGCGGGGGCTCAAGGATCGCAGGAGCAGAAGGCGCCAGCGCGACCGAGCGGCGAGCTGACGTTCGACGATCTTCTCGAGCAACTGCGCCAGATGGCGTCAATGGGGCCGATCGGCAACATCGTCAAGATGATCCCTGGCCTCGGTGGCGCTGCCGCGCAGATCGAGGAGTCGGTCGCTGGCGGCGAGCTGCGACGCGCCGAGGCGATCATCCTCTCGATGACGGCTCGTGAGCGCCGTGAACCCGCGCTCCTCACGCTGGCGCGGCGCCGCCGCGTGGCGGCCGGGTCGGGGCGGAGCATCGAAGAGGTGAATCGCCTTGTGAAGCGCCTTGAGGAGATGCGCGTCTTGGTGCGTCGCACTGGCGGCATCGACCCCGCGCGCCTGGTTGGTGGAGGCGGTGCTCTACCCTCGAAGCACGCTCGCGGAAGGACACCCTCGAAGGGGGGTCGCAAGGCGAAGAAACGGGGGGGGCGACGATGACTCAGCGCTCAGGAAACAACCTCCTCGCCCTGCTCCTCGCTGCTCTGGCGATTGGGGTCGGGCTCCTCTCGGCCCTGCTCGCCGCCTCAGGGGCAGGGCTCCTCGGGCGGTAGCAGCGGGCTCTGAGTGCGCCAACCGTGCGGAGCGGGTACGATCCGACGACAACTTCCCGGTCTGCCGGGGTCACCGGCTCGGCCGAAGCGTCGAGCCCAATGGAGGAACCTACAGGGATGAGCGTTCGCATCAGGTTGAGTCGCGTTGGTGCAACTGGTCAGCCGTCGTATCGCGTCGTCGCGACCGACCGCCGCTCGCCACGTGATGGACGCTCGCTTGAGATCCTCGGCCACTACAATCCACGCACCGAACCGCTCACCCTCGTCCTTGATCTGCCAAAGATCGATGCGTGGATCGCCAAGGGGGCTCAGCCTTCCGAGGTCGTGACGAAGCTCATCGGCAAGGCGCGCGCCGGCGTGAACAGCCGTGGCGGCAAGACCGGTCCGAAGTCGGCACAGGCCGGCTACACCAAGCCTGGCACGCGCCCTGCGAAGGTTGAAGAGACCGTCGTGGTTGAGGCGGCGCCAGCAGAGACTGCAGCGAGCGAAGAGGCCGCATCAACAGCTGACGCCGCACTTGAAGCGGCGGCCGCTGCAGAGGTTGCCGCAGAGCCGATCGTCGAGAGCGCCACTGATGCTCCAGCCGTTGATGCAGCCCCCGCCGCCGAAGCAGCGCCTGTCGCTGACGCTGCACCTGCTGACGCGCCAGCAACGGAGGCTTAAATGCCTGCTGCACAGTTGGTTGAATTTGTCGCAAAGTCTCTCGCCGACAATCCCGACGGCGTGAGCGTCGAAGTTGAAGAGGATGGCGATGCCATCGTTCTGCGACTGATCGTCGACGAGGACGACATGGGTCGCGTCATCGGCCGCAATGGCAGCATCGCCAAGGCGTTGCGCAGCCTCCTGAAAGTTGTCTCGAACCGCACCGGAGAGAACTACGTCCTCGAGATCGGCTGAGAGCGAACGGCACCTGCGCGTCGCGCGCGTGCGCGGCCTCCGCGGCCTGGATGGAACGCTCCGCCTCGAGATGCTTACCGACCGCCCCGAAGAGCGCTTTGCGATCGGGTCGATCCTGACCATCGAAGGCGACGGACGCACCCTCAAGGTCGATGACTTCCAGCCCGCTGCGCCGGGGAGCTTTGCGCGCTTTCGCGAGGTGCAGTCACGCGACGCGGCCACGCCGCTCGTCGGACGTTTCCTCACGGTCGCCCTCGCCGCCGCACCGAAGGCGAGCGATCCGATCCATTGGGACGAGGTGATCGGCATCACCGTGCGCGACGCAGCAGGCGATCCGATCGGCGAGATCGTCGATTGCTATCGCGCAGGCGGCGCCGAGGTCTATCTGCTTCGCACCCCCGGTGGCGGAGAGCTAGATCTTCCTGCGGTGGCGTCGATCATCACCACGTTTGACCCGCGTGCTGGGATCATCGTCGCCAACCTCAGCGCCATGGAGCTCGAGCCGCGCCGAGCACGCATCAAGGATCTAGAGCGGAAGCAGCGCCCGCGACGCGGAGGCGTGCGTGGCGTGCCCGCGGCGGCGAGCGGCGAGGAGGGCGAGCGTGCCTGACGGAACGGTTCAAGGGGAGGCGGCGCTGCGCATCGATGTCGTCTCGCTCTTCCCTGAGACGATCACCGCAGCGCTCGCCGCGAGCATCCCTGCACGCGCCATTGAGCGCGGCCTTGCGGCGCTCACAGCGCACGATTTGCGTGAATGGGGGATCGGCAAGCATCGTGCGGTGGACGACGCACCCTACGGTGGAGGTGCCGGCATGTTGCTGCGCCCAGAGCCACTCGTCGCAGCAATCGAGGCGCTTCGCACCCCAGAATCAACGGTGATCCTTCTTGACGCCGGCGGTGAGACGCTGCGCCAAGAGCGAGCGCGAGATCTTGCAGCGCGTCGACACCTGATCATCTTGTGTGGGCGCTACGAAGGCGTCGACGACCGCGTGCGCGCCTACGTCGACCTTGAGTTGAGCCTGGGGGATTTCGTCTTGTCGGGAGGGGAGCCGGCTGCGATAGCACTCTGTGATGCGATCCTTCGACTCGTCCCCGGATCGATCGACGCAGCCTCGCTCGACGAAGAGTCGTTCTCCACCCCAGAGCTTCTCGAGTATCCGCAGTTCACCAGGCCCCCTGAATTTCGTGGCGCCAGTGTCCCCGACGTCCTCGTCTCTGGGAATCATGGCGCGGTTGCGGCGTGGCGGAAGGGCGAGGCTGCACGGAGGAGCGCCGCGCGTCGGGGCGGGGCGCCAGGGCGGTTGGCAGAGCCGCAGGTCGAGGCCCCAGAGGGGGAGAGGGGGCGCTAGAGCCCAGCGAGGGCCGCTGAGCCCTGTGCTATCCTCGCCCTCCGTCGCGGCAGGGTTCCCGCCGCACCACATCGGAGTGACCAATGGACATCATTCGCGCCCTTACCGACGCACAGATGAAGACGGACCTGCCGCAGATCAAGACTGGTGACACCGTCAAGGTCGCAGCGAAGGTCGTCGAGGGCACGCGCGAGCGAATCCAAACCTTCGAGGGGACTGTCATGCGCATGCACGGCGGCGGACTTGGCCTCACCATCACCGTTCGTCGCATCGCCTCTGGCGTTGGCGTGGAGCGCACCTTCAAGGTGCACAGCCCCCGCATCGACTCCATTGAGGTCGTGCGCCACGGCATCTCGCATCGCGCGCAGCTCTACTTCCTCCGTGATCGCGTCGGCAAGCGCTCCTCGCTCCGCGAGAAGTTGGGAGACGCCGCCGAGATCGCCGAGGCAGTAGCAACCGCGAAGGCCGTAAAGGCGAGCGCGAAGGCTGCGAAGGCCGCCGCTGACGGCGCCGCGGCTGAAGTGGCAACCGCCGCTGCGGCGGCAGCCGTCGCCCCTGCTGTCGCAACTGCGACCGCTGAGCCGGTCACTGAAACCGTCGTCGAGCCGGCCGTCGAGGCTGCACCAGCGCCAAGCGCTGAACCGACCGCCGCGGCTGGGGCCGAAGGCGGCGAGGCCGCAGCCGCGACGGACGCGACGCCGGAGTGACGCCAGCGCGGCCGCGTATCGGCCGCGAGCTTCCCACCCGCGACCTCGAAATTCATCACGGTCATCCGCAGCGCGCCGTCATTGGCATCGATGAGGTCGGCCTCGCCCCGCTTGCAGGACCCGTCGTCGCCTGCGCGATCCTCATGCCGGCTGGTGAGCCGATCAGCGGCGTCGCCGATTCGAAGGCGCTCACGCCACTGCAGCGCCAACGCGCCGCGGTTGCCATTCGCGCCGCAGCGGTCGCGATCGGCGTTGGTGCCGCCTCGGTTCGAGAGGTGGAGAGACTCAATCCTCGCGCCGCGTCGCACCTTGCAATGCGCCGTGCTGTCGCCCAGCTCGTTCGCCGCCGCGGCGCTCCAATCGACTTTGCGTTGGTCGACGGGTCAGCGGCGCGAGAGCTCAGCGATCTCATCGGCGCCCATGCGACGATCGTGCGAGGTGACGTGAGCGTTTATCCGATCGCGTGCGCTTCAATCGTAGCGAAGGTGCTCCGCGATGAGTTAATGCGCCGCCTCTCGTTGCGGTATCCTGGGTACGCCTGGGAGCGAAACGTTGGCTATCCGGCACCCGTCCATCTCGCCGCGCTCGATGCGATCGGAGTGACGCCGCATCATCGCCGCAGCTTTGCCCCTGTTGCGGCGCGGCTCGGCGTGTGGAGTGCCGAGGGTAAGCACTCCACGTAAGACTGATCGGGTGACGAGCGAACAAGAGCGTCAGCGCCGTGGGCGAGCGGGTGAGGAGATCGCCGCAGTGGCCCTCGAGCGATCCGGTTGGAGCATCCTTGCGCGCAACCACCGTCTCGCGGGGCTTGAGATCGACCTCCTTGCGCGCGATCCCAGCCGGCGACTCGTTGCGGTCGAAGTGCGTCGCAGGGCATCAATCGGCGCAGCAACCCCGCTGCAACTTCTCGGCGCGCGCAAGGTTGCGGCGCTCCGCCGCCAGCGCGAGGCGCTCCCGGCCCTTGAACGTATCGACCTACTCCTTGTTCTGGGCCCCGATGGGGGTGAGCGGTTACGGCTCATCCGAGGGATCACCTAGGTCCGAAGCGATGGCCTGGCGGCCCGCGAGAGGGGTCAAGGGCTCGTGGTAAGATCTGCTGGCACCCGGCAAACGGGGCCCTCGCCGCAAGGCGGGTAGAACGCACGCGGAGTCAGACGTCCCGCAACGGTGGCCCTTCGGGGTCGCGACGACGTCCCGCGGTGGAATAACCGTGCAAGGAGAACCATGGCAGCAGTGACGATGCGCGACCTCCTCGAGGTCGGTGCGCATTTCGGGCACCAGACGAAACGCTGGAATCCCAAGATGGCGCCATTTATTTACGCCCAGCGCAATGGGATCCACATCCTCGACCTTGCGAAGAGTGCCCAGCACCTCGCAGTCGCCCTCGACGCGGTGCGCGCGTGCGCCGCAAGCGGCGAGACGATCCTCTTCGTTGGAACAAAGAAGCAGGCTCAGGGCCCAATCACCGAAGAGGCGACCCGCGCCGGCCAGCCATACGTGACGAAGCGTTGGCTCGGCGGGATGCTCACGAACTTCCAGACGATTCGCAAGCGCCTCACCCTCATGGAGCAGCTTGAGGCTCGAGAGCAGGCTGGCGAATTCGCGATCATGTCGAAGAAGGAGGCGGCGCGTCTCGGCGACAAGCTTGAGAAGCTGCGCGGCACCCTCGGTGGCATGCGTCGGCTGCGCCGTGCCCCAGGGATGGTCTTCATCATCGATCCGAGCCGCGAGACCCTTGCGGCGACTGAGGCGAACAAGTTGCAGATTCCGGTCGTCGGCACCGCCGATACCAACGTCAACCCAGACCAGCTCACGTACCCGATCCCGGTGAACGATGACGCGATCAAGTGCATCAAGTTGATCTGCAAGGCTGTTGCCGACGCAGCGATCGAGGGCGCAGCAGAGCGTGCAGCGCGACTCCCAGAGATCGAGGCGCAAGAGGCGGCCGCTGCCGCCGGCGAGGCCGAATCGCAGCAGCTCCCATCCGACGTGCAGGACGATCTCGTTGCCGCGATGAGCGCAACGGGAACGCTCAGCTTCTCACCAGACGAAGATCCGCCCGTAGCGCCCGCCTCTGGCGGCGCTTCGGTCGCGTAAGGGGTTCGGCATGGCAATCAGCGCAGAGGCGGTCAAGGACCTTCGTGAACGAACCGGTGCGGGCTTCATGGATTGCAAGCGCGCACTGGAAGAGTCTGGCGGCGACGTCGAGAAGGCGGTCGCAACACTTCGCGAAGCTGGCCTCGCAGCGGCGGCGAAGAAGGCGGGGCGTGACGCTCGCGAGGGGCTCGTCTCTTCGTACATTCATACGGGGGGTCGCGTCGGCGTGCTCCTCGAGGTGAACTGCGAAACTGACTTCGTTGCTCGCAACGAACAGTTCCAAAAACTCGTGCGCGACATCGCGATGCAGATCGCTGGGCTGGCGCCGCTCTACGTGAGCCAGGAGCAGATCCCAGCCGCAACGCTTGCTGCGAAACGCGCGGAGCTCGAGGCCGACGAGGCGCTCGCTAAGAAGCCCGAGGCGGTGCGCGCACAAATCGTTGAGGGGCAGCTGCGCAAGTGGTTCGAAGAGGTGTGCCTCCTTGACCAGCCCTTCCGAGACGGTGAGCAGAGCGTTGCCGGTTTGATCACCAACGCCATCGCCACCATCGGAGAGAACATTCGCGTTCGGCGCTTCGTGCGCTACGCGCTCGGCGAGGAGCTCTGAGCCCCGCCGCGGGCGCGGCAGGCATGCGATGAGCGGGGCGACGCGTTATCGGCGGATCCTCCTCAAACTCTCCGGTGAGGCCCTTCTCGGTGAACAGCCGTACGGCGTCGATCCGGCCATCGTCGCTTTCGTCGCTGAACAGGTCCGTAGCGTCCGCGAACTCGGTGTTGAAGTCGGGATCGTGGTTGGTGGCGGCAACATTTTCCGTGGCATGGCCGGCGCCGCAACCGGCATGGATCGCGCGACCGCCGACTACATCGGAATGCTTGCCACCGCCATGAACGGCCTTGCGCTCCAAGACGCGCTCGAACGCGCCGGGGTCCCCACGCGGGTGATGACGGCGATTGACATGAATGAGGTCGCCGAGCCCTACATTCGCCGCCGCGCACAGCGTCACATGGAGAAGGGGCGCGTCGTGGTCTTCGTTGCCGGTACTGGCAATCCCTACTTCACCACCGACACCGCCGCGGCCCTACGCGCCGTGGAGATCGGCGCTGAGGTGGTGCTCAAGGCGACGAAGGATGATGGCGTCTACGACAAAGATCCAGCGAAGCACACCGACGCAAAGAGATTCTCTGCAATCTCGTACACGAAGGTGCTCGTAGATGGGTTGAAGGTGCTCGATGCGGCGGCGGTCTCGCTCTGCATGGAGAACGACCTACCGATTGTCGTCTTTGATCTCGATGCGCCGGAGAACATCCTGCGCGCCGTGCGCGGCGAAGATGTTGGAACCATGATTAGTTCGAAGGGGGAGCGATGAGCGAGAGCGTTGACGTGCGCATGGCAAAGGCGGTCGAGGCGTTCGGCCGCGACCTAGGCGGATTCCGCACCGGCCGAGCGAGCGCCTCGCTCGTCGAACGCGTGGTTGTTGAACACTACGGCGCCGCGACGCCGCTCAACCAACTCGCTGGGATCAGCGTCCCCGAGAGCACGCTGCTCGTGATCCAGCCATACGACCCTGGAGCGATCGCTGCGGTCGAGAAGGCTCTCAACAACGCGCAGCTCGGAATGACTCCCGCCGTCGATGGCGGCGTTATTCGCCTCCGTGTTCCTTCGATGACTGAAGAGCGCCGCAAAGACTTGGTGAAGCAGATGCACAAGCGCGCCGAAGAGGCGCGTATTGAGATCCGTAACGTGCGACGCGATGAGCAGGAGGCAGCGAAGCGTGCCGAGAAAGATAAGGAGATCGGCAGCGACGAGGCACATCGACGCCTTGACGCCCTCCAGAAGCTAACCGACGCGAAGACGACAGAGATCGACAAGTTGCTTGCATCGAAGGAGCGCGAGGTTCTCGAGAGTTGACCGACGGCGGCCTGCGCCGACCGGAAGACGCTCCGTCACTCGTCCACGCTGAGGCGGTGATTGGCGTCGCCCCGCGCCACGTGGCGATCATCATGGACGGCAACCGACGTTGGGCCCGCGACCGCGGCATTGACGAGCTCGATGGGCATGCAGCTGGCACCGAGGCGCTGCGTGGTGTCGTCACTCGTGCCGCAGAGCTGGGGATCAAACACCTCACGGTCTATGCGTTCAGCCGTGAGAACTGGGGGCGCTCCGATCGCGAGATCGAGCAACTGTTTACCCTTCTCGCGAGCACCATCGAGCGCGAGACGCCTGAGCTTGCCAAGAATGGCATCAGTGTCGACTTCCTCGGCCGGCTGGGTGAGCTCCCTGAAGGCGCTGCGGCACGGATCGCCGCAGCGTGTGCAACCACTGCCGCCGGCAGGAGAATGCATCTCCATGTGGCATTCAACTACGCAGGGAGGACGGAGATCATTGACGCTATTCGAGCGATCGTCCGCTCTGGGGTCAAGGCTGAGGCGATCGACGAGGCGAGCGTCGCGACCCATCTCTACACGAAGGGAATCCCAGATCCAGATCTGCTTATTCGCACCGGAGGTGAAGAACGCCTTTCGAACTTCCTTCTCTGGCAGACCGCCTACGCCGAGATGATCACGCTGCCGACCCTCTGGCCCGACTTTACCGCAGAGGATCTCGACCGCGCGCTACAGGCCTACGCTGAGCGCCCGCGGCGGTTCGGCCGATGATGAGCGGCGTGTTGGCGAACAGCGTGTTGCGCGAAAGGGCCCGCGGTGCGCTCTACGTGGTGCCTGCGGGCGTCCTGCTCCTTGCCTGGCCGCTCGGAACCTACCTCGTTACCTTCGCCCTGATCGCCTTGGCGTCACGGGAGGGAGCGCACCTGTTCGGCGCCTTTAGCGGTGCTGCATCGGAGCGTCGCATCGCGCTGATGCTCTCCGTAACGCTCTTCGGCGGCGCGATCTCTGGTGGCGCGGCGATCGCTGTGCTCTCGATCGCTGCGCTATCGATCATCGCCGGCGAGCTCTACGTGCTGCTCGACGCTGATCACGAACACATTGTCGAGCGCGCGCACGGACTGATCGCCGACCTCACGGTGGCGCTCTGGCTCTCGCCGCTGCTGCTGTTGCCAGCGCTCGCCTCGGCACGCGTCGGCTTCCCTGCGCCGCTTCTTGCCTGGCTCCTCGCAGTTGTTTGGGGCGCCGACACTGGCGCCTATTTGATTGGACGCCGATACGGTCAACGCAAGCTTGCGCCGAGCCTGTCGCCGAAGAAGAGCATCGAGGGCCTCATCGGTGGGGTTGCCGTGGCAGCGGTTTCGAGCGCGCTCGTCGCAGTGTTGCTCCTCGGCGCTTCGCCGCTTTGGGGGATCTTTTGGGGGGCGCTCACCGCGGTGGCTGCCGAGGGTGGAGACCTGCTCGAGTCGATGATCAAGCGGGCCGCTCGTGCAGAGAACGCGTCGACGCTGATCCCTGGTCACGGCGGCGTGCTCGATCGCATCGATAGCCTGCTGCTCGCGCTCCCCGTGGCGCTGATCGCTTCGTTCAGCCTCGGTGGCTGAGATGCGCCAGAGGGTTGCGATCCTCGGTGCGACTGGTTCGATCGGCAGCCAGGCGCTCGACATCATCGTCCAGAACCCGGAGCGCTTTGAGGTTGTCGCCCTTGCCTGCGGTCGGCGATCGGATGCCGCCGGAGCCGTAGCGGCGGCGCACCCAGGGGCGTCGCTGCTCGTCGGTGGGAACTCATCAGAACTGGAGAAGCTCGTCCTCTCTTCTGCGCCAGACCTTGTGTTGGTGGCAACAACAGGGCTGGTTGCACTCCCAGCAACGATCGCTGCGCTCGATGCCGGGGTGGCGGTCGCGATCGCCAACAAGGAGACGATCGTCGCCGGCGGCGAGTTGGTGATGGCCGCGGCACGGCGCGCGGCGCAGGCTGCAAAGAGCACGCCGCTCGAGCGGCTGCGGCCGGTCGACAGCGAACACTCAGCGCTCTGGCAGTGCCTCAACGGTGAGGACCCCGCGCGCGTGGAACGCCTTTTGCTCACGGCGAGCGGCGGACCGTTTCGCACCTGGGAGGCGGAGAGGATCTCCGCAGCGCTCCCCACCGAAGCGCTCAAGCACCCAACGTGGAGCATGGGGGCAAAGATCACCGTCGACTCGGCCTCGCTCGTGAACAAGGGGCTCGAGGCGATCGAGGCGCAACGCCTCTACGGAGTGCCGATGGAGCGCGTCGGAATCCTCGTCCACCCCGAGAGCGTGGTGCATGCGCTCGTGACGTTCAGTGACGGTTCGACGATGGCCCAGCTCGCGAGCGCCGACATGCGCGGGCCGATCGGATACGCCCTCGGGTATCCTCAGCGTATGGAGCGCTTGATCCCTCCCGTCGACTTGGCGGCGCGCGGCACGCTCACCTTTGACGCCCCCGATCTTTCGCGCTTCCCAGGACTAGCTATCGCGATCGCAGCGGGGCGCTCTGGGGTTCGTGCGACGAGCGCTCTCATCGCCGCAGATGACGTGGCGGTCAGCCGCTTCCTAGCTGGCGAGTGCAAGTTCGGTGCAATCCCCGTGATCATCGAGGCTACGGTTGCTTCCTTGGAGAGTGGAGCGACGCCGACGAGCGTCGAAGCGCTACTGGAGCTCGATGCAGAGGCACGCGCGTACGCAACGGCGCTGCCGATCCCTGAGGTGCTTCGTGCCTGATCTCGGTGCGCTCCTCGGCGGCATCGTCGGGCCACTCCTCGCGATGATCTTCATCGTCGTCCCGCTCGTGGTCATCCACGAGCTCGGACACCTGTTCGCCGCGCGTTGGCGCGGTATTGCCATCGACGAATTCGGGCTCGGCTTTCCGCCGCGCGTCGCGACGATCGCCCAACGTGGGCGCATGGCGATCACCCTCAACGCGCTGCCGATCGGAGGATTCGTGCGCATGGTCGGCGCGGAGGAGGGGAGTGACGAGCCAGAGGGGTGGGACCGCTCCTCGCTTCGCTCAAAGGTGCTCGTCATGCTCGCCGGAATCGCCGCAAACTTCCTGCTTGCCTTCGTGTTGCTCACCGCCGTCGCCGGCCCGTTCGCCGAGCGCGGCGCCGTGGTCGTGGGAAGTGTTCAGGCTGACTCGCCGGCAGCAGCCGCAGGCCTACAGATTGGCGATCGCATCACCGCGATCAACGGCGCGGCGTTCGACCGTATGGGTGGTAGCCCCTTTGCGGCGCACGTTGGCGAGAGGGTTGTGCTCACCATTGAACGGAGCGGGACCAGCAGCGACGTCACTGCAACGCTCCGCGACGGCGAAGGTGCACTTCGCAGCGGAGTGCTCGGGATCTCAATTCGCGAGTTTGCGGCTGCCGGAGCGTACGACCGCTCCCTCGTTGAAGCGATCACGATCGGTGCAACCGAGACGGTCACCAGCTCCGTGGCCGTTCTGGCCGGGCTCGGTGCAATTGCTGCCGCGCCTTTTAACGGTGACGGCGCGGGTCTCTCTGGTCCGATCGGGATTGCAGTGAGCGTCTCTGAGGTGGCGGGATCGATCGGTATCGCAGGACTCCTGCGCTTCGCCGGCCTCCTCTCCGCAAACCTTGCTGTGCTCAACCTGCTGCCGATCCCACCGCTCGACGGCGGGCGCATCGCAGGGCTGCTGCTCCGCCGTGTGCTCGGTGGCGCGCGCGGAAAGACCGTGGAGCGGCGTTTGATCATCGTCGGCGCAGTGGCGATGCTCGCCCTCTTCGCAGTGGTCACCTTTGGAGACCTGCTGCGTATCTTCACGGGGCAGGGATAGTGGCCCGCGATCTCAACGTGGTGGCGCGACCGGCCGCTGATCGCCCCGACCTGCTGCGCCCAAAGCGCCGTTCGACCCCGAGCGTTGATGTCGGGGGAGTGCTCGTCGGATCCGCGCATCCAGTCGTGGTGCAGTCGATGACGAACACCGACACCGCCGACGCGGCCTCAACGGCAACGCAAGTTGCCAGCCTTGCCGCAGCAGGGAGCCAGCTCGTTCGAGTCACGGTGAACACCGACGCGGCGGCGAAGGCGCTCCCTGAACTCGCCACACGTCTGGCCGATCTTGGCGTAAAGGTACCGATCGTCGGCGACTTTCACTACAACGGCCACAAGCTGCTTGCCGCGTATCCGGCAGCGGCGGCGATGCTCGCGAAGTACCGGATCAATCCCGGCAATGTCGGAACAAAGCACCGCGACGAGAACTTCCAGACGATCGTAAAGATTGCGGTCGACAACGGGAAACCGGTGCGCATCGGAGTGAACTGGGGATCGCTCGACCAGGATCTGCTCACGAGGCTGATGGAGGAGAACGCAGCATCATCGGCGCCAACTTCGTCGCGCGCCGTCACCATTGAGGCGATTGTGCGGAGCGCACTGCAGTCAGCGGAGCTTGCCGAAGCAACGGGCCTTGGACACGACCGGATCTTGCTCTCAGCAAAGACATCGAACGTGCGCGACCTCATCGATGTGTATCGCGAGCTCGCCGGGCGTTGCGACTACCCGCTGCATCTCGGCCTTACCGAGGCGGGGATGGGGGCGAAGGGGATCGTCGCCAGCGCATCAGCCCTTGGCGTGCTTCTCAACGAGGGGATCGGCGACACGATCCGCGTCTCCCTGACCCCAGAGCCTGGGGCCGACCGTGCCCTTGAGGTTGAGGTGGCGCAGCAGATCTTGCAGTCGATGGGGTTGCGCGCGTTCATGCCGCAGGTCACATCGTGCCCGGGCTGCGGCCGAACGACGAGTAGCTTTTTCCAAGAGATGGCCAAAGAGATCCAGGACTACCTACGCGAGCAGATGCCACGCTGGCGCGGCGCTCACCCCGGCGTCGAAGGGCTCGAGGTGGCGGTGATGGGCTGCGTCGTGAATGGCCCTGGTGAATCAAAGCACGCCAACCTCGGCATCAGCCTCCCTGGAACGTTCGAGGAGCCCGTTGCCCCCGTCTTCGTCGATGGCGCACTCCGCACCACCCTCCGAGGCGATCGGATTGTCGCGGAGTTCATCGAGATCCTCGATGCCTATGTGGCCCAGCACTATCCCGCGGTGCCGCAGGAAACCTGACCAGCGTCGTAGCTCGGCGGCCCCGCCCCTAGCCCCCTTCCTGTAGGGCCTTGGCGACGCAAGCCTCGTGCTGGCCGTGAGCACCCCCTTCGAGACCAGAATCGGGGGGACCCCCGTGCTATGATTCCCCCGATAACGGCCGCCGGACGAAGAGACGTGGGTGACCCCGCGTCTTTTTTATTCGGGGTCGACTGAACAAAAGGAGGCTGCCGATGAGTAAGGAGCTGGTGAGCGCCCTCGTGCAACTGGGGGCGGAGCGGGGGATTGACCGAGAGAGCGTCCTCCTGGCGGCGGAGGAGGCCTACGGCGCCGCCCTCAACCGCAAGCACGGATCTGCGGATATCCATGTGCGCCTTGATCCAGAGAGCGGTGCGATGCGCGTCTTCCGCGCCCGTCGCGTCGTGGAGGAGGTGCTCCAGCCAGGGGCGGAGTGGACGGTCGATGAGGCGCGCGGCACGAAGGCTGACGCCGCAGTCAACGACCTTGTGGAGACCGAAGAGCTGAGCCCTGAGATCGGCCGAATCGTGGCGGCACAGGCGCGCCAGACCCTTCAGGCTCGCCTTGTGCAGATTCAACGCGACAGCGTGATGCGCTCCTTCGCCGAGAAGGCGGGGGGGATCGTCACCGGTGTCGTCGCGCGCGCCGACCGGCGCAACTTGGTGCTCGACCTCGGCAAGGCCGAAGGGTATCTCCCTGCGACGGAGCAGAGCGCCCTCGACACCTTCCGCATCGGCGAGAACGTGCGCGCGCTCCTCTTGGAGGTTCGCACCACCGTTCGAGGACCAGAGATCATGTTGAGCCGCACGCACAAGGACTTCGTGCGCAAGCTTTTCGAGATCGAGGCGCCCGAGATCGGTGACGGAAGCGTCGAGATCGTTGGGCTCGCGCGCGATCCAGGAAGTCGCACCAAGGTCAGCGTCCTCTCCCGAGTCCCTGGCCTTGACGCCGTCGGCGCTGTCATCGGGCAGCGCGGCTCGCGAGTGCAGGCGATCGTGGAGGAGCTCGGCGGCGAGAAGATCGACATCATCGGACACGTTGACGACGCCGCTGAAATGATCGGGCGCGCCCTCTCGCCGGCCCCGGTGAGCTCGGTGGTGATCGACGAGGCGACGAAGACCGCGCGGATCATCGTTCCTGAACGCGCCCTCTCCCTTGCGATTGGGCGCGAGGGCCAGAACGCACGCCTTGCTGCGCGCCTGACCGGATACCGCATCGACATCGCCAGCGACGCACCAGCTGCCCATGAAGGTGGGGAGGTGGTTGCCGCCGCAGCGACGGACGAGAGCGACGCACAGCCAGTGGGCGAGGCGTAGCACGACGCACCGCAGCCATCGCACCTGCGTCGCGTGCAGGCGCATCGGTGACACGAGCCAGATGGTGCGAATCTCTCGTGCTGGGAACGGCGGCCTGCAGATCGGTGCCAGCGGAGGACGTGGAGCATGGATCTGTGCCAGGGATGAGGCGATTGACGTTGCGGCGACGACCGCCTCGCTCTCGCGGGCGCTGCGAGGAAAGGTTGAACGAGAAGAGATTGAGCGGTTGAACGAATCGTTGCGTGAGCGACGAGCGACGGAGAGGAGGGGAGCATGACGAAGCAACGGAAGAGCAATCGACCCGTCCGTCCAGAGCGCGGCGCCCCAGAGCCCCGCGCTCCTCGTCCAATCACTCCTCAAGACCCCTCTCAGGTGCTGGTGCTTCCGAGTTCGATCACCGTCGGTGCGCTCGCGCAGCTACTGCGCGTAAACCCAGCTGACATCATCAATCCGTTGATTCGGAGCGGTGTCTTCGCCACCATGAACCAGGGTGTCGATCGCGAGACGGCCTCGCTGATCGCAACCGAGCTCGGATTCAACGTTGCCGAGCCTGAGCCAGAGACCGCTGAAGCTGAACCGAGCGAGGCGCCAGCGGCGCCGCCTCCAGCGACCAAGGAGACGCTCTTCGAAGAGGACCCGAACGCCACCCTCGTAACTCGTGCGCCGATCGTCACGGTGATGGGCCACGTTGACCACGGAAAGACGAGCCTCCTCGACGCGCTGCGTAAGACGACTGTTGCAGCGGGCGAGCGCGGAGGGATTACGCAACATCTTGGCGCGAGCGAGGTGAAGCGCGGCGATCGGAGCATCCTCTTCCTCGACACGCCGGGTCACGAGGCCTTCACCGCGATGCGGGCGCGTGGCGCGCGGGTTACTGACATCGCCGTTGTGGTGGTCGCTGCGGACGATGGCGTCATGCCGCAGACAAAGGAGGCGATCAGCCACGCGCGCGCTGCGAAGGTGCCGATCATCATCGCCCTCAACAAGATCGACAAACCTGACGCGAATCCTGATCGCGTGAAGACCGAACTCGCCGAGGCGAACGTGGTGATCGAGGCGTACGGCGGTGATGTGCCGCTCGTGGCGGTCTCCGCGCGCTCAGGCGCTGGCCTCGATGAACTTCTCGACATGATCCTGCTCGTCGCCGACATGGGCGACTACCGCGCCGATCCGAAGCGTCCCGCTGTGGGCACCGTGATCGAGGCGCGACGCGACAAGGGGCGTGGCCCGGTCGCTACCGTGATCGTTCAAACTGGAACTCTTAAGGTCGGCGACAGCGTCGTTGCCGGCGGGGTCGCCGGTCGCGTCCGCTCACTGGAGAACGCCGACGGGGTACGGATCAAGCTCTCCGGCCCCTCGAGCGTCGCAGTAGTTTCAGGTCTCCCCGAGGTCCCCGATAGCGGCGACATCCTGCGTGTGGTCGCGGACGAGCGCGAGGCGCGCGAGATCGCCGAACGCTTCCGCGACAATGCCGCGAGTGGGCGAGATGGGGGCGGACACGCCACGATGGAAGAACTCTACCAGCGCATTCAGTCGGGCCAGGGGAAAGAGGTTCGCGTCATCCTCAAGTCCGACGTCTCCGGCTCTCTCGACGCAATCGTCCACCAACTCGAGAAGTTGCAGGGCGACGAGGTTCGGATCAACGTCCTACATGCCTCTGCTGGCGAGGTCACCGAGAACGACATCCTCCTCGCCTCCGCCTCGGACGCTGTTATCCTCGGATTCACGACCACGTTGACCCCAGGTGCCCGCCGCATGGCCGACGCCGAAAAGGTTGACGTGCGCCTCTACGAGATCATCTACGAGCTTGCCGACGACATGCGAGCTGCCATCGAAGGGATGCTCGACCCAGAGAAGTCCGAGGTCGTTGAGGGTCGCGCCGAGGTAAAGCAGCTCTTCGATGTCGGCAAGGGGATCATCATCGCCGGCTGCATCGTGCGCGAGGGGCGCGTCACGCGCGGCGCCAAGGTGCGCATCCTCCGTGGCGGGTCGCTGGCCGGGGGCGATGTGGTCGAATCGCTCCGCCGCTTCCGCGACGATGTACGCGAGGTGAAAGAGGGCATGGAGTGCGGCATCGGCCTTGGGCCAGGCATCGAGCTGCGTGAGGGCGACATCCTAGAGATTATCGGTGAGCAGTCGACCCGGAGAACCCTCGCGCAATGAGCGAGCGCATGCCGCGCGTCGACGAGTTGCTCCGAGAGGAGATCGGCACGCTCGTCTCCTCTTCGATGAGCGACCCACGCCTCGGGTTCGTCACGATCATCTCCGTCGAAACGACTCCAGACTTGCGTCACGCGAAGGTCTTCGTGAGCCTCATCGGCTCCGAGGAGCAGCAGGCCGCATCACTCGCTGCGCTGCGCAGCGCGGTTCCGTTCTTGCGTACAAAGATCTCAAAGGGGCTGCGGATCAAGCGCGTCCCCGCCCTCCATTTCGCGATCGACGAGAGCGGTCTGCGCGGCGCTCGCATTCAGCAGCTGCTCGGGAGCCTCGCCGATGGCGAGACCGCTCACCCAACGGAGCTCGCGCCGCTCCCTGAGCCGACGCCACGAAGTGGACGCGTGAAGGTGGCGCCCGATGCAGAGTGAGCGACACGCAGAGGCAATAGCGCGCGCCGCCGCCACCCTTGCGCCGGTAGCAGCCGCGGTTGTCCCAGCGGCGCTCGTTGCCCTTCTCATTGGAGCGCGGCGCGTGTGGATCACGCCGCATGAGCGCCCCGATGGTGATGCGCTTGGCGCCGCACTCGCACTCCAGGCGATCCTGGAACAGCGCGGCGCCGAGGTCGCGGTGATCAGCGCCGACGCCCCGGCGGCAGTCTACGACGTGATTCCAACGATCGGTCGCGTGCTGCGCACCGCACCCGCCTGGGAGCCAGACGCGGCCATCCTCGTCGACTGTGCCGATCCGGCACGAGCGGGGAGCGCAGGGGCGTTGGTGGCTGCACTGCCTGCAACGACACCGCGGGCGATCCTCGATCACCACGTCTCGAATCACTCCGACGCGCCGACGGCATGGATCGACCCGACCGCCGCCGCAACGTGCGAGATGGTCACCCTCCTTGGCATCGCACTTGGCGCCGATCTTGCGGCCGATAATGGGTCAATCGCTTCGGCACTCGGTGCGGGCTTGATCATGGACACGGCAACGTTCCAGCACGGCAACACGACCCCACGTACGTTGCAAGTTGCCGCGCTTCTGCTGGCGGCAGGGGCGCCGCTCAGCGAGATCTCCCGCCGCCTCTATCGCTCACGACCGCTTTCGCAGTTGCAGCTCCATGCACGCGTGCTTGGGCGCGTCGAACGCAGCGATGCTGGTCGTACTGTTTGGGCGGCACTATCATTCGCGGATCTAGCGGCGACGGGATCGACCGTCGAAGAGAGCGAGGGGATCGTCGATGCGCTCGCGCAGGTGGTTGAGGCAGACGTCGCTCTTTTCCTCAAGGAAGACGGACCGACGGCCACGCGCCTCTCCATTCGCACAAAGGAGCTGGGACCTGATGCGACGAAGATTGCAGCGGTCTTCGGCGGCGGCGGTCACGCACGCGCTGCTGGCGCGACCATCGCCTTGCCGCTCGCGGAGGCGAGCGGTGCTGCGTTGAAGGCCGTCGCCGAGCTCCGCGCTGGCGCCAGCGCGTCGTAACCGTGGCGCGTCGTCGCCCGAGCACGCCCGGCATCGACGGGCTGCTACTCGTCGATAAGCCGAGCGGTCCAACGAGCCACGATGTGGTTGCGAAGGTTCGCCGCCTTGCTGGACAGCCGCGCATCGGTCACGGCGGAACTCTCGATCCATTTGCAACGGGGCTGCTCGTGCTCCTTCTCGGCAAGGCAACCCGCCTCGCCGGACTGCACCTTGGCGGCGCCAAGCACTATCACGCAACCTTCTCGTTCGGCGGCGCTACGACCACCGATGACCTCGATGGCGAACGCCTCGGTACAGCTGGGGCTCCGCCAACGCGCGCGATGGTTGAGTCGTTGCTGCCACGCTTTCGCGGCGCACTTGAACAGATCCCACCGAGCCACTCGGCGAAACGCCTTGACGGAGTTCGCGCTTACGAGCTCGCACGCGCCGGGGAGATCGTGGCGCTTGCACCGCGTGCCGTAGAGGTACGGCGCTTTGATCTAACGAGTTGGGACGACTCCCGCGCCGACGAGCCGCTGATGAAGGCCGACCTTGAGGTGAGCTCCGGTACATACATTCGCGCGTTGGCACGCGACCTCGGTGCCGCTGCGGGGTCGGGGGCCCATCTCGTTGCCCTTCGACGCGTCGGTTCAGGAGACTTTGACGTTGGTGCGGCGCACTCCATGGAGTCGATAGCCCTCGCTGCCTTGGAGCGACGCATGCCGAATCTCCTGCTGCCGCTCGATGCTGGCCTCGGCGGTATCCCCGCGCTTGAGGTGGCAACTGCGGCGCTGCCACTCCTTGCCGACGGGGCGACGATGAACAGCGCGCAACTTTCGGCACGCCCGAGCGGACTTCTCGACGGAGAGCTCGTACGCCTCGTCGCTGATGGGGAGCTCGTCGCGCTTGCTCGCGCCACCGCAACAGGCGCCCAGCCAGAGCGCGTTTTCATCGACGCACGATCCGAGGGCGCACGATCCGAGGCGCCACTGCCGTGAGCATTCCGCCGCGCGTCATCGGCTGGGAGGAGCTGGAGTCCCGCGACCTTGACCCCCTCCGTGCAACCGGCACAGTGGTGACGATCGGGATCTTCGACGGGCTCCACCGCGGCCATCAACGCCTCCTGAGTGCGGCGGCCCGCCTCGCCGCCGCCTCGGGGCTGCAGCGACTGCACATCGGCTTCGATCCGCACCCGGACCTGCTGCTCCGCGGTAGCCTGCCGCCCCGCCTCCTCGACGATGTCGAGCTGGACCTCCGCCTCGCCGACGCGGGAGTTGACCGGCTGCTCGAGCTCCCCTTTGACGCTGCGATGCGGGAGACCCCCTGGGAGGATTTCCTGGCCCGCCTCGTTGTGGGGGGTGGGGCGCGCAGCCTCGTCCTCTCGCCCGAATCTGCCTTCGGCAAGGGTCGTGAAGGGACCCTACCGCGCATACGTGCCTGGGGCGGCGGCCTCGGGCTGCAGGTCCACCCCGTCGCCGTGGCGCGGGCGGGCGGGACCGCCATCAGCAGCACTCGCATCAGGGGCGCGATCGCGTCGGGCGATCTTGCCGGGGCGGCCCAAATGCTGGGGCGCCCCCACGCCGTCTCAGGACGCCTGAGGGGGTCTACCCTGCATCTTGAGGGGGGCCCAGAGGGGTTCGCCCTTCCGCCGGCGGGGGAGTATCGCCTCCGCCTTGGACACGCTGCACGGGTCGTGGGGCGCCTCCCGCTCACGGGACGCCTGGCCACGGGGCGCCTCGACCCCCGCACCGCCACCATCGAACTCCCCTCCGTCGCCCTCGAGGGTCGAGCAAGAGGGGTCGGCCGTGACGCCGAGCGGCTCGAAGATGGGGGGCAACTCCGCGCGGCCCTCCTCGCTGGACGGGTCGGCGCCTGATCGCTACCCTAGGAATCATCCACGAAGAATGTGAGAAGCACGGGCGCCCAATGGGGCCCGAGAAGACAGGAGAGATACGCCTTGCCCCTCGACACCACAACCACCCAGCGGATCGTCGCTGAGAACGGGCGACACGCCGGAGACACTGGCTCCGCCGAGGTCCAGATCGCACTCCTTTCGGAGCGGATCGAAGGCCTCACCCGCCACCTTCAGACGTTCAAGCAGGACAATCACTCGCGCCGCGGGCTCCTCAAGCTCGTTGGTCAGCGACGCCGCCTGCTGACATTCCTCAAGCGTGAAGATGGAGCGCGCCACGCCGCGCTCACCGAGAAGCTCGGACTTCGCCGCTAACCACCCCCTCCAGCTTCGGCTGGTACCCACGTGGCTGACGCGCCGTAGTGCGCGAGCCTGACAGGAGCAGAGATGAACATCACGACCGTATCCGCCGAGTTCGGCGGCCGAACACTCACGATCGAGACAGGGCGCATGGCGCGCCTCGCCGGCGGTTCCGTCACGGTGCGCTACGGCGACACCATGGTGCTTGGCACCGCGAATCGCAGCGATCCGCGCCCCGGTCTCGACTTCTTCCCAATGACGATCGAGTTCGAAGAGCGCATGTACGCGGCCGGCAAGATCCCGGGCGGCTACATCAAGCGCGAAGGACGCGCCTCCGAGAACGCGATCCTTTCGGCGCGACTCACCGACCGTCCGATCCGACCGCTCTTCCCTGAGGGGTACAAGGACGACGTACAGATCGTCATCACCGTCCTCAGCCACGACCAGGAGAACGATCCGGACATCCTCGGCACGATCGCTGCATCCGCGGCGCTCACGATCTCCGAGGTCCCATTCCTCGGGCCAATCGGCGCAGTCCGCATCGGACTGATCGACGGAGCCTTCGTGATCAATCCAACCTTTGATGAGTTGAAGGGGAGCGATCTCGACCTCGTGGTCTCCGGCACGCGCGACGCAATCATGATGGTCGAGGCAGGTGCGAACCTCATCAGCGAGGCGAAGATGGCCGAGGCGATTGAATTTGGCCACAACGCGATCAAGGATCTTGTGAAGCTCCAGGAGGAGCTCCGCGAAAAGGTCGGAAAGGCGAAGCGCGTCCCGTACATTGAGCCGAACATTGACAGCGTGCTCTCGTTCGCTGAAGCGGTGAAGAGCGGCGCATCGTTCGTGATCGTTGATACAGAGACGACCGGCCTTGACCCGAAGCTCTCCGACCTCGTTGAGGTCGCTGCAGTGAAGGTGAAGGGCGGCAAGATCACCGATCGCTGGAGCACCCTCGTGAATGCTGGGAACGAGATCGTCGGCGCCCAGATGCACGGCTTGACGACGAAGGAGGTCGCTGGAGGGGTCGCCCCGAAGGAGGCCGCCACGAAGCTGAAGGCCTTCGCCGACGGCTCGATCCTCGTTGGCCACAACCTCGGGTTCGATGTTGGTTTCCTTGACGAGGCGCTCGGTGCCGGCCGCAGTTTTGCTGTGGAGCAGGGGAGCTACCTCGACACCTTCGTTCTTTTCAAGGAGGCGTATCCCGAGGCTGAGTCGTACAAGCTCGGTGACCTCGCCCGTACCTTCGGCGTCGCGACGACACCGAATCATCGCGCGCTCCCCGACGCGGAGGCCACAGCTGAGCTGCTGATTGCCCTTGGCGCCGAGTTGCCCGCCCGACTCCAGACGCTGAAGAGCGAGATCGCCGACTCGATCCGCGCCGCTCGTAGCGGCAAGGGCGAACCGAAGGCAATGCTTGAGGCCGCACGCCGCAAGGCGCGCGTCGGCAAGAACCTCTTCGGCTGGGCGCATAAGAAGACCGCCCGCAACCTCACATTGAAGGAGGGGATCCGCATGGACGGCCGCAAGGTCGACGAGATCCGCCCGATCACCGTGGAGGTGGGGCTGCTACCACGCGCACACGGCTCGGGCCTCTTCACGCGTGGCGACACGCAGGCACTAAGCGTTGCAACGCTCGGGCCTGTGACCGCAGCGCAGCGACTCGACACTGTCTCGCCAGAGACGACGAAGCGCTATCTGCATCACTACAACATGCCCCCGTACAGCACCGGCGAGAACAAGCCGATGCGCGGCCCTGGTCGACGTGAGATCGGACACGGTGCACTCGCCGAGCGAGCACTCCTTCCAGTTCTCCCATCGACGGAAGAATTCCCCTACGCGATTCGCGTCGTGTCGGAGTGCGTCACGTCGAATGGATCGACGTCGATGGCCTCTACCTGCGGCTCGAGCCTCGCACTTCTCGACGCAGGCGTGCCGATCAAGGCGCCTGTTGCAGGAGCCGCGATGGGCCTCATGTCTGAGCCCGACGGCGAGTTCATCGTGCTCACCGACATCCTCGGAAAAGAGGATGCCTTCGGCGACATGGACTTCAAGGTGACGGGGACCCGCGATGGGATCACCGCGCTACAGATGGACATCAAGGTCCTTGGGATCAACGGGAAGATCATCGCGACGGGGCTGAAGGATGCGCTCACCGCGCGCCTTGCAATCCTCGACAAGATGGAGGCGGTCATCTCGACCGCCCGACCAGAGCTCTCGGACTTCGCGCCGCGCATCACCACGCTGAAGATCAATCCGGAGAAGATCCGCGACATCATCGGCAAGGGCGGCGCAGTGATCCGCAAGATGCAGGACGATTTCCAGGTGAACATCAACGTTTCGGATGACGGGACGGTGCAGATCGCCTCGGCAGACCCGGAGCGCACCAAGGGGGTCGTCGACGCAATCAACGCGATCACCAAGGAGGTCGAGGTCGGCGCGCTCTACATGGGGAAGGTCACACGGCTGATGGGCTTCGGCGCATTCGTCGAGATCCTCCCTGGTAAGGAGGGGCTCATCCGCATCGGAGAGCTTGCCGACTACCGCGTCAACACCGTCGAAGATGAGGTCGCCGTCGGCGACGAGGTGATGGTCATCGTCACCGAAGTCGACCGCCAGGGCCGCGTAAACCTCTCGCGCCGACAGGCAATGCAGCGCCACAAGGCGACCCCGCGCGACTGAGACCGCAGGGTTAAGAGGGTCGAGGCGGTCGGGGGCGACCCCGCCGCCTCTATACTCCCCGCATGAGCAACGCGTCGGAGCGCCAGGGTCCCGGGCTCGTCGTAGCCGTCGTCGGCGCTACGGGTCTCGTCGGGCGCACAATGATCCAGATCCTCGAAGAGCGAAACTTCCCGGTCGCCGAGCTGCGCCCCCTCGCCGCAAGCGCCTCCGGTCGCAGGGTGCGCTTCCGGGGGGCTGAGATCCCCGTCGCCGAGGCGACGCCGGATGCTTTCGAGGGGGTTGACATCGCCCTCTTTAGCGCCGGCGCCGAGGCGAGTCTCCAGCTCGCCCCTGAGGCGGCGAAGCGCGGCTGCACGGTCGTCGACAACTCCAGTGCCTGGCGTATGGATCCCACCGTGCCCCTCGTCGTATCTCAGGTAAACCCCGAGGCACTCGACGGGCACCACGGGATCATCGCCAACCCGAACTGCTCCACGATGCAGCTGGCCCCGCTCCTTCACGCCCTGCAGGGGGCGGCCGGACTGCGACGCGTGGTCGTTGCCACCTACCAGGCGGTCTCCGGCGCAGGAGGCGACTCCGTGGAAGATTTGCGCGCGCAGCAACGCGCCCTCGTGGCGGGGGAGACCCCAGCCTCAACAACCGTGCGACACCCCGTAGTCCTGAGTCCGATCCCTGCAATCGATATCTTCCTCCCGGACGGGAGCACCAAGGAGGAGACGAAGGTCGTAAACGAGAGTCGCAAGATCCTCAGCCTCCCAGCGCTACGCATCAGCGCCACCGCTGTTCGCGTGCCGGTCGAGGTTGGCCACTCCGAGGCGGTGCATGTTGAGCTGGAGCGACCACTCAGTCCCGAGAGCGCAAGGACAGTCTTTGCACAGACATCAGGTGTCTTTGTACAGGACGATCCAGCGACGCATACCTATCCGCTCGCAGCCGATGCGGCGGGGAGCGATGGAATTTTTGTCGGACGTGTCCGCGTTGACCAGAGTGTCGAGAATGGCTTGGCCTTCTGGGTCGTGAGCGACAATGTTCGCAAGGGAGCCGCCACCAACGCGGTAGAGATCGCAGAGCTGCTCGTCGCGCGCCGGCTGCTGCATGAGTGACGTCGCTGCACGGGATGCGGCGCTCAAGGCACTCGCAGTTGAGATCGAAGCGTGTCGCGCCTGCCCGCTCGGCTCCAGCCGCACCCGCAGTGTCCCCGGAGAGGGGAGTTCGACCGCGGAGATTGTTCTCGTCGGCGAAGGCCCAGGCGCCACAGAGGACGTCGAGGGGCGACCGTTTGTTGGCGCTGCAGGGCGACTGCTCGGTGGCCTCCTCGCGCTGATCGGCCTTAGGCGCGACGACGTTTACATCGTGAACGTAGTGAAGTGTCACCCGCCGGCGAATCGTGACCCAGAGCCCGAAGAGGTCGCCGCGTGCACCCCCTTCTTGCGCCGCCAGATGGAGATCCTCGACCCGCTCATCGTTGCGCCGCTTGGCCGCCACGCGCTGCACGCCTTTGCCCCTGCGGCAAAGATCTCCGCGGCCCACGGCAGTGTTGTTACCCCTGCATCGGGGGCACCGATCCCCACCGACGCGACGCTGCTCCCGCTCTATCACCCAGCGGCGGCGCTCCACAACGGATCGCTCCGTCCGACCCTTGAGCGTGACGTCGCGGCACTCGCCCGCGCCCTCGACCCCGCACGTGCCCGCCGGGCGGCTGCCCGCGGAGCGGGTGGGGCGGCTACCCTGTCCCAGATGCAGGAGTCCCCGGAGCAGCATCAGCTCCGACTCTTCGAAGGAGAGAACCCTTGAGCCGACGACCTCAACGCGCCCCTGTCGGGGGCCCGCCGTTTCGCTTTATCCCGCTCGGCGGGATGGGGGAGATCGGCAAGAACCTCTACGTCTATGAGTACGGCGACGAGATCATCCTCGTTGATTGCGGCCTCGCCTTCCCCGACGAGACGACCCTCGGGGTCGACATCATCATCCCTGACGTCACCTACCTCCGCGAGCGCAAGCGTCAGATGAAGGCGGTGGTGATCACCCACGCGCACGAGGACCATATCGGCGCCCTCCCGCACATCCTGCCGGAGTTCCCGGGGGTGCCCGTCTACGCGAGCACACTCGCCCGCGGGCTTCTCGCCAACAAGCTGAAAGAGGCGAAGGTCTCTGCGAATCCACTGCGCAAACTCGATCCAGGCGACCGACTCGAACTCGGCGTCTTCACGATCGAGCCGTTCCGCGTCGGGCACTCGATCCCTGACGCGATGGGGCTCGCGATCCACACGCCGGTCGGAACCGTGGTTCACACTGGCGACTTCAAATTCGACCAGACGCCGGTTGATGGACGAGGGACCGACTTCGACATCCTTGCCAGGCTCGGCGCCGAAGGGGTCATCGCCCTCGTCTCCGACAGCACACGTGCTGAGGTACCCGGCTACACGCCGAGCGAGCGCGTTGTTGGTGAAACCTTCCGCGGGATCATGAGCGAGGCGCAGGGGCGTGTGATCGTCGCCACCTTTGCGTCGAACATCGCACGCATCCAGCAAGTGATCGATGCCGCCGAGGCGCTCGGGCGTCGCGTCGCCGTCGTTGGCCGCTCAATGGAACAGAATTCGAAGATCGCGCAAGAGCTCGGCTACCTCACCCTGAAGCGCCCGTTCATCTCCAAAGAGGAGATCGCGCGTCGCGTCAAAGAGCCGCTCGTTATAGCAACCACTGGAGCCCAGGGCGAACCGATGGCTGGCCTCGCAAAAATGGGGAACGCAGAGCATCGCAACGTCGAGATCCAGCTCGGCGATACCGTGATCGTCTCCGCATCGCCGATCCCCGGAAACGAGGAGGCGGTCGGTCGCACGATCGACAATCTCTTCCGCAGCGGCGCCAACGTGATCTATCACTCCATCGCACCGGTGCACGTTTCCGGCCACGCCTCGCGCGAGGAGTTGAAGATGATGATCTCGCTCACCAAGCCGAAGAACTTCGTACCGATGCACGGCGAGATGCGGATGCAGGTCGCCCACGGTCGCCTCGCAACCGAAATGGGCGTCTCGCCGCAGAACGTCTTCATCACTGGTAATGGCGTGCCGATCGAGTTCCACGCCGACGGGAGCGCCCGACGACGACCAGCGATCGCCCATGGCCAGGTGTTCGTCGATGGATCTTCGGTTGGCGAGATCAGCGAGGTGGTGCTACGCGACCGACGCACGCTTGCCGACGACGGCATCGTCGTAGTGGTCGCATCGATCGATCGCAAGAGCGGTCGCCCGATCGGTCGCCCCGCGCTCGTCACGCGCGGATTCCTGAACGGTGACGAAGACAACAAGCTCGTAGAGCAGGCGATCGAGATTACGCTTCGCGCACTCCAGGCGAAGGGGGACCGCTCCTCTGAGCCTGCGCTCATCAAGGCCCAGATCAGCGAGGCCGTCTCGCGCTTCCTCCACCGCGAGACGAGGCGACGCCCGCTCGTCGTTCCGGTGGTCGTGGAGGTCTAGATCGTGGCGCGTAAGTCGCGTTCATCTGATCGCGCCGGGGGGCGCTTCGCGAGCAGCAGCGCGCTTCGTACGATCATCTTTCTCGCCTTTGCGGTAACTGGCGTGGTGCTGGCCGTTGGCCTACTTCTTCCAGGCCGTGGCCTGCTTGCCGACGCGCTGCGCGACGTCATCGCCCCTTGGTTCGGCGCGGGGAGGTGGATCCTTCCGCCCGCGCTCATCGGCTTCGGGATTTGGTACGAGCGTCGGGCCGAGAGCGCCACGCGCCTTCAAATCCGTATCACCCTCGCACTCGTGGCGCTGATCGCCCTCCACGCGATCATCGAGATCCTCCTCCCCGGAAGAGGCGGAGCCATCGGGCGCATTGCCGGAAACGGCCTCTCCGGGCTCCTGACCTCAATCGGTGCGCTCGCCGTGTGGACTGCGATCCTTATTGGCATCGGCCTCCTGCTCGCGGAAACGCAGGTGCGGCGCCTCTTCTCGCTTCTCTTCGGCACCGCCACGCTCGGCGCCGGCGCCGTGGCGAAGGGAGTCGGTGGCATCGCCGCCGCCCGCGAGGCGGCGCGTGAGCGTCGCGCCGCGGCGGCCGATGCAGAGCTTTCGCCAAGCGAAGAAGACGATGAGGCTGCTGAAGGCTGGGACGACAACGAAGATGATGATGAAGAGAAGATTGATGAAGCACAACCGATCGCCGCACAAGCGGCCGCGGCACCCGCACCGCTCTCGGCCACCTTTGCCCCGCCACGCGCCGCAGGGGCGAGCGTGCGCGATGGGGCACCGATCCGCCGTGGCGGCGCACTCGGCTCTGGTGAAGGCCGCTCCTACGAACTCCCCGAACTCGAACTGCTCGAAGCCCATGCTGTTGGCAAGGGCGGCGCCGGCATGGATCACGACGCGAACAGCCGAATCATCGTCGAGAAGCTCGCGAGCTTCGGCATTCCGACCGAAGTGGTCGGCATGAGCGCCGGTCCAGTCGTCACGCAGTACGAGCTGGAGCCGGACCCCTCCGTGCGCGTGAGCAGGATCGAAGCGCTGAGCGACGATCTCGCCATGGCGCTATCGGCCCGTTCGATTCGCATTGAGGCGCCGATCCCTGGGCGTTCAGTTGTAGGAATCGAGATTCCGAACCGTGACACGCACATCGTAGGCCTGCGCAGCATCTTCGAAGAGGTTGAGTTTGCCAGTGGCGCGTCGCAGTTGGTGTTTGCTCTCGGGCGCGATGTGGCGGGCGCAGCCCGCGCTGCAGATCTAACCCGCATGCCCCACCTGCTCATCGCCGGCGCGACTGGCTCCGGGAAGAGCGTCATGGTGAACGCGCTGATCGCATCGCTCCTCTTCCGCTCGCGACCACAGGAGTTGCGCCTGATCCTCGTCGACCCGAAGCGCGTTGAGCTCTCCGGCTACAACGGGCTCCCGCACCTACTCGTTCCGGTGATCACTGAGGCCGACAAGGCATCGGCCGCCCTGCGCTGGGCGGTCACCGAGATGGAGTCGCGTTACCGCATCTTCGCGGCGGCTGGCTCGCGTAACCTCGCCGCGTACAACGAGAGCCGCGCAGACGACAACGACCGCCTCCCGTTCATCGTGATCATCATCGACGAGCTCGCCGATCTGATGATGCAAGACGGTCGTGCCACCGAGGAGCCGATCGTGCGCATCGCCCAGAAGGCGCGCGCCACCGGGATCCACATGGTGTTGGCAACGCAACGACCCTCAGTGAACGTCGTTACCGGGCTCATCAAGGCGAATATCCCGAGCCGAATCGCCTTCTCGATGGCGAGCCAGATCGACTCTCGCACGGTGCTCGACGCACCGGGGGCAGAGGACTTGATCGGTCGCGGCGACATGCTCTTCCAGCCCTCCGACGCGCCGAAGCCAATCCGCCTGCAGGGCGTCTTCGTCTCTGATGCGGAGATCGCGGCAGTCGTGGAGCATTGGCGGAACCAGGGTCTCCCTGACTACCAAATGGACATCGTCGAAGCGGGTGGCGGCGCTCCGGGCACAGGCGGATCTCGCGGCGATGGGGGAGGCGAGGAGGCCGATCGACTCTTTGAGGAGGCGGTAGCGGTGGTCCAGGAGCATGACCGCGCTTCGGCCTCGCTCCTGCAGCGTCGCCTACGCATCGGCTACGCTCGCGCGGCGCGAATCATCGACCAGCTCGAGGAGCGCGGCTACATCGGCGCTTTCGACGGATCGAATGCGCGCGTCGTGAACCGCAACGCTGCGATGCGTGACGGCGGTGCACCAAGCGCAGATGAGGAGCAGGGATGAGCGATGAGCGACGGAGCGTCGGCGGAGGGGCGCGCCTGCGCGCCGCCCGAGAGGCGCGAGGGATCAGCATCGAGAGCGTTGCCGCAGAACTGCGCATTCGCGTGCCGATCATCCGCGGTCTCGAGGCAGAGGATCCTATGTACCTTCCAGAACGCATCTACACGCTCGGCATGCTTCGCACCTACGCCACCTACCTCGACCTCGACCCTGAGGCGATCGTCGGAAGCTGGGCTGGCTTTCCTGCGATCACGCGCGCCGCGGCAACCTATCGCTCCGATGAGTCGAGCCGCTCCCCACGCTTCGCAAGCGGCGCCCTGCGTAGCCTCACCACCTACGGCGGCATCGGCATCCTTGCGATCGTCGTTGCGCTCTTCGTCGGCGCCCAAGTCCTTCGCTACGCCGCGCCACCGTCGCTCAGCATCGAGACGCCGGCGCAAGCGGTCAGCACCCTTGACGCAGAGACGGTCTCGGTCGAGATGCGCGGAACCTCAAACTCCAAGGCGCGGATCCGCATCGAGCGTCTCGGCGGAGAGACGATCACGGCGATTGCCGACGAGACGGGGCTCTGGAGCGTTGAGGTGCCCCTCGACCGCGGAAAGAACGAGCTGAGCATTACTGCGCTCGACGACGGCACCGGCACGGCGAGTGCGGAAACCCTGACTCGCGTCTTGATCGTGCCCCTGCCGACGGGGGGCGGCCCAAAGCTCGAGCTCCTCGACCCTACTGAAGGGGCACGCATCGAGAACGCCCCTGTGCGTATCGAGGCATCAAGCGAGCCTGGCCAGGTCCTCTCCGTCACTGCAACCCCGGCAACTGGGAGCCCTGTTGTGACGCAGTTCACCGCAGACTCCTCGGGCGGCATTGCCTCTGATCTCCTCCTGCCAGCAGGGGAGTGGCGCATCACCCTTGCCGCAGCAGGGCTCGGCGGCGCGACGAGCACGGTTGAACGCAGCGTCAACGTCACCTACAGCGGCGTGGTCGTCACGGTGGAGGCGACGGGCTCTGGCTCCTGGGTGCGAGCCTGGAGTGATGGGGTTGTCGACCCCACGACGGGGAGTACCGGGCTCACGCTCGTTAAGGGCGGCCGCTTCACCATCAAGGCGACGCGACTCGTGGAGCTCCGCTTCGGGAGTCCGGCCTCGCTTACCCTCAGCCTCAACGGTCGTATCCTTGATCGGCTCGGCGAGGTCGGCGTGACCGGCGCGTGGGCCTTCGCCCCGAACGGGAGCGTGACGCCGTCGAACCGAAAGTAGCAAACGTAGTACGTAGTATCGACGCGATGAAGATCAGGAGGTGAGTAATGTCAGGCGATAACTCCTTTGACGTCGTTTCAGACTTTGACCGCCAAGAGCTGAAGAACGCCCTCGATCAAGCGCGCCGCGAGGTCGCCACACGCTACGACTTCCGTGGCGCTATGGCAGAGATTGAAGAGGAGAAGGAGACGCTCATCGTGCGCGTCGACGGCGAGCTGCGCCTTAAGGCGCTTCGCGACATCCTCGAATCAAAGGCGGTGAAGCGTGGCGTTGACCTAAGGACGTTTGACTGGGGGAAGCACGAGGCAGCCGGTGGCGACACCCTTCGGGTCGTAGTAAAGCTGCGCCGCGGTCTCGACGATACGACCGCAAAGCAGATCGCAAAATCGATTCGCGACGCCTTCCCGAAAGTGAAGACGCAAATCCAGGGCCCAGCAGTGCGCGTGACAGGAAAGTCGCGTGACGAGCTCCAAGCGGTCATAGAACTTCTGCGCGGGCTGCCGCTCGACGTGCCGCTGCAATTCGAAAACTACCGCTGAGCCGTGACCCGCTCGGTCGACGAGATCGGAGCCGGACTCGCGCCCGCTAGGGGCGGCGCCCCCTTTGCGCCGGGAGTCAGGCTGCACGTGATGGGTGTCGGCGGGACGGCCGCCCTCGGCGCCGCCCTGCACGCTCGCGCGCTTGGCCTCGACGTCACGGGGTGTGATCGCGACCTTTCGGAGGAGAGCGCCGCGATGCTCGACACCGCCGGAATCAAGATCGTCGGCGGCGAGAGGGGCGATCACCTTGAAAGTAGAACGCACCTCGCAGTCTCGAAGGCGATCACGAGCGTCACGCCGAACCATCCCGAGCTTGGTGCAGCTAGAGCGGCGGGCATCCCGCTCCTCTCCGTGCAGCAGCTGATCGCCGATGCCGCCGCGACCCGCGGTGGCGCACTGCTCGGCGTTGCAGGGACACACGGTAAGACCACTTCAACGGGATGGCTGCTGGCGGCACTCCGCGCCTCTGGTCGCGACCCATCGGCGTTCGTCGGCGGTCCACTCAACGCCACGGACGGCACCCCTCCAGGTTCGCCGGTGCACATTGGAGCTGAGCAGGGGTTCATCGTCGAAGCCGACGAGTACGGGGGAAACTTTGACCCGTACGCCGCCGATTCGGCGCTCATCTTGAACGCCGACTGGGACCACCCCGACATCTTTGCGGATCTCGACGCGGTGGTGGCAACGTTCGCCGCCTGGGCGCGCCCTGTCCTTGCGCGCGGGGTCGTCGTCATCAACACTGCCGACCGCGGTGGTGCCGCTATCGTCACGGCGCTTGCGAGGAGCACGACAGTGGCAGAGCGCAGAAACCTCATCACCTACGCCGTCCGTGCGCACGGACATGACGACCACAACGACACGGCGAGCAATGCGTCCAACATGACGCGCGCGGATGCCGAGGCGTCACTCATCGTGGGGGAGCGGGGAGCGGTCGCCCTCGACGATCTAAGGATCTCTCCACGCGCGGCAGCGCTCCTCCCTGTGGCGGAGGCCCTCGCAGGACGGCGGCTCCCGATTGGGCTTCTCGGCGCGCACAACGCGGCGAACGCCCTCGGCGTCGCGCTCCTTGCCGCCGCTAACGGCGGCAGCGCCGCAGGCATCGCGACAGTGCTTGCGGGCTTCGGCGGAGTTGGCCGACGCCTTGAGGTGCGCTTCGACGACGGAGCGTGCACGGTACTTGACGACTACGGTCACCATCCAACGGCGATCCGAGCGACGATTGAAACAGTTCGCGCGCGGTATCCGGGGCGACACCTGCTCCTTGCCATCGAGCCGCTGACCTACCACCGCACCGCGGCGCTCCTCGAGCCACTCGCGACCGCTGCGGCCCTGGCAGATTCGGTCGTGGTGGCGGACATCTTTGCGGTGCGCGACCCAGATCTCAGCATCAGCAGCGCTGGAGCGCTCGCCGCCGCGGTCGCCCGCCACGGTGTCCCTGCAACCGCACCGGGGAGTGTTGAGGCGGCGGCAGATGCCATCGCTGCAGCGCTCCCAGCGAACGCCGTAGTGCTGGTGATGGGCGGCGGTCGATCGACGCTCCTCGCGACGCGTCTGGCGGGTCACCTCAACTCGTAGTCCCCGCGCTACGAGAGTGCTTAGCGGCGCTAGGCGCCCTCTGGCCCCCCAGCGAGGGGGTCTGGACCCGGCGGCGGCAGCTGGGCAGCATCCCGTGCAGCATCACGCGCTGCATCGCTCTGCGGGCGGGCGAAGAGCGGGTGCCCGTCCGAGGTGAGACAGCGTCCAGTCGCGAGATCCCACTGCCATCCATGAATACTGCAGGTGAGAGTTGAGCCGTCACTGGTGCCGAAGCGGGTGAGGTCAGCCTTCATGTGAGGGCAGCGGCGCTGCACCTGCCAACCGGAAAGATCAAAGGTCCCCTCCGTGGGACCGTTCTCAGCGTAGAAGCCCTCTGCGTACTGGATCCGCGCAACGGAGAGGCACTTGAACCACGTGTACAGGTAGTCGTTGTAGGCACCTCGGCGCCACGCCGAGAAGCGCATCGAGAGGAAGAGCGAGTTCACCCAGTCGTCGGTTCGCGTGCGCACGAGGTGGTCGAGCAGGAGGCGGGGGATCGTGAACTTGAAGTCGACTTCGCGTCCGTCGTCGGCGATCACCGCCCGGTCGGGGAAGTCGAGCAGGATCGAAGCATCGTCGGTCGCGATCCGGACGGTCGCCCCGATGCCGTCACAGACCCGCGGCCCGAGCGCCATGAGCGGTTCGAACCACGCCCGGAGTTCAGGGAGGAGATCGATGCGCGGTCCGGACCAGCTCGCCTTTGCCGCCGCAATGCGTGGCGCCCAATCCGCTGCGTAACGGCGCAAATACGTTTCTTTGTTCGCAAAGACGTCTTGCACAGACGATACGCCCGACAAATGTTCCACGCGGAACATCCCTGCAGCATCGAACGCACCGACGCTGCCTGGGAGCATCAGGGCCGCCTGGTGGCCCTCGTCAGTGAGGCGCTGCACCATGATGCGCTGGTCCGGGAAGATCGAGTCGTCTGCGTCGTGAATGTCGTTCCAGCGGAAGAGTTCATCGTCGAGGAAGCATGGTGGGCCCGCTGAGGGGATCACGACGCGTGGGGCGATGAGTTCAACGTAGCGAGCGGCCCGAGTGAGTTGGGCGGCACGCTTCTTCCGCGCGAGCGCTTCGCGCGCCTTTGCGGGGAGCTCATAGACCATCGGGTACCAGATCGCGCCGCTGAACTGCAGTAGGCAGATGTCGATCGGCCCCTGCACAAGGAGCCGGTCTGGATCCGTCGGGCGACTGTCGTTGAGGTTGAGGAGGCGTTCCTCGCCATCATCGACCAGAAGGGCGGAGTCACCGATCGGGCCATCGGTGGGGGCGGTCAACGACTCAACCACGAGCGTCAGACCGCCATGCTGCACTGGCACCCCAGAGGTCGTGCGGATGAACGACGTGAACCCGAGCTCCCGGAGCGCCTCCTCGAGTTCGGGAAGGGGATAGGCGGGGAGGATTACCGTCGCGTCTTTGCGGCAGTGCGCCGCGAGCCATTCAGGGTCGAAGTGATCCCGGTGCAGGTGACTGATGTAGAGGTAGTTGGTATCGCCAAGCGCCGCGTGGTCAAGCAGGTCGTTGCGGGGATACGGGAACCAGCTCGCGTAATAGGCTGGGTTGAACCAGGGGTCGCAGAGGATCGAACCGTGCGCGGTATGGATCTTTACACCAGCTTGAGCGATGAATTCAACGCGCATATCCCTGAGGATAGCCGCGCGAGGGGCTGGTCGTGCGTGGTGCTCCCTGCTGGTATTTCACATAACTATCATTATCGGAAGTAAGCAGGGGGTGACGGAGGTGTTACCTCCTCTTTGTCGACCTCGTCGTCTCCCTCTTCCCCTGCGGCACTGGCAACGCCAGTCGCGCCAACTGACCCGCCACCTCTGACGAGGCGAAGCCGGTTAGACGGATCAGGTCGTCGTCGTAGGCGATCTTCAGGCCGGCCCGCCCGCGGAGCGCCTCAATGACCCCGGCGGCCGTATACGGGAGGGCAAGGTTGATGGGGCTTCCCTGCTCGCCGAGCTCGCGCTCAAGTGTGGCACGCAACTCGGGCAGGCCTGAGCCTGTGGCTGCGGAGATCCGCAGGGCGCCAGGAATGTCCGCCGTGGCGGCGCCTGGGAGGTCGCACTTGTTTGCTGCGACGAGGCGCGGCTTCTCGTCGACGCCCAACTCCTCAAGTACGCCGGCGATGGTAGCCCGATGCTCCTTCAAGTGCGGGTCGGCGGCGTCGACGACCTCGAGGAGCAGGTCGGCACGGCGCACCTCTTCGAGGGTTGCGCGGAAAGCGTCGACAAGTTGGTGCGGCAGCTTATGGATGAATCCCACGGTGTCGGTGATGATCGTTGCAGAGCCGCCTGGGAGGCGCACCCGCCGACTCGTCGGGTCAAGGGTTGCAAAGAGTTTGTCTTCAGCCAGAACGACCTCGCTACCGACGAGGCTGTTGAGCAGAGTTGATTTTCCAGCGTTGGTGTAGCCGACGATCGCCACCGTCTGGTTGCCGCGCACATCGCGGGCGCGGGCACCGGTGTCACGACTCCTACGTACTTCGTCGACGCGCCGCTTCATCACGGAGATTCGATCGCGAATCAGGCGACGGTCAGTCTCAAGCTGCGATTCACCTGGCCCTCTCGTGCCGATCCCACCACCGGTGCGCGAGAGGTGTGTCCAGAGTCGCGTCAGCCGTGGAAGCTGATACTCCAGTTGTGCCAGTTCAACCTGCAGCCGTCCTTCACGAGTGCGTGCATGCAGCGCAAAGATGTCGAGGATCAAGCGGCTCCGGTCGATCACCTTCACCTCGAGCAGCTCTTCTAGCGTGCGCTGCTGGGTTGGCGAAAGCTCATCGTCCGCAATCAGTAGCGTGAATCCAGTTTCGGCTTTCGCTGCGATGAGCTCGCTCGCCTTCCCTGCTCCAATGTAGGAGTCGGGATCTGGATGGCGCCGCGCCTGCCACTCAGCGCCAACAACCTCGGCGCCCGCGGTGCGCGCAAGGCTCGCCAGCTCTTCGAGGCTCTCGCGTGCCGACCATCCATCTTCGGTGCCACTCTCGACGGCGATAAGAAAGGCGCGCTCAATCGGTGGCGCGATCTCGATTCCTGCGCGGCGTCCGCGCTGTGCGTGCTCCCCCACTACGACCCTCCTCTTGGATGCGCGGTAATGAGCCGCTGGGCGATGACGTGCAGCGCCGCTGCGATCTCGATGATGGAGCGCTCAGCACCCCCAACGATTCGTTCATCTATCGGTTCGGCGCGGAACCACGTGCGCTGTCTGCGCGCGTAATCCCAGGTGCGTGCTGCGGCGGCGCCGATCGCATGCTCGCGAGTGATCTCAGCGGCGTGATGGCGCAACGCCTCGGCGTAGCCGATCCCGGAGAGCGCTGGGGTTTCAGGAGGGAGGCGTTCCGCCAGGGCGACAGCCTCTGCAACAAGGCCGCGTGCAAACTGCTTCTCAATGCGTGCTGTGATGGCGGCGCGATGGTGCACTGGTTCTGGATCATCGATCGTCACATAGGCGTGCGGAGCCTCCCAGGGCTGCTCTTCGATGGCAGAGGCATCGCCGCCAAGGAACGCGATCTCGAGCGCGCGAACAAGTCGGCGCGGGCTGGCGTTCAGCATCTGCACGGCAACATCGGGCTGCAGTGTCGCCAGGCGTGCGTCGAGCGGCTCACGACCTTCGGCGGCGAGGAGCGCCTCGAGTTCGCCGCGAAGCCCTGCGTCGTGTGGGCGAGATCCGCCGCGCAGGAACCCACGCAGGAGCCCGCGGTGGTAGAGCCCGGTCCCGCCGACAACAACCGCGAGACGTGGCGCAGTGCCGGTGCCAGCGCCCTGTGGCCTCGTCGAAGCGGCTGGGCGCGCGATCTCTAGCCAGTCGAAGAGGGTGAACGGAAGATCTGCATCGGCAACATCAATCCCCGCGTGAGGCCAGCGCGCCAACGTCTCGCGATCCAACTTGTCGGTTCCGATATCGAAGCCGCGGAAGACTTGACGCGAGTCCGCAGAGACGAGCGCAACCTCGACCCCTTCGCCGCGCAGGAGCTCAGCGAGCGCGAGTGCAGCGGCACTCTTCCCGACCGCAGTTGCGCCCCCGATAGCGAGGAGCGGCAGGGGCCTCCCCTCTTCGTGGATCTGCATCCCTGGGAGCGCGGCGTCAGCGAGCGTAATCGACCGCGCGACTCTCGCGGATCACCGTGACTCGAATCTGGCCTGGGTACGAAAGCTGCTCCTCAATGCGCGCAACGACGTCGCGAGCGATATTGCGCGCTCCTTCGTCGTCGACCTGGTCAGGGCGCACGAGGATGCGCACCTCACGCCCAGCCTGCACGGCGTAGGCACGCTCCACTCCATCGAAGCTCATGGCGATCGCCTGAAGGTCTTCGAGGCGTCGTAGGTGCGATTCTGCCTGGTCACCGCGTGCGCCAGGGCGTGCAGCGCTGATTGCATCGGCAACCTGCACGATCGGTGCCTCTCGCGCCGTGCACTCCACCTCCTGGTGGTGCGCAGCGATCGCGTTCACGATGCTGTCGGGCATGCCGTGGCGCTTGGCGAGATCGGCACCGATTGCGGCATGCGTCCCTTCGATCTCGTGATCAAGCGCCTTGCCGATGTCGTGGAGCAACCCGCCGACCTTCGCCGCGCGAATGTCCATCCCTAGCTCGCCGGCGATAGTGCCTGCAACCTGCGCAGTTTCAATCGAGTGGAGCAGCACGTTCTGGCCGAACGAGGTGCGCCACTGCAGGCGCCCAAGGATGCGCAGCAGCTCCATTGGGATCCCCGTCACACCCACCTCGAGAGCGGCGCCCTCGCCGTTCTTCAGCGCATCGGCATCGACCTCGGCCTGGGCCTTTATGACGACCTCTTCGATCCGTACGGGGTGGATGCGTCCGTCTTGCATCAGGCGCTCGAGCGAGACGCGCGCAACCTGGCGGCGCACTGGGTCGAACGATGAGAGGGTCACCTGGAGAGGAGTCTCGTCGATGATCAACTCTACGCCAGTTGCGGCCTCGAGTGCGCGAATGTTGCGGCCTTCGCGGCCGATGAGGCGCCCCTTCATCTCGTCGTTGGCAAGCTTGATGTGCGTGACGGAGTGTTCAGCACTGTGGTCGGCGGCGACGCGTTGCATCGCGGTGAGGATCATGTCGCGGGCGCGATCGGCGGCGTCCTCACGGGCGCGGCGCTCGAGCGTTGCCTGCAACCGAGCGGCCTCTGTCTCCGCCTCTTCAGAAACGCGACGCATCAACTCGGCGCGCGCCGATGCAGCATCAAGTCCTGCAACTTCAGCGAGCCGCGTGGCGATCGTCGCGCGCTCGGCGTCGTTCTTTGCCGCCTCTTCCAGGAGTCCCCGCTCGCGCTCGGCAATTGAAAGCTCCCGCTCAGCGAAGAAGGCGTCGCGCTCGGCGAGTGCAACCTCGCGAAGGCGGAGGCGCTCCCCCTCTGCGGCGGCGAGCTCACGATCAGCGCGTGCCGCATCCTCCGCGGCAGCACGCATGGCCGAGATCTCCCCCTTCGCGGCGATGATGAGGCTCCCTTGCTGTTGACGTGCCTCCTCAAGGATCGAGGCGGCACGGCGCGAAGCGGATCTGAGGCTTGCCGCCCCAAGGAGTTGGCGGAGGAGGGCGCCGGCGACAACGCCGACAACGACGAAGAGCACGGGGGTCGCCCCGTCGAGTCCGGTCATGGTTGTCTCCTGCAGCCCTGCCCGCGGAGCTGCTCGCGTCATAAGGTCAATTGGCCAGCCAGGAGGCTGGGAGATGCAGGCTAGCCCTCGTCGCCTTCGGGGTCAAACACCCCCCCTGCGGCCTCCTGGAGCCCTTCTGCGAGTCGCTCACGAGCCACCTGCCACGCCATCCCAGGGGGGAAGCCGCGTCGCGCCAACGCCTGGGCGAGCCGCTGCGCCTCGGCTCGTGGCTCCCCTCCGCGCAGCCTGATCCGCGCTGCGGCGGCGCGGGCGGCACGCAGCTCCACCCCATCGGCTCCCTCGCTCGCCCCCTCAGCGGCGCGTTCAGCGATGAGGCTGCCAGCGAGCTCGTCGCCTACCCCGCGCCGCCGCAGCTCCTGCAACAGCGCGCGATCTCCGCGCTGGCGTGACCGATCGCGCGACTCGAGGAGCGAGCGCGCCAGGCGCTCGTCATCGAGGAGTCCGATCTGCTCGAGGCGCTCGACGGCCGCGCGCACGTGCTCCTCGGGGTAACCCAGGGAGAGGAGACGCTCGGTCAGCGCCTTGCTCGTCTTGGGTGCCCCACCGAGCGAACGCGCGGCGGCCTCGAGGACGCGCTCAGGATCCGCCGCCGCACGCTTTGTGCGTTGCGCCTCGGGGTCGCTGCGGCGCCGCATCAGCGGCGCCCGCTACTCTGCCTCTACGGGTGGAGCGACAGGCACCTCGACGTTCACGGCAGCCGCGCGGATCTTTGCGTCGATCTCTGCTGCAACCGCAGGGTTCGCCTTGAGGAACTCCTTCGACTGCTCGCGACCCTGGCCAAGTCGAACGTCGCCAAAGTTGAACCAGGCGCCAGTCTTCGAAACGACGTCAGCAGCGACTCCTACGTCGAGGAGCCCACCGGCGAGGCTGATCCCCTCGCCGTACATGATGTCGAACTCAGCGATCCGGAACGGTGCAGCCACCTTGTTCTTAACGACTTTGACGCGAACGCGCGAACCGATCGACTCGGTGCCCGTCTTGATCGTTTCGATACGTCGAATGTCGAGGCGCACCGATGCGTAGAACTTTAGAGCGCGTCCGCCTGGTGTCGTCTCTGGACTACCGTACATCACACCGATCTTCTCGCGAAGCTGGTTGGTGAAAAGGAGCACGGTGTTAGAGCGTGCGACGGCGCCGGTGAGCTTTCGCAACGCCTGGCTCATGAGGCGCGCCTGGATGCCGACGAACGAATCGCCCATCTCACCTTCGATTTCAGCGCGCGGCACGAGGGCTGCGACCGAGTCGACGACGACGATGTCGACACCACCGGAGCGAATGAGCGTTTCGGCAATCTCAAGAGCTTGCTCGCCAGTGTCCGGTTGAGAGACGAGGAGCTCGTCGACGTTCACCCCAGTTTGCTTGGCGTATGCCGAGTCGAGCGCATGCTCCACGTCAATGAATGCAGCCACCCCGCCACGCCGCTGCGCTTCGGCGATGATGTGCTGGCAGATCGTCGTCTTGCCAGAGCTCTCTGGTCCGTAGATCTCGCTGATGCGTCCCTTCGGCAGCCCGCCAACGCCGAGGGCAAGGTCGAGACCGATCGCTCCCGTGGGGATGCTGTCGATGGCGAGCCGCTCGCGCGACCCGAGCTTCATTATCGCGCCGCGACCAAACTGTTTTTCGATGGTAAGGATCGCTGCGTCGACCGCTCGAGTACGCTCGGTGTTCGGCTTCGCTTCGCTCTTGGGCTCCGCTGCGGCGACCTTCTTGCTCTCCGACTTCTCGGCCATCTATTACCTGCCTTCCGGTTCTTGCGCCCTTGGCTTGATCCCCGTACGAACTATGCCTCCGTCGGCGTACCGTGGACGCATCGCCCCTCGGGGCGGTGCCTCCTCCGGCTCATCGTCGTCGCCAAACCGTGGGGTTCCTGGTCCCCCGGCCGAGGCGCGGAGCTGCGGCAGTTCGGTTGCGAGTGTACCCGACTGGATGGCCCCCCGAACCCGCCCCATCAGCGCGCTCAGATGGCGCAGGTTGTGGATCGTGAGGAGGCGGTAGGCGAGGAGTTCGTCGGCCCGGAAGAGGTGGGCGAGGTAGCCGCGACTGAAGCGGCGGCAGGCGCTACAGTCGCAGGCGGCATCGACGGGAACCTCCTCGTCAAGGTGCCGCGCGTTCCGCAGGTTGATCCGACCACCGGTGACCCATGCCTGGCCATTACGCGCGACTCGCGCGGGGAGGACGGAGTCGAAGAGGTCAACGCCGCGCACGACCGCGTCAATGATGTCAAGTGGTGAGCCGAGCCCCATCAAATAGCGCACGCGGCCGTCGCCCTCGAGCGCTCCGATCGTCGCCTCGACCGCGCGGTTCCGCTCCTCGGGCGTCTCATCGCCAGCAAGGCCGCCAAGGTTGATTCCGTCAAACGGAAGAGATCGGATCCAGGTCGCCGATGCGGCGCGTAACTCGGGATCAATCCCGCCCTGCGCGATGCCGAAGAGCGCCTGGTCGGCGCGCGTGTGCGCACGCAGCGAGCGAACCGCCCAACGATGCGTTCGCTCCATGGCACGAAGAACTTCGCGCGGCTCCGTCGAGCCGGGCATCACCGGCTGATCGAACGCCACGGCGACATCAGGCGCGAGCGCCTCCTGCACCTCAATGGAACGCTCCGGCGTGAAGAGGTGCTCTCCCCCATCGAGGTGGCTTCGAAAGCGCGCACCCTCTTCGCCAATCTTCATGAGCGGACCGAGCGAGACGACCTGAAAACCGCCCGAGTCGGTGAGGATCGGGCGATCCCATCCCATGAACGTGTGGAGGCCACCATGACGCGCGATGCGCTCATGGCCGGGGCGCAAGTAGAGGTGATAGGTGTTCGACAAGATGATTTGGGCGCCGAGCGCGCGCAGGTCGTCGGGATCGAGCGCCTTGACGGTGGCGTTCGTGCCGACCGGCATGAAGTCGGGCGTCTGAACATCTCCATGCGGCAGGTGCAGGACCCCGGCCCGCGCCTGACTCGTGGGGTCGAACGTCAGCACCTCAAATCGCGCCGGGGAGCCGATACGCGCGGGGAGCGTTGACGGATCCGAGAGCGCCGCCAGACGCTGTCCGTTGTTCAGCCTCGCCCCCAGATCGTGTCGCGCGCGCGGCCGAGGTGCGACCTCCCCCGCTCTGTGACGACGCGCCCCTGGGGGGTGCGATCGATGAAGCCGAGGCGCAAGAGGTACGGCTCAAAGACGTCTTCGAGTGCGTCGGCCGATTCGCCGAGCAGCGCCGCCATGGCCGCGACACCGACAGGACCGCCATCAAACTTCTCGATCATGACCGAGAGGAGCTTTCGATCGGTCGCGTCGAGGCCAGCATCGTCAATCTGTAGCCCTTCTAGCGCCGCGGCGGCTGCGGTAGCGTCCACACGCACTCCTCCGGCAACCTGGACCTCATCACGCACGCGACGCAACAGACGATTCGCCGTGCGCGGGGTTCCGCGACTTCGGGCAGCGATGAGCGCGGCGGCATCGTAGTCAATCGCGATCCCGAGAATGCCGGCGGAGCGGCGCACAATGGCGGCGAGGTCGGCGTCGTCGTAGAAATCGAGTCGCTGCACCGCGCCGAAACGATCACGTAGCGGCGCTGAGAGCATGCCGACCCGCGTCGTCGCACCGACGAGGGTGAATGGTGGCACCTCGAGGCGGAGCGGCTGTGCCGAGGCCCCCTTGCCGATCACGATGTCGATCGCTCGATCCTCCATCGCCGGATAGAGCACCTCCTCAACGGCGCGGCCGAGACGATGGATCTCATCGACAAAGAGCACCTGTCGCGGTGCGAGGCTTGTGAGGATCGCCGCAAGATCGCCGCCGTGGTCGATCGCTGGGCCAGAGGTGAAGCGGATCGGCACGCTTAACTCGTGGGCCACGATCGCCGCGAGGGTTGTTTTCCCGAGCCCGGGCGGACCGTGCAGAAGGAGATGGTCGGCCGCCTCGCCGCGCTCGCGCGCCGCCTGTAGAAGCGTCGTCAGCGAACGCTTCGCCTCGCCCTGGCCAACATACTCGCCGAGTGACGCTGGACGAAGGCTCGCCTCGACGCTCCGCTCCTCTGCGTCAGCACCACGCACCGCTCCCCCATCATGCGCATCGCTCATCAGGCACGCTCCTTCAGCGCCGCGCGCAGACGATCGGTGAGTGAGGCACCACGGAGCGAGTCGTCACCGTTCACCGTGGCGACCAGGTCGCGTGCCTCTCGGTTCGGGAAGCCGAGGCTCCGAAGTGCTGCGGCAAGATCGCGATCCTCGTCGCTGCGCGGCGTGTCACCGATGGTTACCCCGACTTGCGCCGCTGCAGTCTCTCGCGCCATGCGCTCACCGAGCTCCACGACGATACGTGCGGCGAGTCGGCGCCCCACGCCGGAGGCGGTGGCGAGGAGCGCCTCGTCGCCATCCACGAGGGCGCGACGAATTCGATCAGCGCCATGGGCGGAGAGGAGGGCGAGCGCAACCTTCGGCCCAACACCGCTCACATCGAGCAGCGTTGCGAAGAGGCGTTCTTGGTCACGGCTGCGGAATCCAACGAGCTGCTCAGCATCCTCGCGCACGAGGTGATGGAGATACAGCTCGATCGTCGCGCCGTCGCGCGCATCGGCGATGACCTGCGGCAGGACGCGAATGCGCAGGCCGAGCCCGTCGCGAACGACGACCAGCGCATCCTCTTCGACCCAAGCGATCTCACCAGAGATGAACGCGTACATCAGCGACGCTCCGCGCGTAGTGCTGCGCGCACTGCACGGTCGAAGCCACTCTCCGCGGCGATCCCCTGCGAAGACGAGCGATCGGCGCGCGAGGAGCCAGCGGCGCGTTCGAGGCGAGCAGCGCCACCGCCCCAGATCGCGAGACCCAGCGCGTCAGCCGCGTCGTTTGGCGTCGGCGCGGTCGCGAGGCCGAGGAGCCGAGTGACGGCGAGCGTCACCGCAGCCTTCGATGCGCGACCGTCACCGGCGACGGCACGCTTCATCTCTGACGGCGTCGCTTCAATCAATGGAAGTGCGAGGTCTGCCGCCACAAGCATGGTGACGCCGCGCGCGGCACCGATCCCGACCGCCGACTGCACGTTTCCCTGACTGAAGATGCGTTCGACGGCGATGCGATCGGGCCGCTGTTCGCGAATGATCGCAACGAGCGCGTTGCGAATCACCGCAAGTCGATCGCCGAGCGCAAGGCTCGGCTCAGTGAGGATCACGCCATGGGCCTGATGAAGGAGCCGTTCGCCACCGCTCTCGACGACCCCCCAACCAAAGGTGGCCGTCCCGGGGTCGAGGCCCAGGACGCGAAGGCTCATCGCGTGAGCTCTGCGAAGACCTCGGGCGGGACCTCGAAGTTCGCGGTGACGCGCTGGACATCGTCGAGATCCTCGAGCGCGTCGATGAGCTTGAGATTCTTCCGCGCATCGTCAGCCGATACATCGATCGTGGACTTGGCGACAAGGCTCGCCTCGGCAGACTTCACACTCACGCCGGCCTTCTCGAGTCCCGCGCGCACCTCTTCGAGCTTCGCCGGCTCGGCGTACACGTAGACGCTTCCGGCATCCTCGTCGACGTCGTCTGCCCCCGCCTCAATCGCCGCCTCGCCGACGGCGGCGAGGGTGCCGCCGCACTCGATCACGCCGCGATTCTCGAACTGCCACGCAACCGCCCCACTGCTCGCCAGCGAACCTCCGGACTTTGTGAAGAGGCTGCGCACCTCTGAGGCGGTGCGATTGCGGTTATCGGTCGCGGCCTCAACGAGCACGGCGACGCCACCTGGACCGTATCCTTCATACGAGATCTCTTCATACGCCTCGTTCTGGCCAAGGCCGGCGGCGCGTTCGATCGCGCGCTTGATGTTGTCGTTTGGCATGTTAAGGCCGCGCCCCTTGTCAACGGCAAGGCGGAGCCGTGGGTTTGCCGCGGGATCAGCACCGCCGATACGCGCCGCGATCGTGATCTCGCGGGCGACCTTGGTGAACTGGGCGGCGCGCTTCGCGTCGTTCGCCCCCTTCTGGCGCTTGATCGTGGACCATTTTGAGTGACCAGACATGCGTGGAGTATAGGCGAGCGGCACGCCCCAACGGAGCGAGGTCAGGTGCGGCCAAGGTGCGCTCGGGCTACCGAGCGCGGAGGATGCGATGTTCGCGGCGCCCCTTGCGGATCAACAGTGACCCATCGGCGAGGGGGGCGAAGGTTGCGATCGAAGCAGTGGCGTCCGTGGCGGGGCTCCCGTTGACGCTGATCCCCCCTTGGTCAATGAGGCGGCGCGCCTCACCCTTCGAGGTGGCGAGTCCGGCCGCGATGACCGCGTCAACGAGCGTCGCCTCGGCAGCCTGTGGCACGACGCCCCCCTCCAGCTCTGCGGCCAGGGTTGCAAGCGTTGCGGCGCTGAGCGAGCGCGGGTCGCGAGCACCGCCGCCAGGAACGCCGAAGAGCGTCTCGGCAACTTCGGCGGCACGCGCCTCCTCGTCGGCTCCGTGGACCATTGCCGTCAGTCGCGACGCCAGGTGGCGCTGGGCAACCCGCGCCGATGGGTTCGCCTCATGCGCTGCGAGCAGCGTGGTGATTTCAGCCACCGGGTCCAACGTGAAGCGCAGGAGCAGCTCGCCAACCTGTGCGTCCTCCTGGTCGATCCAGAACTGACGGAAGGCAAATGGGCTCGTGCGCTTCGGGTCGAGCCATACTGCCCCCTCGGCGGTCTTGCCAAACTTTGCGCCGCTCTTGGCAACCAGGAGCGGATAGCAGAGGCCAAAGGCGAGCGACCCAGCTTCGCCCCCATCGCCCTCAACCCTTCGAATCAGCTCCGTGCCGGCGGTGATGTTCCCCCACTGGTCGCTCCCGCCCATCTGCAGCTCGACGCCATGAAGACGGCGCAGCATCAGGAAGTCGTAGCTCTGCAACAGCATGTAACTGAACTCGGTAAAGGAGAGTCCTGCCTCAAGTCGGCTCTTCACCGAATCCTTCGCGAGCATGTATCCGACGGTGAGGTGCTTCCCAGTATCGCGCAAGAAGTCGATCAGGCCGACCTCGCCGAGCCACTCAAGGTTGTCGAGGAGGAGCGCACCTTTTGCGCCCGAGAAATCGAGAAGTCGTGCGAGCTGGCCGCCGATCGCCGCGCGATTCGCATCGAGCGTGGGGCGATCGAGTAGATTCCGTTCGGCAGAGCGACCAGATGGATCGCCGATCATGCCAGTTCCGCCGCCGACGAGTGCGACGGGGCGCCCGCCGGCAAGTTGCAGTCGTCGAAGTGCAAGGACACCCATGAGATGACCGACGTGGAGCGAGTCGGCGCTCGGATCAAACCCGATGTAGCCGCCGATCGAAGCGTCGGCGGCAACTCGCTCGTCAAGCCCCGCCGTCACCTCATGGATGAGGCCGCGTGCTGCGAAGTCGCGAAGGAGCTCAGAGCGCGGTGAGGTCGCCACGTGCTCATGCTACCCTCACTGCGATGAGCACGGTCGCTCCGCACCGCCCCGACGACACCGCCCGCAGGCGCCGCAACCCCTCTGGGGGTCTCATCACCCTCCTCCCCGTGGCCCTACTCCTCTCCTGCCTCCTCTTCGCCGCGATCGCCTATGTGGGGGTCGGAGCGATCTACGAGAAGGTGATCAGCGACCTTCCGAGCCCGAGCGACCTCGACACGATCATCCTCGGCGAGAACTCGGGGGTCTTTGACCGAACGGGCACCGTGAAACTCGCCGAGTTTGGCTCCGACCGACGCGAGAACGCGTCCTTCGAGGAGATCCCCTAGATCGTCATCGACACCACCACAGCGATCGAAGATAAGACCTTCTGGCAGAACTCCGGATTCGACCCGCTCGGCTTTGTCGCAGCGGCGCTCGACACCCTGCGCGGGTCAGGTCGTGGCGGCTCGACGATCACCCAGCAGCTCGTCCGTGGCGTACTCCTTCCTGCCGATGCCTTCAAGGGGAGCATCTACGAACGCAAGATCAAGGAGATCATCCAGGCGATCCGCCTGACGAAAGAGTTCCCTGGTCGCGCCGGAAAAGAGAAGGTCATGACGACCTACTTGAACAACAACTACTACGGATCGCGCGCCTACGGAATTCGTGCTGCAGCCGAACAGTACTTTGGGATCACCGATCTCTCGCTGTTGACCCTCGGCCAAGCGGCGCTCCTCGCTGGCATCCCGCAAGCGCCAAGCACCTACGATCTGCGCGCGAACGCGATCACCTGCCCGGCGGTCCCCGACGCCTGCACAGGCATCGCCGATGGGGTGCTCGTCGTGCCGCTCGACACCCCGGTTGCGAAGCGACGCATTGACGTGTTGAATCTTCTCAAGGCGACGCGAGACTCGGGGATCCCCCAAGAGACAGAAACGATTGAAGATGCTGCACTTGAGGCGGCAAAGAGCGAGACGATCACGCTCGTTGCGGCGCCGCTGTTGAAGATGAACGCGCCGCACTTTGTGAATCGCGTCCGTGACTTCGCAAGCGAGATCCTCTGCCCGCCCGAAGATTCGTTCTGCACGCGCCTCGACACGGATGGCTACCGAATCGTCACCACCCTCGACTGGACCATGCAGCAGGCGGCGGACAAGTGGGCGGCGGCGGTACTTGCCGCCGACATGAAGGACCCGGCCCCCTACCTTGCAGCACTCGGCGTGCCAAAGGTCGACTGGATCGCCAAGATCAAGAAGACGAATCTGCATAACGCCGCGATTGCAACGCTCGACGCGCGCACGGGAGACGTGCTCGCGTACACGGGGTCTGCCGACTATTACGCCACCTCGAGCTCGCCCGCCTTCCAGCCGCAGTTCGACGTGCTGAACGCCTACCGGCAACCCGGGTCTGCCATCAAGCCGCTCGTCTACGCCTACGCGCTCCAAGAACGCGCCATCACCGCCTCAACGCTCTTTATGGATGTGCCGGTCGACTTTGGCGAAGGGTGGACACCCGCCGACTGGGACAACGTCGAGCGCGGTCCGGTCGTTGCGCGCAAGGCGCTCCAAGGATCGCTCAACATCCCTGCGGTGAAGACGGCGATCCGCACCGGCGCAGACCGGATATTCCGCTGGCTGAAGGACGGCGCGTTCACCCTTCCAGAAGATACGAATATCCACGGCGCTGCCCTCGCGATCGGCACGATGGACGTTCGCTACGCCGACCTCCTCTCCGCCTACGGCGGACTTGCGAACGGCGGCAACCTTGTTGCTCGACGCTACATCCTTGAGATCCAGGATCGCTACGGCAACAGCGTCTGGAAAGCAGCCGACCCTGCGAGCACGCTCAAGACGATGCTCACATCAGATGCCGATGGTCTGATCACCGACATCATTGCGGGGAACACCGACGCCTCGCAGAATCCCGTCTGGGCTCAGCGCAAACTCATCGCGGCGAACGGTAAGCGTCGGCCGGCAACGTTCAAGACGGGGACCACCGATAACTCCAAGGATCTCGCCGCCTTCGGCTATCTCGCACCACCGAAGAACTCCAACGCTCCCCTCTTGGTGACCGGCGTCTGGACTGGCAACTCCGACGCAACGCCGACCACCGCTTCGTCGCTCTCTGCCGCGGGCGGCGTCTGGCAGTCGTACTTCTCGGAGATCTCGGCATCGATGCCGATCGCATCATTCGAGCTGCCAGGGACGCTGCAGGCGGTCGTCATCGATGCGCAGAGCGGAGAGCTTCCGGGCGACTGCACGAAGTTCACGACCACGGAGTACTACATCCCAGGGACGGCACCAACCACCGCGTGCAGCCTCTTCCGTTCGGTCACGGTCGACGCGGTGAGTGGTCTCCTGTGGGGGAACGGCTGCAGCGGCACGCCGATCCAACGCGACGTCATCGATCTCGGCCTCGCCGAGCGCGACTGGCCAACCTGGCAGGCGGCAAACCTTGAGTGGGCTGAACGCGCACGACAGGGCGTCGGCATCGTCGGCGGTGCTCGCGAAGGGAAGACCGACTACTTCTACGCATCGTACTGGCGCCCATTTGGCGAGTCGTGGGGCGGCGCGATCGCTCCGACGACCTACTGCGGTTCTGGCGCCCCGACCCCAACACCATCAATCTCGCCGACTCCAACGCCGAGCGGCTCGCCCAGCGACGTACCGACCGAAACGCCAACAGGCGCTCCAACCGAAACGCCTACAACGACGCCGTAGCGCCTCGGCGGCGCTAAAGGATGGCGATCGTCACGCCATCACGACCCGGCGCATCGGCATCGCGCACTTCGCGCACCTCGTTCAACTCACGTAGTCGGCGCCGTACCGCGTCACGGAGCGCCCCTGTGCCAACTCCGTGAATGATCTCCAGGCGATCACCACCAGCCAAAAGCACGGCATCGATTCGCGCCTCAAGGGCGAGGAGCGCATCTTCAACACGCGCCCCGCGCAGGTCAAGCCGCGCCGTTGCGCCAGGCGGTGGCAACGGACGTGAAGTGAGCACTGGAGAGGCAGGCGCGCGGCCGACGATCGCAACGATTTCGGCGTAGTCAACCTCGGCACGTAGCCCGCCGAAGGCGATGGTGCAACGCTGACGTGCAGGGTCGAGTGCAACGATCTCGCCGCGAGAGCCGCCCCGCGACTCAACAAGATCCCCGACGTGTGCCACCTTCATGTCGGCGCTGGCGGCCACTTCCGCCGACGCTCCAGGTGATGCTGCGCTACGTAGTTCATCTCGCAACGTTTCCTCGGCGTCTACCAGCTGCGGGGTGACCGAGCCCGACGCGAGCGCCGCACGCAATGCGTCCGCCTTTACGAGGAGGGACTGCGCGTATGCAGTCGCGCGTTCAGTTGCCGTCTTGCGTGCGGCGGCAAGTTCACGCTCCGCCTCGCGCTTCGTTTGGACGGCGGCGCGAAGCGCCTCGTCGGCGCGCTCTTGTAGGCGTTCAGCGATGGAACGTGCCTCGTCGGCGCCAATGCGCGCCGTCGCAGCCGCAGCGAGCGACGCGTCTAGGGCGGCGCCCTGGTCGCTCCTGCGACGTTGGGCCGCCTCGAGCAGCGGCGCGGGGAGGCCGAGCTTCTGGGCAATCGCGAAGGCCTGCGATCCTCCTGGCGCCCCAACCGTAAGACGATAGGTGGGTCGAAGCGTCGCAAGATCAAACTCCACAGCACCGTTTTGCACCCCCTCGGTGACGTGGGCGTACTGCTTCAGTTCGGCGTAGTGACTCGTCGCGAGAAGGCGCACGCCACGAAGGCGGAAGTCGTCGATGATCGCGGCGGCAAGCGCCGCCCCTTCGGCCGGATCAGTCCCCGCCCCCGCCTCGTCGAGCAGCACGAGGTCGCCAGGCGCCGCAGCGGCATGGATCCGCAAGATCGAGGTGAGGTGGCCAGAGAAGGTGGAGAGACTTTGCGCGATCGACTGGTCGTCACCGATGTCGGCCCAGACGCCGCCGGTCGGTGGGATCGCCGAACCCTCCCCCGCGGGAATCGGCAGCCCCACAGCGTGCATTGCGGTGAGGAGTCCGACCGTCTTCAGGGCTACGGTCTTTCCCCCGGTGTTTGGCCCCGTAATGAGGAGCACACGTTGCGTAGCATCGAGGCGCAGATCGATCGGCACGGGATCGCCGACCAAGAGCGGATGGCGTGCCGTGCGTAGCTCGAGGCGTCCATCGCTTGCCGTCTCGGCGAACTCCCATCCGCGCGCTGCGGCAACGTCAGCGATCGCGCGCACGAGATCCACTTCGGTCAGCAGCTCGAGATCGCGGCGCAGCGCCACCTCCTCACGGGCGACAATCGCGCTCAGCGCGCTGAGGACGCGCGCCTCCTCAGCGCTCACCGCCGCCTCCGCCTCGCGCAGGGCGTTCCCCAGCTCCACCACCTCGAGTGGCTCGATCCAGATCGTCTGTCCGGTGGCGCTCGTGTCGTGCACGATCCCCGCCACCTTCGACTTCGCTTCGGCGCGCACCGGCAGCACGTAACGACCATTGCGCAGGGTGACGATCGCCTCCTGCAGATGTGGGGCGTAGGCCTTTGCATGGGCGAGCCCCTCGAGGCGCGCCCTCAGGCGTTCGAGTGCGCTGCGTCGATGAGCGCGCAGCCCGCCGAGGAGCGGCGAGGCGGAGTCGTTCAGCGTTCCGTCAGAACCTACCGCGCGCTCCAACTGCGAGCGGAGGCCACGCAACGGGGCGAGCTCCGTCGCAACCGCGGCGAGGAGCGGCCCGCCACGCGTGAGCTCTCCCTGCAGGCGATCGACGACGCGCAGCGTCTCGGTGATCGCAAAGAGGCTTCCGCCATCGAGTGCCCCGCCTTTTGCAATACGGTCAAGGCCGGGGCGAAGGTCAGCGGCACCACCGATGTGCGGATCGGCCCCATCACGGCGCAGCGCAGAGAGTTCGATCGTGCGACCACGACGCGTCTGCGCAGCCGGATCTGGCGTCGCAGGAGAGAGCGCCTGAGCCGCCTCGCGCGACGGAGCGAAGGCGCAGTGCGCAGCAACGATTGCCGTCACCGCCGGCCACTCAAGGCGCTGCAGTGAGCCGCTGTCGAAGGGGCGCGACGCGGTGTTCACAGCCAGATGCTCACGGCGAAAGGAGCGCGCGGAGCGCGTCGGGGAGCCAGCCACCGATAAGTGTGCCAATTGCTGGGAAGAGCTCTGCGCGAACCAGCGATGCGGCCGTTGATCCGCTGATCGCGTCAACGAGGGTGGTGAGCCCCCCCGACGTGCCACCGAATGAGCGAGCTGCGTCGGAGATAAAGACGAGACCGCCCACGATTAGGATCCCTTGCACAAGGCCGACGAGCGCACCGACCAGCGAGTCGAGGCCGCCGAGGCGAACGAAGCGAAACAGGGCGCGGAGCGTTGTTCCAAGGATCAGGGATCCAAGCCAGATGATCAGCCACGTGCCACCGACGACAACAACGGCGCCGATAAGGAGCGGGTCGACGGCCGGCAGCGCCGTCGAGATCAGCGCGGTGAGCGGGGCGCGACCGACCGCGGCGAGGTAGAGGCCAAGGAGCGCTGAAGCGACTCCGACGAGGGTGCGCACCGCGCCGACGCGCCAACCGTTCCAAGCAATGATCGCGAGAAGTGCGAGCGCTCCCAGGTCGACGATCAGGCTCGCGCTCATCCGCCTTCCGCGCCGCGCACCCTGGCCCCGAGGTCTTTGCGCGCCGCGGCGGCAAACGCGTCAAGCGCCGTTTCAACTGCAACGTCTGCCGCACCAGCTGCTTCAGGCTGGAAGGTGAAGCGCAGGCCCGCGGAGCGCTCCCCTGCTCCGAGCGATCCGCCGGCGAAGAGATCGAAGAGCTCGATCGAGGTGGCGTTGCCCACGTGCGTCCGGGCGAGCGAAACGAGCGCGCCAACGGTCACGCCGGTTGGAAGGGCAATCGCCATGTCGCGTTGGATCGGCGGAGTTGGTGGAGGCACGATCGCGGAGCGCACCATCGGCGACCCTGCCGCAAGCCCACGAACGGCGAGTTCGGCGAGTAGGATGCGCGGCGATTCTCGCCACTCTGGTGCCGCAGGGTGCAGCTCACCGAGTACGCCGGCAACCAGATCGCCAACGATCCGAGCTGAGCGGCCTGGGTGCAGCAGGGTCCCCGCCGCGGCGTCAGGGAGCGCATCGTATGCCGGTCGCACGTCGAGATGCGCAGCAACCCCTGCGACCAATCGCTTCACCTCATCGAGATCCCACGCGCGCGCAACGCCACCGGGGGCGGCGGGCTCCACCTCACCCCAAAGGGCGAGCGAGAGGCGCGTCCATTCGACCGGGCCACCCTGGGATCCGCCATAGCCGCGACCGACCTCAAAAAGCGCCCCTGAGTTCGCACCGTAGCGAAGGTTCGCATCAACACGATCGAGGAGGCTCGGCAGGAGTGAGCGGCGGAGCCGGTCGTGATCTACGGAGAGCGGATTTGCCAAGATCAACTCGCCCGCACTGGCACTGCCAACAGCGCGCCCCTCACTGTCGGCCAGCGCGGCAGGGATTGCATCAGACGGCTCTGCGTAGCGTGCTGAAAGCTGCTCTGAGACGAGCGCATGGGTGACAACCTCGTGCAGGCCGCGGCCGGCGAGATGCTGGCGAATCTCGTCACGCAGTGCGGTAGGCTGCGCTGCGTAGCCAACCGGGTCGCTCCCCGGCAGCTGCGGCGTGAGGCGGTCGTAGCCGTAGAGGCGCGCCACCTCTTCGGCGACATCTGCCTCGATCTCAAGGTCGCGGCGCCAGGTGGGAACGATCGCTCGGTAGGCGCCGTTCGAAGCCTTCACCGAGCGCTTCGGCGTGACTGGGACCACGCTCGCCCCCTTCGCTGGTGTTGCCACCATGCCGATGGTACCGAGGAGCTTCGCCTGGCCTGCGTCGTCAAGATCAATGCCGACCAGGCTGCGCACGCGGCTCGGGCGATAGACAACGATCCGCTCTGCGGAGTCGTACGAGGGGGCGCTATCGAGCCGGCCAGCGCGCGCGCTCCCGCCAGTCCACGCTGCAAGCAACGA
>JBPCTG010000075.1:0-1424 GCA_051006395.1 Candidatus Limnocylindrus sp.
CTTCGCGCTCCCGATGGCTGCCCTTGGGATCGCGAGCAAACGCATGGGAGCCTAGCGAAGCACCTCATCGAAGAGGCCTGGGAGCTGCACGATGCGATCGAAGCGCTCGAGGGGGCGACGCCCGAACGTCGCGGCGCGGCGCTCGATGATCTTCAAGGGGAACTTGGCGATGTGCTCCTGCAGGTGATCCTCCATGCGCAACTCGCCGCCGAGGTCGGCGCCTTCGACCTGACCGACGTCCAGGAGCGACTGGCGAAGAAGATCGTGCGCCGCCATCCACATGTGTTCGGCAATGCCCAGGCGACAACGAGTCGCGATGTGCAGCGCAACTGGGAGTCGGTGAAGGCCGAAGAGCGTGCAAGCGAAAAGGCCGCGAACGGATCCGACCAGTCAATCGATGAGGCGCCACCGCGCAGTGCCCTTGAAGGGGTCAGCCGCAGCCTCCCCGCGCTCGCCGCGAGCCGCGAGCTGCAGGATCGGGCGAGCGCCCTCGGCTACGACTGGCCGGAGATGCGCGGCCTGCTCGAGAAGCTCGACGAGGAGCTTGGCGAGCTCGCCGAAGCGCTTCGCGAAGCGGGCGACCCCGACGTGCTGACGGGCCGGGCGGCGAAGAGCTCGGCGACACTCGCCGCGGCGAAAGAAGAGCTTGGCGACGTGCTCGCGGTGCTCGTGAACCTTGGGCGACGCAGCGGCATCGATGCTGAGGCGGCCCTGCGCAGCGCGAACGAGAAGTTCCGTCGCCGCTTCGGCGATGTGGAGCGACGCGCCGCCGCGCGCGCGATCGACTTAAAGAGTGCAGACTTCGCGGTGCTCGATGGCTTATGGGATGAGGCGAAGGCCGCTGAGCGCGGCGAAGGGGGAGCGAAATGAGCGAGTCGACAAAGCGTGCCGACGGGCGCAGCGATAACGAACTTCGACCGTTGAGTGTCGAGCTCGGCGTGCAGCGCTGGGCCGAAGGATCTGCGGTGATCAGCGTCGGCAGCACCGTGGTCATCTGCTCCGCGACGATCGAGGATCGCGTGCCGCCGCATCTGCGCGGCAGCGGCACCGGATGGGTCACCGCCGAGTACAGCATGCTCCCGCGATCCACCAACACACGCAGCGACCGCGAAGCCGTTCGCGGCAAGCTTGGCGGGCGCACCCATGAGATCCAGCGACTGATCGGTCGCTCGTTGCGCCAGGCCGTCGACCTCAAGAAGCTCGGCGAGCGTTCAATCCTGATCGACTGCGACGTGCTGGTCGCCGACGGCGGCACCCGTTGTGCGAGCATCACCGGCGGCTGGATCGCCCTCGCCCTCGCGATGCGAAAGAAGGGGATCGAGGCGCACCTGGCACGACACATTGCCGCAGTCTCCGTGGGCATCGTTGGTGGCCGACCAATGCTCGACCTTCCGTACGAAGAAGACAGCCGCGCAGATGTCGAC
>JBPCTG010000076.1:0-1091 GCA_051006395.1 Candidatus Limnocylindrus sp.
TGGGTCGCCCCCTGCGCGCAACACGCGTTCGTGCGCCAGCCCAACGATCTCACTCTCACCAAGCTCCACGCCGTGTGCTCGCGCAAGGCCTGCGATCACCCCTCGGATCGCGTGCAAGGTATCGCCGCGCTCCGCCGCGGCTGCTGCGTCGTGCAGGTTCATGGAGACCTGGCCGCGGCCGCGTCGAGCCAGTAAGAATCCAAGCGCCTGAAGTCCGTCGACCGACTGTTCCCCGCCGCCGCTTGCACGAATCACGCGCGCGATTGCGCGTGCTGCATCAATGCCAGCGATCTCGCTTGGAGCCAGCAGTTCGATGTTCCAGGCGACCATCGGAAGACGCGCGCCGACCGCCACGGCGCCGGCAGACGGATGCGGCGCGATCGACCCGAAGTCTGGGGCCCCCTCGGGTGTCGCGTGACGCGCAGCCAAGCCCTCGAACTCTCCGCGGCGAATTGACATGAGCGCGCGACGTTCTTCGGAACGTGCCACTGCGCCGTAGCAGTGCACGGGGAGCCCCGTCCCTCCGAGTGCGGCCGCGATCTCGCGCGCGATCGATGCCGCACCTTTCAGCGTTCCGGTTGCGGAGATTGGAACGACGGGGACCACATCGAGCGCGCCGATGCGCGGGTGGACGCCACGACCAGCTCCCGCTTTTTCGGGAGTACGGAGATCAATGGTGGCGGTCGTTCGTTCAGCTAGACGCAGTGTTGCGGCGCTGAGTGCCGCGCCTGCAATCTCCGTGTTCCCCGAAGCTGCATAGGTGAAGACGCTCCGGTCGTGATCGGCATCAACATGTGTGTCGAGAAGGGAGACGCCAGGAGTCGTTCGAATCGCTTCCGCACACGCTGCGACGATCGCCGCGTCGCGACCCTCGCTGACGTTGGCAACGATCGCGTAGTCGCAACCTTCCGCGTTCACTTAAAAAACTCTCACGCGGCAGCGCCTATGAGAGCGTGCGACGCATCACCGGCCAGCGGCCATCTGGCCCCGTTGCAGCAACGCTGAATCCGAGGCGCTCCCAAAAGGCTCGTGTCGCTGCAGAGGTTGCGTCGGGCTCTGGGGTCACCTCTGGCTCTTCCGGGTACGCCTCG
>JBPCTG010000077.1:0-1237 GCA_051006395.1 Candidatus Limnocylindrus sp.
GCTGCTGCGTTCCGCCTTCGCTGTGCAGTCGGCGGCATCCTCATCGACGATCGCCGGCTACGCCGCCTCAGCGCGACTACCCGACTGGGATCTCGCGCTGCTCGGCATCATTCGCGATGCAGGGAAGAATGCCCTGCCGCGACCGCTGAGTGAGATTCTCGCGAACGGCGGCGCACCGATTCGCGCGTTCATCTTGTGGGGGGCGAGAGATTCGTGGGTGCCGCCCGCGGCTGGGGAGGCGCTCCGCGCGCAGCTCCCCGACGCCACGTATGTGGTGCTTCGTGGCGTCGGCCATGTGCCGTTCGAGGAGGACCCGGCCGCATTCATCGCAGCGCTGGAGGATTGGCTGAACTAGCGTGCGTTAGCGCGTGCTGCGACGGAGCGCGAGTTGCAGCACGAGGAGTGCCGCCTCTACGGCGATCCGAAGCGTCATCTTGCTCACGCCGCTAGCGCGTTCACGAAAGGTGATGGGAACCTCCACGATGCGCGCACTCACCCTACGCGCCCGCCAGAGCATCTCAATCTGAAATCCGTACCCTGCGGCGGTCGTAGGGGTAGCAGTGACCGCGGCGAGCAGTGGGGCCGACCAGGCACGATAGCCTCCCGTCGGGTCAGCAACGCCAAGGCTCAAGATCGTACGCGCATAGAGCCCACCGAGGTGCGACAGCGCGTTGCGCCGACGGCTCCATCCGACCGTTGCACCACTACCCACGCGACGCGAGCCAACGACGAGATCCGCCGCCCCTGCAACGATCGGCGCGATGAGTGCAGGCAGCTCGTCAGGATCGTGTGACAAATCGGCATCCATCTGCACAACGATGTTTGGCGCTAGTGCCAGTGCGCGCCGAAACCCCGACGCGTAGGCTCGGCCCAGCCCCTCTTTGCCAGGGCGAGTCATCAGTTCCACCTGCACGTCGCGCGCCGCGATCGAAGCAACGATGCGGCCAGTCCCGTCGGGAGAACTGTCATCAACGACGAGAAGATGTGCGCTCGGAAGCGCCGACCGGATTCGCTGGATGGTCGTCGTGATCCCGTTGGCCTCGTTGTAGGTGGGCAGGACCACCACCACGAAGGGGCTTGGCGCCGGGGCAGACATGAGACCTCCCGATACCGCCGAGGAGATTGGCTGGCGCGCTAGGATTCGAACCTAGGATCCCCTGCTCCAGAGGCAGGTGCCTTACCGCTTGGCCACGCGCCAATGCCGAGATCCTACCGCAGCCGTGCGGCGCTCGGTGCG
>JBPCTG010000078.1:0-15938 GCA_051006395.1 Candidatus Limnocylindrus sp.
CGCGCCAGCACGACCGAGGGTCCCGGGCGAGCGCTACTACCGCGACGGTGATCGCGTGCGCCACGCGCGCTTCGGTGAGGGGATCGTCGTCACCTCGCGCCTCACACGTCACGACGAGGAGGTCACCGTTGCGTTCGCAGGGCACGGCGTGAAGACGCTCCTCGGCAGCATCGCCGGGCTCGAGGAGCTCTGATGGCGCGTCACGATGCAGCGTCGCGCCGCCGTCACGCCGAGCTCGTAGCGGCGATCGACGCCGCCGACGCCGCTTACTATCTCGCCGACGCGCCGCACCTTGCCGATGCGGCGTACGACGCGCTACGTCGTGATCTTGAGCAGCTTGAGGCGGCGCACCCGGAGCTGATCACTCCGGAGTCGCCAACGCAACGCGTCGGGGCAAGAGGTGCGCGCGAGGCGACGATCTTTGGCGAGGTGCAGCATGAGCGCCCGATGCTCAGCCTCTCCAACGCATTCTCCCCAGAAGAGGTCGAGGCGTTCGCCGCTAGTGCCGCTAAGGTGCTCGGCGGGCGCGAGCCGTCGCTCGTTGCCGAATTAAAGATTGATGGGCTTGCAATCAGCCTCCGTTACGAGCGCGGGCGACTCGTGCAAGCGGCAACGCGTGGTGATGGCGTGACGGGTGAAGATGTGACGGCAAACGTTCGCACGATCACCGCGATCCCAGCACAGTTGACATCGCCGATCGATTGCGAGGTGCGGGGCGAGGTCTACATGCCAAAGGCTGCGTTTGCAGCGCTCAACGCCGCGCGCGAAGAGGAGGGGCTCGACCTGTACGCCAACCCGCGCAACTCCGCTGCTGGATCTCTGCGTCAGAAGGATCCCGCCGTCACCGCTTCGCGTCGCCTCGCATTCTTCGCCTATCAACTCTTCGAGGAGCCACAACCGGCACAACAGAGCGCAGCGCTGCTTCGGCTGCGCGAGCTGGGCCTGCCGACCGAAGTGCACGCGGAGGGTGGGCTCAGCGGCACGAGCGCCGCCGCATTCTTGGCGCGTTGGGAGGGTGAGCGACACACGCTCGATTACGAAACAGACGGCGCGGTGCTGAAGGTCGATGCGGTCGCCGACCAGGAGAAGATCGGTTACGTATCACGTTCGCCGAAGTGGGCGATCGCATACAAGTTTCCACCGGAGCAGGCAACGACGCGTTTGGAGCGCATCGTCGTTGAGGTGGGACGTACCGGCTACCTCACCCCAGTGGCAGAGATGGCCCCCGTGCTGCTCGCTGGCTCAACCATTCGCCGTGCGACGCTGCACAACATCGACGAGATCCGCCGTAAGGACGTGCGCGTCGGCGATTGGGTGATCGTGCAGAAGGCGGGCGACGTGATCCCCGAGGTGGTCCGAAGCGTCCCCGAGCGGCGTGAGGCTCCGCTCGTCTCGTTCGAGATGCCAACGATCTGCCCATCGTGCGCAGGGCCGGTGGTGCGCGATGAGGTGCGGCACCGCTGCCCGAATCGGTGGTGCCCAGCGCAGCTCTTTGAGGGGCTTCGACACGCCGTTGGCCGCGGAGCACTCGACCTGGAGGGGATCGGCGAAAAGCTCCTCGCACAGCTTGTCGCGCGCGGCACGGTGAAGCGTATCGGCGATCTCTATCGTCTCCGTGCCGAAGACCTCGACGGCCTCGATCGCATGGGGAGCGTTGCGACCAATGCAAAGCGGAGCGGCGATGCGAATCGCATTGTGAACGTTCTGAACGAGGTCCAGCGTCGTCGCGAGCGCGAGCTCTGGCGCGTGCTCGTCGCGCTTGGCATCCGCCATGTCGGGGAGGCGACAGCAAAAGACCTCGCCGAGGAGTTGGCGCGACGCGTGCCGCCAACTGGCGGTGCCGACTGGGGACGTCACGTTGCCGCCAACCTGCGCGCGGCGAGCGTCGAGGAGCTCACTGCCGTCCCAGGGATTGGGCCGATCGTCGCGGCGAGCATCGTCGCCTTCTTCGCCGATACCGACACTTCAGGGATCCTCGACGACCTTCTTGAGGCGCCAGGGTTCACCCTGCTTCCACCCACGCAACGGGGGAGCGCGAGCGGCCCGCTTCTCGGCGAGGTCGTCGTGGTGACCGGGAGCATCGCTGGACACACCCGTGAGGCGATCCACGATGCGATCCGTTCCGCTGGTGGTGGCGTCGCCGATTCAGTCACGGCGAAGGTGACGCTGCTCGTGGCAGGCGAGAAGGCGGGGAGCAAACTCGCCGCTGCGGAACGCCTCGGCATCCCCGTCATCGACGCTGCAACCCTCTTCGCCCGCATCGGTGGAGCGTCGGGCGGCTAGGATTCACGCATGAGCGAGTTGAGCCGCGCCGACGTTGAACGGGTAGCCGCCCTCGCGCGTCTCGGTCTGAACCCTGACGAGGTCGTCACGCTGCAGGGGGACCTGAATCTGATCCTTGAGCAGTGGTCGCACCTCGCCTCGGTCGACACCTCGAGCGTCTCGCCGAGCGCCCAGGCGATCGTTCAGCCGATGCCACTTCGCGAAGACACGCCCGAGGCCTCGCTCCCAGTCGAGGCGGCGTTGGGGAACGCGCCGGCGCACGTCGCCGACTTTGTGAAGGTGCAGGCGATCTTGACCGAAGAGGCCGACGGATGAGCCTCGATCCTCGCCGTGCCACTGCAGTGCAACTCGCCGCCGCGTATCGCAGCGGTGAGGCGACCGCGCTTGCCACTACCACCGCCCTCCTTGATGGGATCGAACACGAAGAGGCGCATCTCAACGCATGGCTGCATCTGCGTCGCGATGCGGCGCTCGGCGAGGCGAGTGCCGCGGACGCGCGCTTCACCGCCGCTCGCGGAAACACTGCAGCGCTCGCCGCCCTCCCCCCACTACTCGGAGTCCCGATCGCGCTGAAGGATCTCGTCAACCTTGAGGGGACTCCGACCACCGCGGGGTCGAAGATCCTTGAGGGGTACATCAGCCCATACGACGCAACGATTGCTGCGCGCCTTCGCGCGGCGGGCGCGGTCATCCTCGGCAAGACGAACATGGACGAGTTCGCGATGGGCTCTTCGACAGAGTTCAGCGCCTACAAGCGCACGACGAACCCGTGGGATCTCGACCGGATCCCGGGCGGATCATCGGGCGGCTCCGCGGCTGCGGTGGCAGCGTTCCAGGCGCCGCTATCGATCGGCACCGATACGGGCGGCTCGATCCGTCAGCCGGCGAGCCTCACTGGCATCGTTGGCATGAAGCCGACGTATGGTCGCGTCTCGCGGTACGGGATCGTTGCCTTCGCCTCGTCGCTTGATCAGGTCGGGCCATTCGCGCGCACAGCGCAAGATGCGGCACTGTTGCTGCACTCCATCGGTGGGCGCGACGCGCACGACGCGACGAGCTCCGCTGAGCCGCTCCCCGCAGAGCTCCTCGCGCTTCCGAGTGGCGATGCCGCTGCGACTGCGCTGAAGGGTCGCCGTTTCGCGCTGCCGAAGGAGTACTTCGTCGCCGGCATGGAGCCCGGGGTCGAGCGCGCCGTGCGCTCCGCCGTGGCGTCGCTCGAGGCAGCTGGCGCGACGATCGAGGAGGTGAGCCTCCCAACGACCGAGCATGCCCTTGCCACCTATTACATCGTGGCGCCCGCTGAGGCGTCGGCGAACCTCGCTCGGTACGACGGGATTCGCTACGGCGCATCGAAGCACGGCGGGGGCGACCTGCTGCAGGGGTATCTCGAAACGCGTGGTCGCGGCTTCGGCCCAGAGGTGCGACGCCGAATCATGCTCGGCACCTATGCGTTGTCGGCGGGTTACTACGACGCGTACTACGTCAAGGCACAGCAGGTTCGCACCTTGATCGCACGCGATTTCGACCGCGTTTGGGCGGCGGGCTTCGACGCAATCATTGCGCCGACGAGCCCGCAGGTGGCGTGGCGCTTCGGGGCGAAGCTAAGCGATCCCGTCTCCATGTATCTCGCAGATGCCTGCACCATTCCAACGAACATGGCAGGCCTCCCCGGGGTGAGCATCCCGTGCGGCCTCTCCGAGGGGCTCCCCGTCGGCGCGCAGCTGATCGGACGCCCGTGGTCTGAGGCGCAACTGCTCGGGATCGCCTCCGGCTTCGAGGCGATCACCGCAACAGCTGAGTGGCGCTCGGTCGAGCCGACGGCGCTCGTCCGCGCAGCGAACGGAGGTGCCGCATGAGCGAATTCGCCGAGCGCATCCTTGCCGAGCGCGTGCGCGCCGTTCCGCCATCGGGGATTCGGCGCTTCTTTGACATCGCCGCGCAAATGGACGATGTGATCAGCCTCGGTGTCGGGGAGCCAGACTTTGATACGCCATCGCTCATCGTTGAGGCGGCGATCGCGAGCCTGCGTGCGGGTCGCACCCACTACACCTCGAATTACGGCACCCCCGAGCTGCGGCGCGCGATCGCCGCAAAGATTGAGGAGCGGTCGGGGGTTCGCTACGACCCTGCGACCGAGATCATCGTCACGATCGGCGCCTCCGAGGCGGTCGACGTTGCCGTGCGTGGCACGATCGGGCCGGGCGACAAGATCGTTCTCCCTGAGCCCTCGTACGTCGCCTACCTTCCCGCCGTTGTCTTCGCTGGCGGCACGGCGATCCCCGTGGCGACGAGCGCCGTCGACGGCTGGCGTCTCGACCCCGCTGCGGTAGAGCGCGCGGTTGCAGGTGGCGCGAAGCGCGGCGGCGCGAAGGCGCTCTTCCTCGGCTACCCAGCAAATCCGACCGGCGCGACGCTCGACGAGGAGAGCCGCGTCGCACTCGCGAAGATCTCCGTCGAGAACGATCTGCTGGTGATCAGCGACGAGATCTACGACCGACTCGTATACGAGGGCGCAGCGCACCGCGCGATCTCCGCTTACCCGGGCATGAAGGAGCGCACCATCCTCATCGGTGGATTCTCGAAGTCGTACGCGATGACGGGCTGGCGAGTCGGCTATCTCTGCGCCCCCGCCGAGATCGTCGCGGGACTGGTGAAGATTCACCAGTACGCGATCATGAGCGCGCCGACCCCCTCGCAGGACGCGGCGCTTGTTGCGCTTGAGCAGGGAGAGCCGGCGCTTGAAGAGATGCGCGCCGCCTACGCGCGTCGCCGAACGATCGTCCTCGATGGCCTTGCCGCGCTGCAACTTCCGACCGGCGCGCCGAAGGGCGCCTTCTACGCCTTCCCCGACATCTCCTCGCTCGGCATGAACGACGAGGCGTTCGCCGAGCGACTCCTTGAGGAGGAGCATGTGGCGGTTATCCCAGGCTCTGCATTCGGCGCAAGTGGTCGCGGCCACGTGCGGATCTGCTACGCAACCTCCGAGGATCGCCTCGTCGAGGCGATCGCGCGGATCGGCAGGTTCGTCGCACGGGCGCGCGAGGCGAAATCGTGAGCGGCAGGGTGGTGAGCGGCGGAAGCGTTCGCAGCGCGGTCATCGGGATCGAGATCCACGTGCAGCTTCGCACCGCGACGAAGATGTTCTGCCCCTGCGCGATTCCGACCGATGCCGACGAGCCAAATAGTCGCACCTGCCCAACCTGCCTCGGGCTCCCCGGCGCCCTCCCCACGCCGAACCGCGCCGCGATCGAGAAGGTGATCGCCGTCGGCGCCGCGATCGGCGCGAAGACCCCGTCGACCACGCGATGGGATCGTAAGAACTACTTCTACCCCGACCTGCCGAAGGGTTATCAGATCAGCCAGCTCGACCTGCCACTCGCCGAACACGGGAGCCTTGAGGTGACGACGAGCGCTGGGGTGGGGAGCGTGCGGATCCGTCGCGCCCATCTTGAAGAGGACACCGCGCGCCTGCGCCATGAGCGCGCAGGCGACGGGAGCCGTGCAAGCCTCATCGACTACAACCGCTCGGGGGTCGCCCTTCTCGAAATCGTGACCGAGCCAGACCTTCGCGACGCTGAGACCTCGCGCCGCTACGCCGAGGAGCTGCGGCTGTTGCTGCGCACGATCGGCGCCGCAGACGCCGAGATGGAGAACGGCCAGATGCGCGTTGAGGCAAACGTCTCGCTGCGCGACTCTGAAGAGGCCCCGTTCGGCACGCGCGTCGAGGTGAAGAACATGAACTCCTTCCGCTCGGTGGAGCGGGCAATCGCCTTCGAGATTGCGCGGCAGAACGAGTTGCTCGACGCAGGCGGAAGCGTGAAGCAGGAGACGCGTGGCTGGGACGACACCAGCGAGACCACGTACACGATGCGTGCGAAGGAGGACTCGCACGACTATCGGTACTTCCCAGAGCCCGACCTACCGCCGCTCGCCATCTCCGATGCCTGGATCGCTGAGATTCGCGCGCGCCTCCCGGAGCTCCCCGCGGCACGACGCGCCCGTTACGTTGCCGATCTCGGTCTCACGGCGTACGACGCCGGGGTCCTCGTCGGCGAACCGCGCGCTGCGAGCCTCTTCGAGGCGGCCCGCGCTGCTCAGCCAGGGCTCGACGCGAAGCTTCTCGCCAACTGGGTTGCGGGCGAGTACCTGCGCGCCGCCAACGAGGGGGCGGGTGAGCCCGAGCCGAAGCAGTTCGCAGCACTCGTTGCCGCGGTCGGCGCCGGTCAAATCAACGGAGCAACCGGAAAGGCGCTCTTCGCCGAGCTCTGTGCCAGTCCACTCGACATTCGTGCGGCGATCGCGGAGCGCGGCCTCGCCCAGATCAGCGACGACGGCGCCCTCGAGGCGATCGCTGCGGAGACGCTGGCAGCGAGCCCCCAAGCGCTCACCGATTGGCGCGCCGGAAAGCAGCAGGCGCTCGGCTTCCTCGTCGGCCAGGCGATGAAGGCGAGCAAGGGTCGCGGAAATCCCGCACGCCTCGGTGAGATCATCCGTCGACTCCTCGACGCGGAGTAGCCCGCGTGCTCGGCATCGTTCGTCTCCTCGTCGGGCTCCTTGGGGCTGCGGGGATCGTCTATCTCGGTCGCACCCTTCCGCCGCTTCTCGCCGCGCGTCGTAGCTATCTTGCGCGCATCGGCGAGGCGAGGCGCTATGAAGCCTGGCGCGGAGGACCAGGGCGCGGCCCCGACCTGCTCGATCGCTTGGAGGGCGAGCTGATCACGTCGCGCCTTCAGCGTCTCGTCGGTGTTGCAATCGCCGCGTTCGTTGGAATCCTGATCGCCCTCTTCGCCCCCAGCGCTTAGGCGCTGCGCGGCTCGCCGAGCGGCGCGCGAAGGCCGAGTCTCGCCACCTCGATCGCGGTACAGCGGTCCTGCACGAACGGGATCGCCGCATCAGCTGCAATGTGCGCCGACTCTTCGTCGATGATGCCGAGTTGCAGCCAGATCCACCGTGCTGCGACGGCGACCGCTTCACGCGTCACCTCTGCGCACTCCTCCGGACGACGGAAGACATCAACGAGATCGATGCGCTCGCCGTGAGGGAGGCTCGCTGCGGCGGCGGAGAGGCTCGGATAGCAGGGGAGCCCGGCGATCCCATCGGCGAGCGCAGCGGGGGCCGGGTTCACTGGAAGGATCTTCCACCCAGCGGCGGCGAGGGCGATGAGGACGCCGTGCGACGGACGGTCTGGACGCGGTGATGCGCCGACGATGGCGATCGTGCGGGTTTCGGCGAAGAGCGCGCGCAGCGACGCATCGGAGAGGTAAGGGGCTGACCCGCGCCCCTCGGCGGCGTCGATCGCCGCCCGCATCCTCGCTCGTTCGCGCTCGTCCATAGGGGGATCCTACGTCGCCGCTAGACTTCCCCCCGTGAGCGGACCTGTTGACTTCACCCATCTCCACGTCCATAGCGAGTACAGCCTGCTCGATGGCATGGGGAAGATCGCCCCGCTCCTCGATGAGACGCAGCGCCTCGGAATGGACTCCATCGCCATCACCGACCACGGCTCGCTCTACGGCAGCATCGAGTTCGTTCAGGAGGCGAACAAGCGCGGGATCAAGCCGATCATCGGCGTTGAGACCTATGTGGCTCGACGCGGCATGCACGACAAAGAGGGGCGCGCAGATCAGCAGCCGTTCCACCTTGTGCTCCTCGCAACCGACGACGTCGGCTATCGCAACCTCTGCCGCCTTGTCACCGACGCGCACCTCGATGGCATGTACTACAAGCCGCGCATCGACCTCGACCTTCTGGCAAAGCACAGCGCGGGGTTAATCGGCCTCTCCGCATGCCTCAACGGCGAGGTCGCACGTTCGCTTGAGGGTGATGATTGGAACTTCGCCGTGCAGACCGCAGGGCGCTACGGCGATATCTTCGGCAAGGATCGCTTCTACCTTGAGGTCCAGGATCACGGCCTGCCGGAGCAGCGCGCGCTGAATGAGAAGCTCTTCAGGCTCGCCCCCGAGGTGGGGCTGCCGCTCGTGCTCACCAACGACCTGCACTACGTACACGAGACGCAGGTCGAGGCGCACGATGTGCTCCTCTGCATCGGCACGGCGAGCAATCTCGAGACACCGAATCGGATGCGCTTCAACAGCGGCGAGTTCTACCTTAAGTCGCCCGAGCGAATGGCGAAGCTCTTCCCGGATCGCCCCGAGCTCTTCACCAATACGCGGCGTATTGCCGACGCCGTCTCGCTCAAGTTGGAGCTGAACCAGGTTCGCCTCCCCGATTTCCCGGTTCCAGCTGGGGAGAGCGTGGAGAGCTGGTTGCGCAAGGAGGCGGAGGTGGGCCTCCGTCGTCGTTATGGGACGCCGACCGATGCAGCGCGCGAGCGACTCACCTACGAGCTCGGCGTGATCGAACGGATGGGCTACGCCGCCTACTTCTTGATCGTCGCCGACTTCGTGCGCTTTGCACGCGAGCAGGGGATCGCCACGACCTGCCGCGGTAGCGCTCCAGGATCGATCGTCACCTACGCGCTCGGGATCACCCCGGTTGATCCGATTCACTACGAGCTCCCTTTCGAACGATTCCTCAACGAGGATCGCGTGACGATGCCCGATATCGATATCGATTTCGAGGACGGAAGACGCGATGAGGTGATTCGCTACGTTGCGCGCAAGTACGGCGAGGATCGAGTTGCCCAGATCATCACCTTCGGCACGATGGCAGCGCGCGCCTCGCTGCGCGACGTTGGGCGCGTGCTCGGCAAGAGCTTCGGCGAGGTCGACAAGATTGCGAAGACCGTCCCCGAGCGCCCTGGGACGACGCTAGCCAACGCGCGCGAAACGCCAGACTTCCGCGCGCTCGCCGAGAGCCCTGACTACAGCCGTCTCGTCAACCTCGCGGAACAGCTTGAGGGGGTGGTGCGCAACGCCTCGACACACGCCGCGGGGGTCGTGATCAGCCGCGAGCCGCTCGCCGAGATGATGGCGCTCCAGCGCGCCACGAACTCCGAGGGTGTGATGACGCAGCTCGAGATGCACAGCATCGAGGCGCTCGGGCTCTTGAAGTTCGACTTCCTTGGCCTCGCGAACCTCACGATCCTGCGCACCGCGGTGGAGCGCATTCGCGAGAGTCGCGGGGTGGAGATCGACCTCGATGTTATTCCACTCGATGACAAGCGCACGTTTGACCTGCTCGCCTCAGGGGAGACAACGGGGATCTTCCAGCTGGAGTCGGCGGGGATGCGCCGCTACATCCGTGAGCTGCGCCCGACAAGCGTCTACGACCTCGCCGCCATGGTCGCCCTGTATCGGCCCGGACCGATGGCGAACATCCCCACTTACATTCGGCGCAAGCACGGGCAGGAGCCGGTCACGTATCTCCACCCGCTCCTCGAGCCGTTCCTGAAACGGACCTACGGCGTATTCGTCTATCAGGAGGACATCATGGCGGCGGCTCGTGCCCTCGGCGGCTTCTCAGGACCGAAGGCCGATACCCTCGGCTACGCGATCCGCAAGAAGCAGCGCGACGTGCTCGCCGGCCTCGAGGAGGAGTTCATTCGCCAGGCGGCGGAGCGCGGGGTCGACCGCGGCGTGATCGCCCGCGTCTTCGAGGCGTTTGAACCGTTCGCGAACTATGGATTCAACAAGGCGCATGCCACCTGCTACGGGATGCTCGCGTACCAGACCGCCTACCTCAAGGCGAACTACACCGTGGAGTACATGACGAGTGTCCTCAATGCCTTCCGCTCGAAAGAGGAGAAGGTCGCGGCCGCGATCGCTGAGTGTCGCCGCCTTGGCATTGATGTGCTCCCCCCAGACATTGAGCGCTCCGCGCTCGACTTTGAGCCCGAAGGCACAGCGATTCGATTCGGACTCTTGGCGATCAAGAATGTTGGCGCCGGCGCGGCAGAATCGATCGTTGCCGCGCGCACTGCTCACGGAGCGTTCAAGGGATTGCGCGATCTCTGCGAACGAATTGACCTACGACTGGCCAACAAGCGCGTTCTCGAGGCGCTCGCCAAGGTCGGCGCTATGTCGTCGCTCGGCCACCCTGCGCAGCTCCTACTCGCCCTCGACGATGCGCTCGCCGGTGCCGCCGCCGTGCAGCGCGAGCGCTCCGCCGGTCAAGTCTCGCTCTTTGAAGCCGATCCACTTCTCGCCGCTGACGCCACCCCGCCGCTCGCAGATACGGCGGAGGCGCCAATTCGCGAACGGCTGCGATGGGAGAAGGAGCTGCTCGGCGTCTACCTCTCCGACCACCCGATGAACGCGGTCGAGGCGGCAATAGCGCCCCATGCGAGCGCCTATATCGGTGACTTCCGCGACGAGGGATTTCGCGATGAGCGCGCCGTCGTTGGCGCGATCGTCACCGGGATCCGCACACTCGTCACCAAGGCCGGGGCCGCAATGGCAATTGTCACCGTTGAAGATCTCACCGGGAGCATTGAGGTGGTGGCCTTCCCGAAGATGTGGGACGCGTCGCGCGCCCACCTGGTCGAGGGCGAGATCGTTCTCGTCGCGGGGCGAACGGAGAAGCGCGGCGAGGATTGGTCGATTATCGCCGAGGCGGTGATCCCATGGGAGGAGGCGCAGCGACTTGATCCGAGCGAGGTGAGTCGCAAGCTTGCGAGCGGCGGTGGTTCGCCGCGCCGATATCAACGCCGCGGTGAATCAGGCGCGGGGTTTCCGCCTGGCCTTGTGCCAGAGGGTGAGGGCGAGGCGAGTACAGTACCGCCCCCTGCTGCGGTTGCAACGGCCGTGGAGCGCCGCGCAGATCCGATCGAGGCCCCAGTCGGCGCGGTGCTGCACATTCGCTTTGCGCTCGGACGACCTGCAGACGAGACGCTCCGTGCGATGGAGTTGGTGAAGCATGAACTCGCCTCGCGACCGGGGGCAACGCCGGTCGTGGTCCATGTGCCGCAGGGGAGTGGCTCGGCGCACCTTCCGATGGAGGTCCGCAATGGAGTTGCCTGGGAGGCCACGCTTGCGGCGACGATTCGCGATCGTGTCGGTCGAAGCGGCGTCGAGGTGGAGTTGATTTCTGACGGCGCGGCGCTGCGCACTTCTGAATAACACGGCATACTGCAGGCATGTTGAAGACCTACGCCGCAGTTCTCCTTCGGCAGTCTCCCCCTGAGGGCGTCGATTGGCGTTCGATGTCGCGCCTCGCGCGTGGCCTCCTTCTGGCTCGCGCCTCGGTCCTTCCGCTCTCAATCGTTGGGGCGGGGCAGGGGCTCCTCGTCGCCTGGTGGCGCGGCACGATTGACGATGCGTCATTTGGTGGAGCGCCCGTCAGCGGCGCACTCCTTGGGCTCGCCGCGCTTGTCGGTGCCAGCCTTGCGCATACCGCGAACAACCTTGCCAACGACTGGCGCGATTACCATGACGGCCTCGATCGACCCGGTTACCCGCGCGCCGACTACTCGCCGCACCCGATCGCATCCGGAGCGATGTCGAGCCGCACGCTCCTGATCGCCATTGGAATCCTTACCGCGCTGGCTGCGCTCCTCGGTGGATTCGCGATGGTGGTTCGTGGCGAAGCGCTCCTCGGCGCGTTTGCGATCGCTGGGCTCATCCTTTCGTGGGGCTATACCGACCCGCCGCTGCGACTGAAGCGCCGCGGCCTCGGCGAGCTTTCTGCCTTCGTTGTGTGGGGGCCGCTCATGGGCGGCGGAACCTATCTTGCCGCCACCGGCTCGCTCGACGCGATGGCGCTCGTCGCGACGCTCCCGTGGGCATGCATCGTTACAGCTGTGCTCTTCGGAAAGCACCTCGACAAGATCGAGGCCGACGGCTCGCGCGGCGTGCGCACCCTCGTTGTGCGTCTCGGCGAGCGAACCTCGCGAAGCGTCACCGTGGCGCTCATCTCGCTCGGCTACCTCGGCGTCGCCGCGTTTGCCGCGCTCGGGATCTTTCCGATCATCGCGGCGCCGCTCGCAGGACTCGGCGCGCTGAGCGCGCTTCCAGCGTTACGCCTCGTTGCGGCGCCTCGGCCCGCTGCGCCGCCAGTTGGCTACACGCTCTGGCCGCTCTGGCATGTTGGCGCCGCGTTCCTCGCCGGTCGTCCGGCGATGGGCGCACTCTTCGTCAGCCTGGCTCTCGGCGCGATCCTCGGGCTGCGTTAGGCGTCAGGCTTGCGCTAGGCGTTAACCCTGCGCTAGGCGCGCCGCTTCTCCTCAGGGCGCGCGATGCGTGCAGGCGGTGTCTTCAGTGCGGTGATCGACGCGAGCTGCACCTCGATGCGTGCCACATCGGCGGCGGCGGATCGCCACTCGGAACTCCCGGCGGCCGCGGCGGCACGGCGCGATCGAGCGGCCGCATGCTCACGCATCAGCGCGGCGCGGTCGAGCTTCGAGAAGCCGCTGTCGTTTGCCATCTCGCCTCCGTTTCGTTCGTGGCTGCTCCTGGTTTGGTGCGCCCCGTGGGCTCTGGTGCCGAAGGTGGGAGTCGAACCCACATGACCTTTCAGTCGGCCGATTTTAAGTCGGATGCGTCTGCCATTCCGCCACTCCGGCCCCGCCATCGTAGCGCGGAGCGGCGGCTGGTACCGAGGGTGGGAGTCGAACCCACATGACCTTTCAGTCGACCGATTTTGAGTCGGTTGCGTCTGCCATTTCGCCACCTCGGCTCGCCAAGATCGTAGCGGCGCGGCATCATCTGTGCGATGGCTGAGAGCGAGGTAAGGCGGCCCGAGGGGGAGGCGCCGATGGCTGGGCGTGATGCAGGCCCCTTGGGAGAGGAGCGGCGCGCGCTGCTCGCCGCTGCTCGCGCGGGGGATACCGCCGCCTTCGAGCGGCTCTTCGCCCCCGATCTTGACCTCGCCTGGCGCATGGCGCTCCGCGTCTCTGGGGAGCCAGCCGCCGCCGACGATGCGCTCCAAGAGGGGCTGGTCGCGGCGTATCGCGCGCTCGACCGCGTGGAGCCGCGTAACCTTCGCGGCTGGTTCGTGCGAATCGTCGAGAACGCCGCCCGCGACGCCGCCCGTCGCGAACGGCGTCGACCAACTGTTCCGCTCCCCGACGGAGGTAGTTCCGATCAGAGCGATGGCGGCGCGCGCGTCGAGCGGGCAAGCGAGCCGATCGCAGGGCGTAGCAGCGACCCAGCGGATCGGGCAGAGCAGGGGGAGCTCGCCACGCAGCTGCGCACAGCACTTCGTGCGATCCCGGCGGAGCGTCGCACGGCGATCCTCCTCTACGACGTAGACGGCTACGACTACGCCGAGATCGCTACGCTCGTCGGAGCATCGATCGGCACGGTGAAGAGCAGGATCAGCCGTGGTCGTGCCGAGCTGCGGCGCCTCCTTGGTGATGTACATGGGAACCGCGCGTCGCACGGTGACGTTACGGAGGGGTGATGCCTGATCTCGACCGTGCCATCGACGCCTATCGCGCCGTGGAGCCACGCCGTGGTCGCGACCCCTTCGCCGATCGCGCCCTGCGCGATCGCCTGGCAGCCGTTGGTGCATCGCGTGAAGGTCGCCGTGGCGTTCGTGGCCTCGTTGCCTCCTGGTTCGCTGCAGTTCCTGGTCGTGCCCTTGCGTCGGGCACCCTCTCGCTCGCCCTCCTGTTTGTTGGCCTGAGCGGCGTAACTGGGGGCGCAGACGGCGGCGCAGCGAGCGGTTCCGCCCCCGAGGCCAGCAACATGGCTGCAGTCAAAAGCTCAGCGACGGACCTCAGCCCGCTCCCTCCCGTGGCTGCACCTGGCGGTGCGTCGAGTGAAGCGCTTGAAGGCGCAGGGCGCACCGTCGAAGGTTGGAGCGACGCGACACTCCTCGTGGCGCTCGGGGTTGCTGGCGTGGTCGGCAGCCTGCTCGCCGCTGAGCTCGTCCGTCGACGCCGCCGGAGTTAATCCCGCGCGGGGGCTGCGCTACCCTCGCTGTGTGCGACCCCGCCGTCTTCTCCTCGTCGATGCCTACGGGTTGATCTACCGCGCCTTCCACGCCCTGCCGCCGCTCACGAACAGCCGCGGGGTACTCACCAACGCCGCATTCGGCTTCGCAAGCATCCTGTTGCGAGCGATCGCCGACGTCGCACCCGAGCGCGCGATCGTCGCCTTTGATGCCCCGGGGCCTACCTATCGCCACGAACGATTCCCCGCCTATAAGGCGCAGCGACCGCCGATGCCTGAGGAGCTGCGAGGCCAGATTTCTATCGTGCGCGAGATCGTCGCAGCGCTGGGCTTCCCGCTCATGGAGATGAGCGGCTACGAGGCAGATGACGTGATCGGCACCCTTGCGCGGCAGGGCGAGGCTGCAGGGTGGGAGATCGATATCGTCTCAGGTGATCTCGACATGCTGCAGCTCGTCAACCCGAAGGTCACGCTACTGCACACCGCCAAGGGGGGAGCCGACGCGATTGTCGCCTACGACGAGGCGCGCGTCGCGGAGCGCTACGGCCTCGCCCCTGCGCAGATGGTCGACTTTAAATCGCTCAAGGGCGATCCCTCCGACAACATTCCCGGGGTTCCTGGCGTCGGGGAGAAGACTGCCGCCAAGTTGATCGGCGGCTTCGGCTCAATCGTTGCCCTCTATGAGCGCCTCGACGAGGTGGAGCCGGAGCGCATTAGGAACGCACTCCGCGACAATCGCGACGCGGCCTTCGCCGGCCAAGGCCTCATGACGATCGACTGCGACGCACCGATTGCGCTCCCCGAGAGCGGCGGAGAGATCGGCTCCTACGATCGCGACCGCGCGCTTGCCCTCTTCCGCGAGCTCGAGTTTCGCGCGCTGCTGCAGCGCCTGCCGCCACTGGTCGGCGAGGATCGAGAGCAGGCGACCGCCGCGATTCGCGCCGCGACGGCATCGGCGGGATTGCGCGGCGACGGCGGAGCGAGCGGAGGGAGTAGCGCCGACGGGCTAACTCCGACGCGATCGCGTGCCGTCGCGCCCGCGGGCCACGACTTGCAGCTTGGGTTCGACTTTGACGCGGTGAGCGCTGGGAATGCTGCTGCGGGGAGATCTGCGCCGTCAAAACGTGAGGAGGTGACGTCGCGCTCCGACGCGGACGACCTCGCCGAGCTCGGCGCGAGGATCGAGGCGGCGAAGCGTGGCGACCTTTCTGCCGTCGACGCACGCCGCGTGAGCGCAGATCACGCGGTAGCAGCGTTTGGCGCGTTGGCGCAGGAGGGGGCGCTCGCGATCGGTGGCGTTGGCGTTGATCGACGCGGACCGAGCGGGCCGCTCGCCCTTGCGATGCTCGACGCAGCAGGAGAGCTCATCTACGCAGACGATGGCGCATCCGTGCACGCACTGCTCGCGGCGCTTGCCGCCTCGGAGCGCGAGATCGCGGGGCTCGGTGCAAAGGGGATCGTCAGCGCCATGCTGACAATCGCTCCGGAGCGGCCCGCCCGTCTGATCGACGACGCGGCGCTCGGCACCTGGATCGGCAACGTGACGCTCCGGAACCCTGGCCTACACGAGGTCGCCGCAGCGCGACTCGGCGCAGATCTCCCTGAGCACCTTGAGCCGGCCCAAGGGGCGATCCTCGCGGCGCTGATCGCGAGCGCCGCACGCGCCGGCATCGCGCGCGACCTTGAGGCGGCGGGAACGCTGCGTCTCTATCGCGAGATCGAGCTGCCACTCGTCGAGGTGCTCGCGCGCATGGAGATCGCTGGCGTTGCCGTCGATCAGGCCGCGCTCGCGGAACTAGACGGCGCATTCCGTGGAGAGATCGCGCGGCTCGAGCGCGAGGCGACCGCCTCGGTGGGACA
>JBPCTG010000079.1:0-6007 GCA_051006395.1 Candidatus Limnocylindrus sp.
TCGCAACCGCCGCCGCGGCTTCGTCTACGATTTCGCGCAGCGACGCGGCCGGGGCGAGGGTGTAGCCGACCGCCACATGCACGCCACCTGCTGCAACGATCGCCGCCGCGTAGCGGCCGCCATCGTCAATTGAACCCTCCTGCCACCAGCCGCCATGGAACATCACAAAGACTGGGCGCGGCGCGGCTGGAGCGGCGCTCGCCGCAGCCGCTGGGGTGAACCATTCGATGCGCTGCGACGGAAGCGGTCCGTACGAAGCGACGCTGCTCAGTAGCGCTCGGTTACTGCGCGCTGCGGACGTTCGCGCGCGACCGCGCTCCATGCTGCCAGCGGCGTCAGTCGCACTGCGGCTTGGGGAGTACTGCTCATCAAGCCAGAGCTTGCGCTCTGGGCCGCTGCGCGGCGCCTCAGGGGAGGACGTCGATCTCGCCCTTCATGTTCGCGTGCACTTCACAGATGAAGGTGTACTTGGCGCCCTCTTTCAACGCGGGGATCTCATAGGTCACCGTGGCGTCGCCGGAGATCTTTTCGCCAGAGAAGACCTTCGTGCCGTCAGCGGCAACGACCGCAACGTTGTGGGGCACCCCAGCATCTTCGTTGTGGAAGGTGAGCTCTGCGACCTCGCCCGCCCGCACGGCGAACTTGGTGAGGTCAAACTTGACGCCCTTGGCGCTGAGTATGGGGTGGCCGAGGTCGGCGGGTGGTGCTGACGGATCCAGGCCCCCGCCCTGTGCGCTCGCAGAGAAGAGCCCAGACATACCGATCGCGATGCTGAAGAAGGCGATGGCAACAGCGTCGATAAGAAGGCGCGGCGCGCGAAGTGGCGTGCCGATCTCGGCGCCGCGGGCCTGGTGATACCACTCGCGACCGGAGTCGATGAGCCAACCAACCAGCGCTGCACCGAGCAGCACGGCGCCGACGAAGAGGAACGGAAGGTTCATCGCGATGCCGAAGAAGGCGATCGCAGCACCCGCGCAGATTCCAATCGGCAGGAGTGACGATGGTGGCAGGTGCACGCCGGCTGGCGCCTTTGTGCCAAAGGCACTCTTCGCGCCTCGAGCGATCGGCTTCCACGCCGGGAGTTCTGCATGCTTCGTGCCGTCGCCACGCGACATCGCATGCAGCAGAATGAACGACATTGCGCACATGCCAACGCCGGTAATGGCGAGCATGAAAGCCATGTATGGATCGTCGGCGGCAATGTAAAAGACCGCGGCGGCAGCCTCAAAGACTCCGCCGATCAATAGGGCGATGCTGCGAGGACTCATCGACGGCCTCCGATCAGACGATGTAGATCAGGCTGAAGAGGACGACCCACACGATGTCGACGAAGTGCCAGTAGATCGACGTTGCCTCGACCATGTCGTGGTGCTTGTCGGAGAACTGGCCGAGCCCGCCGCGCCAGAGGCAGACGGAGAGCATCAGCACACCGCCGAGCACGTGGGCGCCGTGGAATCCGGTGAGGATGTAGAAGGTGTTGCCGAAGATCCCGTCGGCGATGCCGAAGCCGAGCTGCGTGTAGTCGTACGCCTGCCCGACCAAGAAGATCAGGCCGAGCGCCACCGTCACAAGCAAGGCGCGGTTCATCCCCTGTCGATCGCCGCGGCGAATGCGCCACACGGCGATCTGGCAGGTGAGCGAGCTGAAGATCAGAATCGCGGTCATCACCGCCGGGAAGACGACCTCCTCGTGCAGTAGGAAGGCGCCGTTGCCGGTTGGCGGCCACGCTGGTGCCGAGGTTCGAAGGTTGAAGTACGCGGCGAAGAGGCCGCCGAAGAACATGATCTCCGAGACGATGAAGAGGAGCATCCCGAGGACGGGGTTGCCGAGCCCCTTACGGCCGTGGCCGGTTGCGTGCCCCACGGCGGAGGTGTGCGGGGTGAGCGCCGAGCCGCTCATGCGTGCCCCTTACCGGAGCGGCCGTGCCGCGCGTCGAAGAGCGGACGCTCTGAGGTGATCGCCGGAAGTCGGTCGAAGTTCCACGCCGGTGGCGGTGACGAGGTTGCCCACTCCAAGGTGTTCCCCTCCCACGGGTCGTCGCCGGCGATCTTGCCGCTGCGCAGCGAGGTGTAGATGTTCCAGAGGAGCACCAGGGTGCTCGCGCCCACCATGAAGCCACCGATAGTGGCCGCGAGGTTCAGGTCGTTCCACCCAGCTGTCGGCGAGTAGTCGGCGATACGGCGTGGCATGCCGGCGAGGCCGAGCATGTGCATTGGCAAGAAGGTGAGGTTAAGGCCCAGGTAGACGATCGCGAAGTGGAGCTTGCCGAGGCGCTCGCTCAACATGCGCCCCGTCATCTTCGGGAACCAGAAGTAGAAGGCGGCCATGATCCCAAGGAACGAACCGCCGAAGAGCACGTAATGAATGTGCGCCACGATCCAATAGGTGGCGTGCAGCGCGTAGTCAACAGGTACAGAGGCGCTGAAGACGCCATTGATGCCGCCGATGAGGAACATCGAGAGGAATCCAACGGCGAAGATCATCGGTGTCTTAAAGGTGATCTGTCCGCGCCACATCGTCGCAAGCCAGTTGAACATCTTCACCCCGGTCGGAACCGCAATGAAGAAGGTCATCACCGAAAAGAACGGCAGGAAGACGCCACCGGTGGTGAACATGTGATGCGCCCACACGCTGAAGCCGAGTGCGCCGATCCCCGCGGTTGCGAAGACGAACGCCTTGTAGCCGAAGAGCGGCTTGCGGCTGAATACCGGCAGGATCTCAGAGATCGCGCCCATCGCCGGCAACACCATGATGTACACCGCAGGGTGGCTGTAGAACCAGAAGATGTTCTGCCACAAGATCGCCGAGCCACCCGTTGTTGGATCGAAGAAGCTGCCGCCGAAGTTGCGGTCAACGAAGAGCATGATCAACGCGCTCGTGAGAACCGGCGTCGCCATGAGCACGAGCACGCTCGTGACGATGATCGTCCAGACCATGATCGGCATGCGGAAGAGGGTCATGCCCGGCGCGCGCATGCGGAAGACCGTGACCAAGAAGTTGATTGCGCCGAGGATCGAACTCGTGCCGACCAGGATGACTGCCATGATCCAGAGATTCATTCCTGGCCCTGGGCTGTACTTGATGCTGCTGATCGGCGGATACGCCGTCCAGCCCGCATCGGCGGCGCCACCGAGGAAGAAGCCTGAGATCGCGATCATGCCCGCGAACGGGATCATCCAGAAGCTGAGCGCGTTGATGCGCGGGTAGGCCATGTCGGGGGCGCCGATCTGCAGCGGCACGATGTAGTTGCCGAAGCCCGCAAGGAACGGAATGATCACCCAGAAGATCATCACCGACGCATGCATCGTGAAGAGTTGGTTATAGGCGCTCTCGTCGAGGAACTGCAGCCCGGGCTGGGCAAGCTCGGCGCGCACGCCGAGCGCAAGCAGGCCACCGACCGCGAGGAAGATGAACGACGAGATCGTATAGAGGATGCCGATCTTCTTATGGTCGGTCGTCGTCAGCCACTCGTAGAGGGCGGTGCGACCCTTGTAGGCCGGCTGCAGCGTTGTCGTTGCCATCTCTCGCTCCTCCTCTATCTCGTCGGGCTTACGGGGTTGCTGGTTTCGACGCCACGAGCCATGCGGCGTAGTCGGCGTCGGAGACGACCTTCACGGAGAAGACCATCGCGTGATGCATCAGCCCGCAGAAGTGCGAGCACTGTCCGCTGAAGGTACCGAGCTTGTTCGGCGTGAACTGGAAGACGTTCACGTGACCTGGGACCGCATCCCGCTGAAAGAGGAACTGTGGAACGTAGAAGGCATGGTTCACGTCTTGGGCAACCAGCGTCACCTGCGCGCGCTTGCCGATCGGCAACACCAACTCGGGCGGCGCGTCGGCGGTTCCATAGATCTCGATCGCGTCATCGGGGTAGCCGAACTTCCACTGCCATTGATAGGCGACAACTTCGACCTTTACCTCGGCCTTCGACTCATCCCGCGCGTCGACGCTCTGCAGCACGCCCCACGAGGCGAAGAAGAGGGCGACGACGGTGATGAGCGGGATCGCCGTCCAAACAAGCTCAAGGGCAAGGTTGCCGTGGGTTTGCGCCGGAAGCGCGTTCTGGCCGGGGCGGCGGCGATAGCGGATCACCGACCATACGATCAACCCCTCAACAAGGAAGAAGACGATCGCCGCAACAACGAAGACTAGGTTGTACAGGTCGGAGATCTGCTGTCCCTGCTCGGTGACTGCACTGGGAGGGGTGATCGCCTGGCAGCCGGTTGCGACCACGGCGGCGACAACGGCGAGGGCGGTAACCCCTGCGTGACGTCGCATGGCGGCGAATAGGTGCTGCATTCGATCGTGATCCTCCCCTTGGCGGGCGGAGCCCGCGTCGCCTGGAGCGTACACCCCAGCCGCCCCGCTGTGGTGTGGCGCGTAGCGTCGTCCCACCTGACGCGTCGACCACTTGCGCCATCGGGGGTCAGTGATCAGGATGACCCGTAAGCGCCCCGTCATGGGGCTAAGGGGGAGGAATTCTCATGGCTCGAGCCCGTAGGACCAGAACGACCTCACGCCGCGGACAGGGTGCGCTCACTGCGGCCCTTGACCGAGCCGGGCTTCTCCCTGGACGTGGAGCGGCGATCACCCTAATCGCCCTCGCCGCGATCGGCATCGGCGCCCTCATTCGCGCGACCACTCCGTGGGATGGCGCCATTGCCGCAAAGGAGTCGGAGTGGAAGATCGGGATCTCTGCAAGTCGCCACATCGCTGGTGAGATCTCATTCGACCTTGCCAACAAGGGGACGATCCCCCACGAGTTCCTCGTCGCGAAGAGCAACAAGACGGCGACAGAACTCCTTGCGATGGTGGACCCGAAGACGAACCGCATCGACGAGGAGCTCCTTGACGTTGTCGACGAGCAGCCTGAATACGCACCAGGCACCACTGCTGTGCTCACCCTTGACTTGGCACCCGGGCATTACGTGGTGCTCTGCAACATCGAGGGGCACTACAAGAACGGCATGTACGCGGACCTTGATGTCGTCGCGACCGACGGGAGCGTCCCGCTGCACCCGGCCAAGACGCCGGCACCACCCGCAACCGGCGCCATCGACGGCGTTCAGAAGGAGTGGGCGGTTGAGATTTCATCCGACTTGCATGTTGCAGGAGACGTCACCTTCAACCTGAAGAATGAGGGGGCAATCCCGCACGAGTTCATCGTTGCGCGCAGCGACAAGAACGCTGAAGAGCTGCTCACTCTCATCGACCCAGCAACGCACCGCATCGACGAGGCGATCCTTGACGCGATCGGCGAGCAGCCCGAGTACGCGCCGGGAGAATCGAAGACCCTCACCCTGAACCTCACCCCTGGCCACTACGTGGTCTTCTGCAACATCGAGGGCCACTACGAGAGCGGCATGCGCGCCGATCTCGACATCGCCGATAGCAGCGGTGCGGCTCCAGAGAATCCGCCAGCGGCTACGACGATTGGCGGCATGCAGTCGGAGTGGCTGGTCGCAACGTCGACCGACAGCCATCTGCCAGGTGCGGTGACGTTCAACCTGAAGAATCTCGGCACGATCCCGCACGAGTTCATCGTGATCAAGAGCGACCTGAGCGCCAAAGACCTCGTAGCTCAGGTGAACCCTGCGACGAATCGGCTCGACGAGGCAACGCTCGACGCGATCGGTGAACAGCCGGAGTACCTGCCAGGCGAGTCAAAGGTATTAGTGCTCAAGTTGGCGCCCGGTCACTACGTGCTGATGTGCAACATCGAGGGGCACTACGCGAACGGCATGTACACCGACCTGGTGATCGCCGAACCGCTCTGATCGCACGCTCCCAGCGGGGTCGCAAGCGAAGGGGTCGCTCTCGGGAGTAGGCTCTACACGTGCCAGCGATCAGCGTCTCCGACGTCACGCTCCTCCCCCGCACCCCTGCGGCGGATCTCCTCACCGCGCGACCGCGTCCGGTGATCTCGCTCACCACGGCGCCTGGAGGTTTTGAGGGCGAAGGGTTTCCGGTGCGCCGCGCCTTCATGGGTGCACCGCTCAACGCCATC
>JBPCTG010000080.1:0-23202 GCA_051006395.1 Candidatus Limnocylindrus sp.
CAGCTTGAGGCGCAGATGCTCATGCGGAACTACGAGGGATTCATCAAGTGATCCTCGTCCTTCTCGGCGCCCCAGGCGCAGGGAAGGGGACGCAGGCCGAAGCACTCGCTGCGGCCACTGGCGCGGCACATGTCGCGACGGGAGACCTCTTCCGCGCAGAAATCGCCGCTGGCAGCGAGCTCGGTGCCACCGCCAAGTCATTCATCGATGCTGGGAAACTTGTTCCCGATGAGGTGACGATCGCCATGATCGCCGAGCGGCTCGCACGCCCCGACGCTGCGGAGCGCGTGATTCTGGATGGATTCCCGCGAACCGCCGCCCAGGCCGAAGCGCTTGATCGTGCCTACGCCGCGACTGGGCGTCGCATTGAAGCGCTGCTCCTTGAGGTCGATCGCGACGCGCTTGTGGCGCGACTTACGGGCCGCCGCGTCTGCCCCTCCTGTGGCCGCTCGTACCACGTGACGAATCGACCCCCGCGCATCGAGGGGCGTTGCGACGCTTGTGACGCGGCGTTGATCACGCGCTCCGACGATGCGCCAGAGACCGTTGCCGTACGTCTCGAGAACCAGCTCGGTGCCCTCGAGACCGTCGTTGCCCTCTATCGCGACTCGGGGCGGCTCGGCGTCGTGTCGGGGAGCGGTGGCATTGACGAAATCCGTGAGCGACTCGCGACGGCGGCGACCGCCGTCGGGCTCACCCCTCGCTGACAGGGGAGGCGACGATGAGCAGCATCACCCGCAAGTCCGCCACAGAGATCGCGCAGATGCGGCGCGCGGGAGCGATTGTCGCCGAGGTCCTCGCCCGCGTCGAAGAGGCGGCGCGACCTGGGGCGAGCACGGCGGAGCTCGACGCCATTGCTGAGCGCCACATTCGCGCCGCCGGCGCCACCTCGAATTTCAAGGGGTATCACGGCTTCCCCGCCACGATCTGCATCTCTATCGACGCTGAAGTGGTGCACGGCATCCCCGGCGATCGCGAGATCAACGCGGGGGCGCTCGTCTCGGTCGATGCTGGGGCAATCTGGGAGGGGTGGCACGCCGATGCCGCCCGCAGCTTCTATGTGGGCGAGGCGCCGCCCGCCGTCGCCGCGCTCATCGCGGCGACCCGTGCCGCCCTCGACGCAGGGATCGCCGCCGCCCGACCCGGGGCGACGATTGAAGAGGTCTCCGGCGCGATCGAGGATGTGGCCATCGCGGCGGGGCTCGGCGTGGTCCGCCCATTCGTTGGCCATGGGATCGGCCGCGCGATGCACGAGGCGCCGCAAGTCCCCAACTACCGGACGGGGAGGAAGAGCCTCACTCTCGCGGCCGGCCACTGCCTGGCGATCGAGCCGATGTTCACCCTCGGCTCCCCAGAGGTGGGGGTCATGGACGACGAGTGGACGGTTGTAACAGTAGATCGGAGCCTCGCCGCCCACTTTGAGGACTCGATCGCGATCGGAACGGGGGGCGCCGAGCTCCTCACTCGCCCGTAGGGGGCCCCGTTCGTTGCGGCCCCTGCGGGAGCCTGCTATTCTCCGCCTTCGCGCCTCTGCGGTTCCGCCTGGCGCCGCCTCGGGCATCCGAGGCCCAGCCAGTGGGTTGAACGGGGGGTTGTTGTCGAAGAAGGATTCGATCGAGGTCGAGGGGACCGTTGTAGAGCCGCTACCGAACACATCGTTCGTCGTAGAGCTTGAGAACGGTCACCGGATCCGCGCCTACATCAGCGGAAAGCTCCGGACGAATTACATCCGGATCCTTCCAGGAGATCGGGTGAAGGTCGAACTCTCGCCATACGATCTGACCCAGGGTCGGATCACCTATCGGTTGAAGTGAGCGGCGAAGGCGCCGACTAGTACAGGAGACGATGTGAAGGTTTCGGCTTCGGTAAAGGTGCGATGCGACAAGTGCTTGGTGATCAAGCGGCACGGTCGCGTCATGGTCATTTGCGAGAACCCAAAGCACAAGCAGCGGCAGGGTTAAGTAGATGGCACGTATCGCCGGAGTCGACATCCCTCGCGAGAAGCGCGTTGAGATCGCCCTCACCTACATCTACGGGATCGGCCTCACCTCGAGCCAGAAGATCCTTGCCCAGACGGCGATCAATCCCGACACCCGCGTTCGCGACCTGAGCGAAGAGCAGGTGAACCGCCTGCGCGAGGTCATCGACAAGGGGCGCAAGGTCGAAGGCGACCTGCGTCGCGAGATCGCGATGAACCTAAAGCGACTCATCGAGGTTGGCACCTACCGCGGCACCCGCCACCGCAAGAACCTCCCATCGCGCGGGCAGCGCACCAAGACGAACGCACGAGCTCGCCGTGGCGCCAAGAAGACGGTCGCCGGCAAGAAGATCGAGAAGAAGTAGGTAGACGATGGCTGAGAAGAAGAATCAGGGCGCGCAGCAGACCGAGGGTCAGGTCAAGCGCGCACCGAAGACGCGTCGCCGCGAGCGCAAGAACGTGCCGGTTGGGCACGTCCATATCGCCGCCTCGTTCAACAACACCCTCATCTCCATCACCGACACGACCGGCGCTGTCCTGTCGTGGGGCTCCGGCGGTGTCGCGGGCTTCAAGGGCTCGCGCAAGAGCACGCCGTACGCGGCATCGCTTGGCGCAGAAGCCGCCGCGCGCAAGGCGATGGAGCACGGCCTCCGCTCCGTTGAGGTCTTCGTCAAAGGCCCAGGCGCCGGCCGCGAGCAGGCGATCCGCGGACTGCAGACCGCCGGGCTTGACATCACTGCAATCACCGACGTGACGCCGCTGCCGCACAACGGCTGCCGTCCGCCGAAGAAGCGTCGAGTCTAGGGGGCCGCATGTCTCGCGATACCGGTCCAGTCTGTCGCCAGTGCCGCCGCGAGGGGACAAAGCTCTTCCTTAAGGGCGCGCGCTGCTACACCAAGAAGTGCTCGTTCGAGCGACGCCCAACTCCGCCAGGGATGCACGCAGTGCGCCGCCGCAAGGTTGGTGACTACGGCCTGCAGCTGCGCGAAAAGCAGAAGATGCGCCGCGTCTATCGCCTCGGCGAGGCACAGTTCCGCCGCCTCTTCGAGGAGGCGGAGCGCGGCACCGATGTGACCGGCGAGCACCTCCTGCGACTTCTCGAGCTTCGCCTTGACAACGTCGTCTATCGCCTCGGGCTCGCCTCGTCGCGCGACCAGGCACGCCAGTTCATCACCCACGGCCACATCGCCGTGAACGGCGCCGTGTTGAACATTCCGTCGTACTCACTCAAGCCAGGCGACGCAGTGGCGATCCGTGCCGAGCACGCTGAGCTCACCCCCTTCAAGGAGGCGCGCGAGACGCTCAAGGGTGCCGGCGTCGAATGGCTCCGCCTTGATGCGGCGAAGCTCACGGGCGAGGTGATCGCCGCGCCACGCCGCGACCAGATGCCAGGTGACTTCAACGAGCAACTCGTCGTCGAGTTCTATTCGCGATAAAGAGGGGGCCAAGATGAGCGACGCAGTGTCCACGAAGATTGCTCCGATCGAGGAGCTCGGCTCGTACGGCAAGTACGAGGCTGGCCCCTTTGCGCCTGGCTACGGCGTAACGCTCGGCAACGCCCTCCGACGCGTCCTGCTCGGCTCCCTTGAGGGCGCCGCCGTGACCGCGGTGCAGATCACCGGCGTGCAGCAGGAGTTCTCCTCGATCCCTGGCGTGCGCGAGGACGTCGTGCAGATCCTCCTCAATATCAAGAAGATCCGCCTTCGCAGCTTCGCGACCGGTCGCGTTGAGCTGACCCTCAACAAGAAGGGTGCAGGCACGGTCACTGCTGGCGACATCGCCGCGAACGGCCAGATCGAGATCGTGAACCCAGAGCAGGTCCTTATGACCATCGACTCCGACAAAGCCGCAGTCGAGCTCTTCCTCGTCGTTGAGCGCGGCGTTGGCTACGTATCGGCCGACCGTCTCGAGGCCGACCCCGACGCAGAGCCGCGTCCGCTCGGCGTGATGGCGGTCGACGCGATCTTCACCCCTGTGCGCAAGGTCAACTTCACCGTCGAGAACACGCGCGTCGGCCAGGACGTCGATCGTGAGAAGCTCATCCTCGAGGTTGAGACCGACGGCACCGTGACCCCTGAAGACGCGGTGCGCAAGGCGGCGGCAATCCTCGTGGGACAGTTCAACGCCTTCTCCGGCCTCGGCGAGGTCGTTGCGGAGGCCCCTGCGGCGAGCGCCGCTGGGAATCTGCTCGACACCCCGATCGAAGAGCTCGACCTTCCGATGCGCGCCTACAACGCGTTGAAGCGCGCCGGAATCGTGCGCGTGCAGCAGCTCCTCGCGGCGCTGGACGGCGGTGAGGCGGAGCTCCTGAAGCTGCGCAATTTCGGCCAGAAGAGCCTCCTCGAAGTTCGTGAGAAGCTCGTTGAGCGCGGATTCGACGTGCCGGAGAGCACTCTCGTGCTCGACGCTGATCTCGCCGAAGAGGATGACGACCTCGACGACGACGAGGAGAAGGCCTGACATGACATCGCACGCGGTTGGCGGTCGCAAGCTCTCCCGAAAGCAGGGACCGCGCCTTGCCCTCTATAAGAACATGATCGTTTCGGTCCTGCGCTATGAGCGCATTCAGACGACCGAAGCGAAGGCGAAGGCGATCCGCCCGCAGGTCGACCGCATCATCACCCTTGCCAAGAAGGGCGACCTTGCCGCGCGCCGCGCCGTGATCGCCGCCCTCCCTGAGGAGCCGCTCGTGGTCGAGAAGCTCTTCTCCGAGATCGTTCCGAAGTACGCGGGGCGCACCTCTGGCTACTGCAGGATCACCAAGATCGGCGTGCGCCAGGGCGATTCTGCCCCGCTCGTCCAGATTGAGCTCGTCTAGGAGGCCGTGATGAACGCGAAAACTTGGACGCCACGCGCCGCGGAGATCGATCGACGCTGGTACGTGATTGACGCTGAGGGGCAGACGCTCGGTCGCCTCGCTACGAAGGTCTCTGGACTTCTCATGGGGAAGGGGAAGCCAACTTTCGCCGACCACATGGATAGCGGCGACTTCGTGATCATCATTAATGCTGGCAAGCTCGTCGTCACTGGCGATCGACTCCTCTCCAAGCGCTATCACTCTCACTCTGGGCACCCTGGCGGCTACAAGCAGGAGGCGCTCGGCGATCTGCTGCAGCGCAAGCCGACCGAGGCGATTCGTCGCGCGGTCAAGGGGATGCTCCCGAAGACAAAGCTCGCCACCGCGCAGATCCGCAAGTTGAAGATCTACGCTGGCGCCGAGCACCCACACGCGCCGCAGCGCCCTGAACCCCTCGCTTAGCTAGTTAGGAGAGAGACGTGGCGAACACCCTTCCGTACTACCAGGGGACTGGGCGACGCAAGACGTCGGTCGCCCGCGTTCGAATCGTGAGCGGTGAGGGGCAGATCGTCATCAACGGGCGCACGTACGAGCAGCACTTCGGCGGAGCGATCCCGATTGCTGAAGTGTTCGCTCCGTATCGCGTCACTGGCACTGAGGGGCGCTTCAACGCGATGGTGAAGGTCCAGGGTGGCGGCATCTCGGGTCAGGCCGGCGCGATCCGTCACGCCATCTCGCGCGCCCTCCTTTCAGTAGATCCCGAGGCGTTCCGCCTCCCGCTTCGCCAGGCCGGGTTCCTGACGCGCGACCCGCGCGCCAAGGAGCGCAAGAAGTACGGCCTCCGACGCGCGCGCAAGGCGAAGCAGTTCACCAAGCGCTGATCACGCGCGGCACGCCCTGCCGATGACCCCGGTCCGCTTCGGCACCGACGGGATCCGCGGGGTCGCTGGCGAGACAATTACCGAAGAGCTCGCAGCCGCGCTCGGCCACGCCCTCGGCTCGCACTATCCGGGTGGAACCATCCTCATCGGCCGCGACACGCGCGAGAGCGGCGAGCGCCTCTCAGCAGCACTGGCTGCTGGCGTCATCGCCGGCGGTGCCAATCCTGTTGACGTGGGCGTGATCCCCACCTCGGGCCTCGCGATCATCACCGCCCGCGACGCGTCGATCGCACGTGCCGTCGCCGTCACGGCATCGCACAATCCCGCCGAGTACAACGGGCTGAAGGTGATCGCACGCAACGGGCGAAAGATCCCCGACGATGAGGAGCGCGCACTCGAGGAGGAGATTGAGCGCCTTCTCGGAGATGGCGCGGCCGCGGCGAATTCACGCGCGACGGGAGATGTTGCGCAGGCGAATACGGCTGGCGCCGCCGACGCTGCGGAGTTCCGCCAGCGCTACGTTGCGCTCCTCGCGGAGGCGGCGAGTGACGTCGCCGCGCGCGGCCCAATGAAGCTTCGAGTCGTGGTCGATGCGGCACATGGAGCTGGGGCACCCTATGCGCTCGAGGCCCTCACCCTCACCGGCGCTGAGGTGATCCCCTTCGCAATGGGTGGCGGCGCGATCAATGATGCCGTCGGCGCAACAGCACCTGCGGCACTTGCGCATGAGGTACTCCGCAAGGGCGCGGACCTGGGCGTCGCCCTTGACGGCGATGCCGATCGTTGCGTTGCAGTCGACGAAAGTGGCACGGTCGTCGATGGAGATGTACTCATCGCCCTGATCGCCTTAGATCGTCGCGCGCGCGGGCTTGCAGGATCTGATCGTGTGGTAGCCACGGTGCTCACCAACTCGGGCGTTGAGCGTGCCCTTGCCGCTGCGGGAATTCGCCTCGTGCGAACGCCCGTGGGCGATCGCCACATTGCAGAAGCGCTAGACGGAGCGTCGGAGGGATTCGGCGGCGAGAAGAGTGGCCACCTCCTTTTCGCGGAACGTGCCCCAACCGGCGACGGGCTGCTCAGCGCGATCGAACTGATCTCCCTCATCGCCCGCTCTGGGCGTTCGCTCGCATCGCTCGCGGCGGAGATCCCGCTCGACCCGCAGATCCAGGTAGCGGTTCGTGTCCCCCAAGGCTGGGCGGAGCTCCTCCTCGCCGACCCTACGCTCACCGCGGCGATCCGCGCTGCGGCCCCAGCACTCGAGGCGAGTGGCGGGCGCCTGCTCCTGCGCGCCTCTGGGACTGAGCCGCTGCTGCGGGTGATGGCCGAAGGGCCCGACGCGGAGCTGGTGCGCCGAGCGGTCGATGCCGTGACCGCCGCAGCCGAGGCGCTCCTGCGCGGGCGGTAGACTAGCCGCATGGATGCTGCGCGCGCAATCCCGGAGATCGGGATCGACATCGTTCGCGTTGCTCGCATCGCCGGCGTGCTGCAGCGCCATCCTCAGCGCTTTGAAGCGCGCGTGTTGACCGATTCAGAGCGCGCCTATGTGCGCTCCCGCCCTGAGACTATGGCTGGGCGTTGGGCGGCAAAAGAGGCCGTCTCAAAGGTTCTTGGCCTCGGCGTACGCGGCGTCGGCTGGCGCGAGATCGAGATCGAGCGGCTCCCCACCGGTCAGCCTGCAGTGCTGCTCCACAAGCGCGCAGCAGCGCGGGCAGAGCAGCTCGGCATTAGCGGCGTCGCCCTATCCATTAGCCATGAGCGCGAATTCGCCGTTGCGGTCGCCTACGCCGTGCGCACAAAAGGGGGGCGCTTCGTCTACCCGCCGGGGGTCGCTGAGCGCCTCGGGCTTTCACCCGACGCAGACGGAAGCGGCGCGAAGGTTCGAGGCGCGGCCTCTGGCGCAATCGCTGCCCCCTCAGAGGTGGATCAGTGAGTCCGACAACGCGCGGCGGCGCTGGAATCCCCGAGGCGCTCGTAGCGGCGGGGCTCCCCGCACTCGGTCGCGATGCGTGGGTCGAGGTCGACCTTGATGCGATCGCCATGAACGTGCGCAGCTTCCGCGAGCGACTCCCGGCCAGCGGACATCTCGACGTGGTTCTAAAGGCAAATGGCTACGGACTCGGAGCTGTGGAGATTGCTCGCGCCTGCATCGATGCGGGTGCGCGCGCGCTGCTCGTCGCGACCGTGGACGAGGCGCTTGAGCTGCGCGATGCAGGGATCACCGCTCCCGTGCGTGTCTTGTGGCGTGTGCCACCTGCCTATTTGCGCATCGCGGCGGAGCGGGCGATCGGCGTGCCGGCGACCAGCCCACACGTTGTTGACGAAATCCTTGCCGCCGACCTCGCCGGCGCACCGCCGCTCATCGTTGATGCTGAGGTTGAGACGGGACTCGGCCGCGACGGGATACTTGCGAGCGAACTTGGCGACGTAGTGGATCGACTGACCGCGGCGGCGCCGAGGGTGCAACTGCGCGGGATCTGGAGCCACCTCTCGAACGCAGAAGAGGTCGATCGCGCGGAGGGGCAGCGACGCGCCCTCGCAGCAGCCATTGATGCACTCGATGCCAGCAGAGGCGCTGTGTCAGGCGTCGAACGACATCTCGTCGCCTCCGGCGGGCTCTACACCATCGGTTCGGGCGAACAGGTCGCGCGCGTCGGCATTGCGCTCTACGGCGTGGTCCCCAACGCGCTTCGCTCGAGCTCGTCGACCGCGGACCTTGGCCTCGCCGCAGTCTATCGTCTGGTTGCCCGACCGGTTCGCGTCGTGCAGCTCCCCGCAGGTCACGGCGTCGGCTACGGCCCAGCATTCACCACCGAGCGCCCATCGCGCATCGTGACCCTACCGATCGGATATGCCGACGGCATCTCGTACGACGAGAAGGGCCACGCCGAGGTCCTCGCTCGCGGCGTGCGGCTCCCGGTCGTTGGAACGATCGCCATGGACTCCATCACCGTCGATGCAACGGATCACCCCGACGCTGATCTTGGCTATCACGATGACTTCGTCGTTATTGGTGCGTCGGGAAGTGATCAGATCGAACCGGTCGACGTGGCACGCCGTCGCGGCACGATCACCAACGAGGTCTCAACGAGTTTTGCCGCGCGGCTGGCGCGGGTCTACACGCGGGGCGGGGTTCCGGTTGCCGTTCTTGCCCTCGGGTCTGGTCGATGAGCAGCGCAACGCGCGGCGGGGCGCGCATCGGCGAGCCGCTGCGCAGCGGCGCCACGATCTGGGATGCGCCAACCGCTCCGGTCGCGGTGGCCGCGCCGAGCGGAGTTCGTCCGTCCTCGCTCCTGTTGGTCGACGATGGTGAGGCGACGACGAACGTCACACTATTTGCTGGCACCTCTGCCCTGCGCCTCGTCGGCGGCATGACTATCCCGCGTGGCGGGTCGGCCGAGGCCGTTGGAGAGCTGCTTGCGGCGACGAACCTCGGCTCGCGCGAATTCGATGCTGCGCGCCCCCGCGTGATCTATCACGGAGGCGCCGCCGATCTGCCACGTGCTGCACTGCGGATTGCTACAGCCCTCGAGCTCCCCATCGTGCTGTTCGATATCGGTGCGACCGCAGGGCGCTTCGCCGCCGCATCCCCGAGTCGCCCCGGCCCATCAATCGAACTTGAGGCGGCCGCACTCTCGCCGAGCCAAGCGGTCGAGCGCCGGAGGCGCGCCGATTTCGTCATCGCCAGCATCGGTGCATCCTCGCGTGCGCTGGTTGCCGATCAACTTGGCGACCTCTGCGATGCGCCGTTGCGCGACCGGAGCCCCGAGGGGGACCGCACCCGCACCGCCGCTGTGGCGGGGGCGATTGCGCGTCTTGGTGAAGAGCTGCGCAGCGGGGGATTTTCGATCGAGCAGGGGAGCATCATCGTCGTCACCGGGTTCGCGGCGCGCTTGATCGCCGACGGAGTGCTTCCGCTCGCGTCGCTGACCCCACTCCTACCGATTGGCAGGAGTCGCGTGCTCCTCGATCCGTTCGCAACGGCGGGTGCGCTCGGCTCCATGGATCTTCCCGAGGAGTACGCCGCTGAGCTCATCCGCGATCCGCGGGGTGATCTGCTCCTGCCGGGTGGTGATCTTCTCTGCATCGATGGCGGAGGTGTTGAGGTGTCGGTCGACGGGCGAGTGACGCCGCTCAACGATGACGCCGCGTCGCACCTGTCACTCGCGATCGGCGAGGTCGCGCGCATTGAGATCCGTCGTGGTGGCGTGAGTGGTGAGGCGCTCCTCTCGGGTGGCGTCGGCGGCGCAGCGATCGTCGTTGGCTCGCCGTCACTGCGAGTTGCGCTGCACCCTGCGCCGTCGGGGTCCACGAGGATCGATCCGATTCCCGCGCCGATCGCCCTCCTGCCCGAAGCGCAAGGTGGGAACGACCTGATCGCAGCGCGACGGCTCCTTGGCGACGAGGTGGCGGGGCGCGTCGTTGCGCTTTCCGCCGATCCAGACTCCCGCGGCTGGGAGGCTGCGCGCGATGCGGGGATCCTCGCCGTTGCCAAGGCGTCGCCAGAGACGGTGCTTCGCGCGCGCGCCGTTGGCGTGCGCGGCCTGATCGTCGGCTCGCTGAGCGATGGAGAGATTGAAGCGCTGAGCGGATCTCTTGATCGCAGGATCGCCGCCGCTGTTGCAACTCTCCCGTTCGGACTTCTCGTGCTCGCGGCGCGTAGCGGTTCGGGTGATGGGGCGGCGCGGCTCATCGAACGACTTGATGGGGCAGAGGTGACCTTCTCGTCGGAGCCGCCAGGGCTTGTTGCGCGCGGTCGTGTGGTGCGCGACGCGAGCGACGCGCCGCGTGGCGCCGACGTTGCGATCGTTGGTGGTCAGCATGTGGGACGCCGTGGCTACTGGCGCGGCATCGCCGATTTGCGCCCTGGAGATCCGATCGCGGCGATCGAGCTGGACGGCGTGATCTTTGGCCTGCCGCTCGGCGACGCTCAGCGCCTCGACGCGTGAGCGTGCTGCACATTCGCCTCTCGGACTTTGCTGATACCGCGCGCCTCGGTGCCCTCATCGCGCCGCTCCTTGTGGGTGGCGATACGCTCCTGCTGAACGGAGATCTCGGAGCAGGGAAGACGACGCTTGCCAGGGCGATCGGCGAAGCACTAAAGGCTGACCCGCCGCTCGCATCACCAACCTTCGTCCTCGCATCCGAGCATTCTGGTCGGCTGCCGATCACACATATCGATGCCTATCGCCTCGAGGCAGCGAGTGATCCCATCGCGCTGGGCCTGATCGAACCACGGAGTGCGCTTGGAGTGACGATCGTCGAGTGGCCGGAGCGACTTGCCTGGGACCCTGGCGATTCGGCGCTGCGAATCGAGCTCACCGTCAAGGGCGAGGAGCGTGAGGCGATGCTAGAAACGTCCGCCGCGGAGCGCATCGCCGCCCTCGCCGCCGCTGCAGCCGCCGCCGGCCTTGAGGTGCGTCGCGATGGTTGAGCCGACTGGAACGGAGGGGCTGCTCCTCGCGCTCGACGGCGCACTCGGCGAACCCTTCGCCGCGATCGCATCGTTGCGCGGCGGCGGTGCGCCGCAACGTATGGTCAGCGACGAAGCGCCGTCAGGCCTGATGCGGCAGATCGCCGCGCTGCTGCCGAGCGAAGCGCGAACAGCGGTCCGTGCCGTGATCGTCGGCGTTGGCCCGGGAAGCTATAGCGGCATTCGTGCGGCAGCTGGCGCAGCGGCATCCATTGCCCTCGCGCTCGGCGTTCCCGTGGTGCCGGTTCCCTCTGATGCTGCGATCGCGCGTGCTGCCGGCGGCGTCGTTGATCTTGCACTCGGCGCGCGCGAGGTCTTGCGGATTGAACCAGGAGGCTCACGGCTGGTAGAGCGTTCCAATACGATCGATGCGTCGCCCCTTGACCTTGCGGCGCGCACCGCACTGCGAGCTGGAGTGGCGGCAGCCCTGCTCGATGCTGGACGTGCATCGCTCACGAATGGTGAAGGCCTCGATCCGGCACGGGCGACAATAGAACTGCGCTACCTCGCTCATCCGCGCGGAACGCTGCCAGCAGCGGAGACGACATGATCGAGATCGCCCCACTTGGCGTCGAGCACCTTGCTGAGATGCAGGAGGTCGAGAACGCAAGTTTCGACGCCCCGTGGCCAGGTGGCGCCTATCGCTCCGAGCTCACGACGAATCGTCTTGCCCGCTACCTCGGAGGGCGCCGCGATGGCGCTCTGATCGGGTTCGGTGGGATCTGGCTGATGGTTGACGAGGCGCACATCACCACGATCGCGGTGCGGCCATCAGAGCGTGGGCGTGGAGCGGGCACCGAGTTGCTCCTTGCCCTTCTCGTCGCCGCGCGGGCTGGGGGCGCTGCACTTGCGACGCTCGACGTGCGCGTGTCGAACGTTGGCGCGCAACGACTCTACGAGCGACTCGGGTTCCGTCACGTGGGGCGTCGCGTACGCTACTACGACGACAACGGAGAGGATGCCTTGATCATGACGACTCCCCCGTTGGACGATGCCGGGCAGTTGGCGCGCGAGGATCTTGCCGCGAAGATGGTTCGATCGGGGGCGCGGCTCCCTGACGCATCGGCCTTCGACGCTGCGGAGCGCACCGCGAGCGCTGCGTCGGTGCCGCGAGGGGCGGAATGAGCGCGCCGCGGCTGATTCTCGCGATTGAGTCGAGCTGCGACGAGTCGGCGGTCGCCCTCGTTCGCGCCGACGGTGCGGTGCTCGCCGAGCGCGTTGCGACACAAGCGGCGCTGCATGCCACCACTGGTGGCGTGGTTCCAGAAGCGGCGGCGCGTGCCCATCACGCATGGCTTCCTCGCCTCCTCGCCGAAGTCGTTGGCGAGGCGAACGGGCTCGGCGTGGAGCGAGAGATCGACGCCGTTGCCGTTACCGCAGGGCCAGGACTCCTCGGCTCGCTCCTCGTCGGCGCAGGCGTTGCGGCCGGGTGGGCATGGGGGCGCGGCTTGCCGATCGTTCCGACCAATCATCTTGAGGGGCATCTCCGTGCCGCCTGGTTGTACCCGGGGATACGTAGCGAGGCCCCCGTATCTGTGCATGGGGCGTCTGGCACTCGATCCGCAGCGCCGATGCTCCCAGCGATCGGCCTCGTCGTCTCAGGTGGTCACACGCTGCTGGTGCGCATCACTCGCGATGGCGCAATCGAGCGGCTCGGCGGCACCGTCGACGATGCTGCGGGGGAGGCGTTCGACAAGATCGCCCGACTCATCGGGCTCCCGTACCCCGGAGGAGCGGCGCTCTCAGCCCTCGCCGCAACGGCCGGCGCAGCAGCTACGGGCGGCGGGGATCGGCTGCCGATCGCTCGCACCGAGCACCCGTTCGACTTCTCGTTTAGCGGCGTCAAGACTGCCGCGGTGCGCATGGCGCTCGTCGCAATTGGTGCCGACCCCACCTCGCCCGGGCGCGCCGGCGCACTCGCGCAGCTACTCAGCGAGCGACCGATTCCGAGCAGCGCAGCGGTGGCGATCGCTGCCGCGGCTGAACGTGCGATTGTCGGTGCGCTCGTCGAGCGCGTTGAGCGTGCCCTCGATGCCACCCCTGACGCCGCCCTGATCGTTGGTGGCGGCGTTGCAGCGAATGCTACGCTTCGTCGCGCCCTCGCCACTTCCGCGGAGCGGCGCGGGAGAGCGATCACCATTCCGCCCATCGCCTGGTGCACCGACAACGCCGCAATGATTGGAGCCGCCGCGCACGCCGCGCTCGCCGAGGGGCGAGTAGAACTGCACGATCCCGGATCTGGCATCGCCGTTGCAGCCTCCTGGCAGATCGGCGCCGAGGTGCCGCGATGAGCGCCTCGAGCCGCAAGGCGAATCGCATGAGCCGCGCAAAGGGCCTCGATGGCCATGCGCCCAAAAAGCGCCTGAGCCAGAATTTCCTCGTTGATCATTCGATCCGTGATGAGATTGTTGTTGCGGGTGGCGCTGCGGCGGGGACAACGATCCTCGAGATCGGACCAGGGCTTGGCGCGTTAACCGAAGGGCTTCTTCGGGAGGGGGCGCATGTCGTCGCAGTCGAGCTCGACGATGCGCTCATCCCGCGCCTAAGCAGCAAATTCGCTTCCGAAATTTCTTCTGGCGCGTTGACGCTGGTGCATGGCGACGCCCTCGACGTTGATCTCGCGCAACTCCTTCCGAGCAACGCGCCATGGTCAGCTATTGCCAACATTCCGTACCACATCACCAGCCCGCTGCTGCACCGGCTACTGCTCCTACCGAACCCTGCAGAGCGCGTGGTGTTGCTCGTGCAGCGCGAGGTTGCGGAGCGCGTGGCCGCACCGGTGGGCGACTGGTCGTACCTCACCGCCTTCGTCCGTTCTCGCTCGAGCGCACAGATCGTGCGCCGCGTTCCGCGCGTCGCGTTTGATCCAGCGCCGGCGGTCGACTCAGCGATCCTGCTCCTGGAGAGCCTGCCGCAGGGCGAGCGACTCGACATGAGCGAGGCCCGCGAAGATGAACTCTGGCGCATCGTTCAAGCTGGGTTTCGCGAGCGACGCAAGAAGTTGCGCAACGCGCTCCCTCGCGCACTCCCGGTTCCTGTTGAGCGCATCACTGCAGCGCTGGAGAGCGCTGGGATTGACCCAGACCTGCGCGCACAGGCGATCGGCATCGACGCATGGTTGCGACTCGCCGAGGCGCTTCACCCACTCCCCGGTGGTCTCGTCAGCGACGAGGGGGACAACGAGAGCGCCGAAGTGGATGGCGGCGATGCTCTGGAGGCGGCACGGCGAGGCGCGACGCCGCGCCGTCACGCGGCCAACTGGGTAGAGGAGGATGCCCCAGGCAAGGTGAACCTCACCCTTGCCGTTATCGGTCGCCGCTCTGACGGCTATCACGAGCTGCACTCTGTGGTGGCGCCGCTCGAATTTGGCGATCACCTCACCCTGTCGCTTGCCCCCCGCGCCGCGTCAGACGAACTGCACCTCGCCGGCGAGCCGATCCCCGACACCGAGGAGAACCTTGTCCTCACCACGCTGCGCCTCGTACGTGCTGCGCTCGACGAAGAGGGGATCGCGCTCCCGCCAATTTCCGTCGTACTCGAGAAGCGGCTCCCTGTTGCGGCGGGGCTTGGCGGCGGCTCGAGCGATGCCGCAGCAACGCTGCGCGGCGCTCTCCGTCTCTCTGGGGCGACGCTCAGCGACGCGCGGCTCACCGAACTTGCGGCAGAGATCGGCTCAGACGTTCCACTCTTTCTTCCCGGTGGTCCCGTGCTGATGGAGGGTCGGGGCGAACGGGTCACTCCGCTCGCCCCATGGAGCACGCCTCCGGGGGTGCTACTCATCACCCCGCGCCTGCCGATTCGTACCCCTGATGTGTTCGCCGCGTTCGCCGCTGGTGCGCGGGGCGGGATGCAGGGGGCTGCGTTGACCAGCTCCCAACACCTCGCCGCAGAGGTCGCATCGGGACTCAGTGCTGACGCGCTCGTGCAACGCTCCGCTGCGCTCGCCGCGGCGAACGATCTGCTCGCCCCGGCGCGCGCGATCGCCCCATGGCTGCGTCCCTTCGACCACGCGCTTCGCCGCCTCCTCGGCCGACCGCTCGCGCTCTCGGGTTCGGGGCCGACCCTCTTTCTCCTCTATCCTTCACAGGCGGCTGCGGCAGAGGGGCGTGAGCTTCTCCTGACAGCACTCGCTGCGGGGGAGCTTGAAACCCCCGGCGGAGAGGCGCCGACGATCGTTGCAACAGAACTGGCATAGCGCGTCCGTCGCGGAGGAGGTTGAAATGAGTGGAATGCCGATCACGGGTGACGGGGTGGCCCCCGCCATTGGGCCGTACAGCGCCGCGATCGAATCGGGCGACCTTCTCTTCTGCTCTGGCCAACTCGGCATGGACCCGGCCACAGCAGAGTTGCGGAGCGGCGTCGCCGCCCAAGCGGAGCAGGCGCTCGTAAATCTAGGTGCGCTCCTCAAGGCTGGTGGGAGCGACTACGCCTCCGTGGTCAAGACGACGATCTTCCTTGCCGATTTGGCTGACTTTGCCGTGGTCAATGAGGTTTACGGGCGCTACTTCGTCACGCCGTATCCGGCGCGTTCGACCGTGCAGGTCGCCGCCCTTCCGAAGGGTGGACTCGTCGAGATTGAGGCGATCGCGCGAAGGGTGGGGTACCCTTCCAGCAGATGACACCCTCAAGTCGTCGGCCGGAGCAGCACTCCGGCACAACCCCGATCATCCTGGCCGCTGGCGTCGGCTCGCGCATGGGATCAGCCACCCCCAAGGTGCTTCATCCGATCCTCGGCCGCCCCCTCGCACGTTGGGCGGTAGAGGCGGCGCGTGCCGCCTTTGGCGGAACGCCGCTCGTCGTGCTCTCGCCGGCGACCGCAAGTCTGGCATCGCAGCTCGGCGCGGTCACCGTCGCCCAACAGCCAACGCCGCTCGGGACGGGCGATGCGGCGCGCTGCGCGCTCCCGTCGCTCCCCGCCGATGCCGACGAGGTGTTGATCGCCTGTGGCGACACGCCGCTCCTCACCAGCGAGCTGCTCCTCGCCCTCGCTGCGCAGCGCCGCACGTCGGGGGCGCCGCTTGCGATCGCCGCCTTCCGTGCACCTGACCCAACCGGCTACGGCCGCGTGATCTTGAACGAAGCGGAGTGCGCGACGGCGGTGATTGAGGAGCGCGACGCCGACGAGGAGACGCGCGAGATAGACCTTGTGAACGCTGGCCTTTACGTGGCGGATCGCGCCTGGCTCGAGCGCGCCGTCGCAGCCCTTGCTCCGTCGAAGTCGGGAGAGATCTACCTGACCGATCTTGTTGCTGCCGCTGCGGCAGCAGGATCTCCCGCGCCGATCGTTGTCGGCGATGCCGCCGAGCTCGAAGGGGTGAACGATCGCAGCCAGTTCGCCGACGCCGCTGCGGCGCTGCGTGAACGCATCAATCACGTGCACATGCTGAACGGCGTTGCCATTATCGATCCGACCACCGCTTGGATTGATGGGGGCGTCACGATTGCGGCCGATGCCGTGATCGAGCCGAACACCCGGATCAGCGGGAGTTCGACGATCGGGGCGGGGAGTACGATCGGCACGGGGAGCAGCATTGAGTCAAGCACCATCGGCGCAGGCTGTACGGTGCGCTCGAGTGCCATAGAGTCTTCCACCCTCGCCGATGAGGTTGACGTTGGTCCGTTCGCCCACATTCGCCCCGGCTGCACCATCGGTGCAAAGGCGCACGTCGGCAACTTTGCCGAGCTCAAGGCGACGACTCTCGGCGAGGGGGCGAAGGTGGGGCACCATTCGTACCTTGGCGACACGAACGTCGGCGAGGGGGCGAACATTGGCGCAGGAACGATCACCGCAAACTACGACGGTGCCGCCAAGCACCGCACCGAGATCGGCGCGCGCGCCTTTACCGGGGTCGGTACCCTGCTTGTCGCCCCAGTGCGACTTGGGGCTGGAGCGAAGACCGGTGCAGGGTCAGTCGTCACCCGCGACGTTCCCGACGGAACCCTCGTCTTCGGCGTGCCTGCAAAGCCGCAGGAGTAGTCGATGCTCGGCGATCTCGGCATGATCCTGTTGCTGATCCTGTTGAATGGCTTCTTTGTTGCTACGGAGATCGCCTTCGTCACCGTGCGCCGCTCGCGCATCGACCAACTCGCTGAGGAGGGGGATCGACGTGCCCAGCGGGCACAGCGCCTCCTGCGCGATCCAGGTCGATTCCTCGCAGTGATCCAAGTGGCGATCACCTTCCTCGGTGCGCTCGCCTCCGCGGTCGCTGCCGTCGAGATCGTGCAGCTCATCGTTGCCCCGCTCGCCGCCATTGAGTTCATCGGCGAGAGTGCACCAGCGGTAGCGATCCTTGTGGTGACGCTCGCCGTTGCCCTCGTCCAGATCGTCCTCGGTGAGTTGATCCCGAAGGGCTTCGCACTCGCCAACCCTGACCGCATGGCGCTCCTCTCCGCCGCGCCGATCACCCTCTTTTCGCGGGCCGTGAGCCCTCTTGTGGCGGTCCTCGTCTTCGTCACCAAACTGATCTCAAAGCCCTTCGGCATCGACCCGACGCGCTCCCCCGAACTCTCGGCGGCCGAGATTCGGCTGATCGTTGAGCAGGGGAGCCAGCAGGGAGTGATCGAGGCCGAGGAGGAGCAGATGATCGGCGCGGTCATGTCACTTGGCGACTCCAAGTTGCACGAGGTGATGGTCCCGCGGATCGACATCGTGGCGATCGACAAGAGCGCCACGTTCGACGAGGCGGTGGAGATCGTGCTCAAAGAGGGGCACAGCCGAACCCCGCTCTATGAAGAGTCGATCGACCACGTCGTCGGCATCCTCTATGCAAAGGACTTGCTCCGCATCATCGCTGCTGGCGGGCCACGGCCGCGACTCGTTGACATCATGCGCCCGGCGCTCTTCGCACCCGAGTCGCAGTCGGTTGACGACCTCCTCCACGAGCTACAGCGCCGCAAGGTACACATGGCGATCGTGCTCGACGAGTACGGCGGCACCGCAGGCCTCGTGACGATCGAAGACCTGCTTGAGGAGATCGTTGGCGAGATCCAGGACGAATTCGACGAGGAGGAGCCGATGCGCGTTGAGGTCGCTCCGGGCGAGGTGCTTCTCGACGGGCGCGCCGACATCGACCAGCTCACCGAGTTGATCGATCCGCCACTCGAACTCGAAGACGACGAGGAGTACGACACCCTTGGCGGCTTCGTCTATCACCGCATCGGCCGCGTCCCGGTCGTTGGTGACGCGATCGACGTCGCCCCCTTCTCGATCGCCGTCCTCAAGGTCGCCGGTCGACGCGTCGGCAAGGTGCGCGTCCGCTGGAACCCCGCCGCGACCGCCGAAAAATCCGAGGGCTAGTTCGTAGGCGTTCTACGCCGATATCACCTTGGCGATGATCTCCTCAAGGCGCGCAATGGCGTGTGGGTTGAGCGCCGAAACGGCGCGAATCTCGGTCACTGCGCGCTCGCGCCATAGCGCCGCCTGCTCGCGGGTGTATTCGCGCGCGCCGAGCCGCTCGAGCACGGCAAGGCCAGCTTCAACGAGGCTCGCGTCGGGCGCCTCGGTTGCGTAGAGGCGCGTGATGGCCGCAAGGTCTTCCCCCGTTGCGTGCTCCATCGCATAGAGCACGGGGAGCGTCTTCTTATGGCGCGCAAGGTCTGAGGGCTCCTTTCCAGTAGCGGCTTCGTCACCCCAGATCCCAAGCAGGTCGTCGTTGATCTGGAAGGCGAGGCCAAGTGCCCAGCCGAAGGAGCGGAAGCGGGCGATCGTCTCTTCGTCGTCGGTCGCGAGGATCGCCCCCGACTCGACTGAACCCGAGATGAGCGCAGCGGTCTTTCGTCCGATCATCTCGAAGTAGTGCTCGACGCTCTGCATTTCGCTTGTTGCGCTTGCGGCGATGTCGATGAATTGCCCCTCACAGAGGCGCAGGCAGGTCTCGTCATAGAGCTTCATCAAGCGAATGACGCGCGCGTCGGAGAAGCCGAGCGCGGTGAGTTTATGCAAGGCAACCCTGCTCACCGTGAAGAGCGCGTCACCGGTATTGATCGCCTGGGCGATGCCATCGCGCACCCAGAGGGTCGGCCTGCCACGTCGCTCGCGATCACCGTCTTCGATGTCGTCGTGCATGAGGCTGAAGTTATGGCCGAGCTCCACAGCGACGGCGCCAGGGAGGGCGCGCTCCCAATCAGGGGCGAGGGCGGAGTAGGCGAGCAGCCCAAGGAGCGGGCGCAACCGCTTCCCTGGACGTGCGTTCGGGTCTGCGTAACCCATGTGATAGCGGACCTGTTCGTACATTGCGGCGGTGAGCGGCTCCTCCCACTCGGCGAGGAGGGAGAGGATCGCGGCGTCGGTCGCAGCAACGAGCGCGTCAAGATTCATGGTGGCGACATCTGCCCCGCCGCGTCGACTTGTGCGCTCGCTCACTACTCACCTCCGCGCGTGTCAGCCACTGCGCCGCCAGCCAATGAGAGCCAACACGGCGGCTCGATCTCGTTGGTGCGATGGTACCCTGCCGCCATGGCGCTTCGCCGCACCTCGCGAATTACGGGGGTCGTCACCTCGCGCTTCCGCCTCGGCGAGGCCGATCGCGTTCTCACCCTCCTCTCCCCGGAACGCGGCAAGTTCAAGGCGATCGCGAAGGGGGTGCGCAAGCCCTCGAGCCGCCTCGGCGGCGGGGTGGAGCCGTTCGCCGAACTGCACCTCGGCCTCGCTTCTGGGCGCACCTTCGACGTGGTGACGCAGGTCCAGTCGACGCGGGTCTGGCTCGGCCTGCGCGGTCGACTCGGCAGCAGCGCCGTCGCCTGGTACGCAGCGGAGCTCGTCGAACGGGCGACGAGCGAGGAGCAGCCAGAGCCGGCGCTCTACGAGCTGCTGCTGCGCGCCTGGGACCTGCTGGAATCGGGCGCCGCCGACCTGCTCGTCGCGCGCTGGACGGAGCTCGGAATCCTCGACGCAGCGGGGCACGGCCCCGAACTCGATGCCTGTCTCGACTGCAGCCGCGCACCACTCGAGGGGGAGGAGTTGCGCTGGGATGCTGAGGCGGGCGGCATTCGTTGCGCGACGCACGGGGAGGGCGCACCGCTCAGCAGTGACGCGCTTCGCCTGCTCCGCGCCTTGCGCCGATTCGCCCCAGAGGAGCTGGCGGCGCTTCGTCTCCCCGCCGCTGCACTCCTCGAAGTCGACCGCGCGCTGCGAGGCTCTATCCTCGCCCTCTATGGACGAGAGCCGCGCAGCCGAAGCTTTCTCGACGAGGTGATGGCGTGAGCGCGATGCGCGAGATCCTCCTCGTCGCACTGGGTGGCGGCGTGGGCGCCGCACTGCGCGGCGCCATCGACCTACTCGCTGCACGGGCTGGCCTCGCAGCGCCGCCCGCCACACTGGCGATCAACCTCGTCGGCTCGTTTGTCGCGGGGCTCCTCGTCGCCCTGATCGTTGAGCGCGGCGCCCTGCCGGCGGAGCTGCGCCCCCTCCTCATCGTCGGCCTCCTCGGCGGCTTCACCACATTCTCCGCCTTTGCAGTGCAGACGCTACGCCTCGGCGAGGGGGCGCCGCTCTCGGCGCTCGCCTACGTCGCCGCCTCGCTCCTCCTCGGACTTCTCGCCGCTGCGGCGGGACTAGCGATCGGACGCGCCGCCTAGCCGCCTCGGCTACGCTTCGGCAATGAGCATCACCGCGGATTCGAGTCGCACCCTTGCCGGCACGCCGGCCGCCGACGCGGCCCCCGCAGTCGCCGATCTCGACACGATCGTCTCGCTCGCAAAGCGCCGCGGCTTCGTCTTCCCGAGCTCCGAGATCTACGGCGGGATCAACGCCGTGTGGGATTACGGCCCCCTCGGCGTCGAGTTGAAGAACAACGTGAAGCGTGCCTGGTGGCGCAGCGTCGTGCAGCAGCGCAACGATGTGGTGGGGCTCGATGCGGGGATCCTCATGCACCCGCAGGTCTGGCGCACCTCAGGCCACGTCGGGTCGTTTAGCGACCCGCTCGTGGAGTGCGGCGCCTGCAAGCGACGATTCCGACTCGACGAGCTTCCGGGCGCCGAAGAGCTCACCCCAACGCAGATCGCCGACCCGAACATCGTTGCGACACTCGCCCTCAAGTGCCCCGATTGCGGCGGCACCCTCTCCGCGCCCCGCCGCTTCAACCTGATGTTCAAGACCTTCATGGGTCCCGTTGAAGAGGATGCGTCGGTGATCTACCTGCGCCCCGAGACGGCGCAGGGCGCATACGTGCAGCATCGCAATGTGCGCGACGCCGCCCGCAAGAAGATCCCGTTCGGGATCGCGCAGATCGGCAAGTCGTTCCGCAACGAGATCAGCCCAGGGAACTTCGTCTTCCGCATGCGCGAGTTTGAGCAGATGGAGCTCCAGCTCTTCGTGCGCCCCGAGGAGGATGCGACCGCAACCTTCGACGAGTGGCTGCCGCGGCGCCTTGAGTGGTATCGCGCCTACGGGGTCAACCCCGAGCGGCTACGCATCCGCGAACATGCCGCCGATGAGTTGGCGCACTATGCCAAGCGCGCGATCGACGTGGAGTATCGCTTCCCGTTCGGCTGGAAGGAGCTTGAAGGGATTCACAACCGTGGCGACTTTGACCTCTCGCGCCACAGCGCCGAGAGTGGCGAGAACCTCTCCTACTTCGATCCGGCTACTGAGCAGTCGTTCATCCCATGGGTTGTCGAGGCCGCCGCCGGCGCCGACCGCGCCGCCTTCACCTTCCTTATTGATGCGTATCGCGAGGAGGAGGTGCGCGGCGAGAAGCGTGTCGTCCTCGCCCTGCACCCGGAGCTCGCTCCGTACAAGGTGGCGGTGCTCCCGCTCTTGAAGAAACGCGACGATCTCGTCGCCCTGGCGCACAAGATTCGCGATGGTCTCTCACGCGAGTTCACCGCTGTGTACGACGATACTGCAGCGATCGGCAAGCTCTACCGCCGTCAAGACGAGATTGGTACGCCGTGGTGCATCTGCGTCGACGTTGAGGCGCTCGACGATAATGCCGTTACCGTGCGCGATCGCGACTCTATGGAACAGGAGCGCGTGGGCATCGATCGACTTGAGTCGTTCTTCCTCGACAAGCTGCGCGCCTCGCGCCCCTAGTTCGCTCCGTTACGCGCTGCGTCAGCGCGGGCTACGCGCCGGTCGGCTGCTTGCCAGCGGGCCAGTAGAGCTCTTTGTGGATCGCCTGATCGGGGAGCCCGTAGGCAGAAAGCTCCTTCTCGGCGGCGACGATCATCTCGGGGTTGCCGCAGAGATACGCCACGGCGTTCGCAGGATCCACGGCCAGGTCGCCGAGCGCCGCACGCACGATCGTCTCAACTCGACCGGTTCGGCCGCTCCACCCGGCATTCGCCGGATCGTTCGGTCGCGAGACCGTGGGAACGTACGTTGCGGGATACGCACCGCTCGCGCTCCAACCATCGATGATGTCGCGATAGCCGAGGTCGCTCACATAGCTCACCCCATTGAGGTAAATGGAGCGGCGTGGCGCACCATCGTCGAGGAGGGTGCGCGCCATCGAGACAAAGGGTGCGATCCCCGTGCCAGACGAGACGAAGAGGTGCACGCGGGAATCGTTCTCCTGCATCATGAATCGGCCCTTTGGCGGGAGGACGCGCAGCCGATGGCCGATCGGTAGGGCGAAGGCGAGCGGCGTGAACGCTCCGCCGCGAACGAGTCGCAGGTAGAGCTCGTAGCCACCGTCGAGCGCGCGCGCCGAGGATGCGATGGAGTAGGGACGCTGCAGCCACTTCTCGCCGACCTTCACGCCAATCGTCACGTACTGGCCCGGCTCGAATGGTGTCGTTGCAGCATCGGGCTTGATCCAGACTCGGGCGAGGGTGTCGGTATCGTCAATGCGCGCCGCCAGCGTCGCGTTGTACGCCGGGTCGTCGGCGAGGATCCCGAGTTCGGCGGGGGACTGCTGCGACATCGCTCCTCCTCATGCGCCCACTCGGTGCGGCTGCACCGACGGTGCTCGCGGGGAGTGTAGGGGAGGGGGCGAGCCCACGCTCCCCGCACGCCCCTGCGTCGGTTGACTCCCTCACCCCAGGGTGGCATCCTTCCGCCGTCACCCGTTGACACCCACGGGCAACTGCTATGCCCGCAGCCAGGCTCATCGAGGAGGTCCCGCCAGCCGATGGC
>JBPCTG010000081.1:0-2210 GCA_051006395.1 Candidatus Limnocylindrus sp.
TCACGCGCCCGCACCGCAATCGAGAGCGCGACGCAGGCGATCGACGAAGCGCTCGACCCGACCGCACAGCTTGTGATCAACGACCCCGAACGAGCGCGAACCTTACTCGTCGGCGCGCTGGAAAATCTGCGCGACGCCGACGCAGCAACGATTGATCCAGCGGGGGTCAACGCGCTCCGCGCAAGGGTGACCCCAGTCCTCGATGAACTTTTCCTCGTCTCCGACGTGCAGGTCGCGGAGATCGCAGATTTCTCCGGCTCCTCGGCGATCGAGCTGAAAGGGATCGTTCGCGGCCCCGACGGGCTGCCGTACGTGATTGATGGTGGGTCGGGCGCGGTTTATCGCGTCGATACCGCGAGCGGTAAAGCGACGGTGATCTATCAGCCGGGGTTTGACCTCTCAGGCGCGCGCACGGCGCGCGCGCAGATCATCACCTCCGCAGGCATCGACATCATGATCTTTGACGCATCGTCAAACCTGTGGCGCTGGCGTCCGGCAGACACGAGCGGGCGCGGCAGCCTGGTGAAGGTGCGCGTGCGCGACGGCCAAGGATGGGGCACCGACATCCGCGCGATCGTGGGGTTCGCTGCAGACCAAGGGACAGGGCTCTATCGACTCTATGTCGTCGACCCATCGTCACGGCAGGTGCTGCGCTACCAGCCAGCACCAGATGGCACAGGCTATCCCGCGGCGCCAACCGGATACTTCATTTCGCCGACCAGCCTCGGCAACGTCGACGGCATCGTTGTCGACGGTGATCTGTATCTCACCCAAGGCGGCGCGTTGCGTCGCTACGCGGGCGGCGCGCTCGACGACTGGACCCCCGCCGATCCTGGTGACGGAGTGCTGCGACCAGCGCCGAACTACACGCTCATCACCTCGTCGGGCGAGAGCCGCACCGGGATCATCTACGCGCTCGACGTCGCAAACGCGCGAGTGATCGCGTTGAGCAAGGGGCCAGACGGCGAGGTGCTTGGGCAGTACCGCCTCGCCGCAACTCCGACGGTCGGAAAAATGCTCGGCGCGTACATCGTCCCAGCCGCCGACGGCGGCGCACCGACCCTCGTCTGGGCAGAGCAGGGCCGAATTCGCAGCGCGGTCCTCGGCACCCCCATCACCCCAGGCGGCGGCACCACCCCGGAGCCAACCCCGCCACCCGTGATCGACCTTCCAACGATCAAGCCCGCCCCCTAGTCAGCCCGCACCTCAGGCCTGAAGCATCAGCGAGGGCACATCGCATCGGCGTGGGATCATCACGCCATGGACCTACGACGCGCGCTCGTTGAAGGGGTACGTATCCAGATGATCTCTGGCACTCACGTGTTGCTCCTGCGCGACGCTGCCGAGGAGCGCTATCTTCCGATCCCCATTGGACCAAACGAGGCGAACGCAATCGCCTATCACTTGCAAGGAGTTCGACCGGAGCGGCCACTCACGCACGACCTGGCAACGCGCGCGATCCACGCGCTCGGCGCGCAACTCCGCGAGGTGCGCATCGTGGAGCTGCGCGACGAAACCTTCCGCGCGCGGATGATTGTCGCCGGCGCCGACGGAGCCGAACGAGAGCTCGACGCGCGACCGAGCGACGCCGTGGCGCTTGCCCTGCGCGCCGACGCGCCAATCTTCGTCGAGCACGACCTGCTCGTCGCAGAAGGGATAGTTCCCGAGGCGGCAGAAGAGGAGAAACTCTCGCTCTTCCGCGACTTCATCAACTCGCTCGACGACGACGACGCCCAGCAGCCGAAGTGACGCTGCGCAACCAAGCGTCGCGCGGCTAGATCAGCGGCGCGCCTCGCCGAAGACCAGCCCCCTTGTTAACCCAGAGCGCAACCCGTAGCCGCCAGAAGTCGCGTACGGCACGCAACACCACCGATGGTCGCGCCCCTGTCGCGGCGCCCGCCGCCCGCGGGTAGTGCGGAACACCAACCTCGACGACACGCGCATTGCAGGCGCGGAGCTTGATCATCAGCTCTGCAGAGAAGAACGCGCCGCTCGACTCGATCGCAATACCCATGAGCGCATCGCGGTGGAAGATCTTCGCAGCGCAATCAACATCGCGCAGTTGCAGGTTGTAGAAGAGGCGCAGCGCGAACCGATAGATTCGGGCGTAGAGGCGGCGCACAAAGGGGTCGGCGCGATCAACCCGATACCCGACCACAACGTCTGGCCGCACCCCTTCGCCGCTTGCGAGCAGCGCCGCGAGCGGGGCA
>JBPCTG010000082.1:0-2899 GCA_051006395.1 Candidatus Limnocylindrus sp.
CGCTCGACGCCTCATGCGTTAAGGAGAAGCTCGCCCTGAAGACTCCGGGGATGCTCACGCTCTCGACCGACAACCCGGCGTATAGCCCGTGGTTCCAGGGTGGCAACGAGGGCTCCATGGTCTGGACCGGTGATTACAACAATGATCCGTCGAAGGCGGCTGGGTATGAGGGCGCCGTGGCGTACGCCGTCGCGGCTAAGCTCGGCTTCGCCGCGAGCGAGGTGACCTGGATCGTCACGCCGTTCGACCAGGCATTTGCGCCAGGCGACAAGGCGTTCGACGTGCTGTTCAATCAAGTGTCGATCACCGCTGAACGCTCACAGGCGGTCGACTTCAGCATCGGCTACTACGACGTTGCACAGGGCGTGGTGACGATTGAAGGCTCGCCAATCGCTGGGGCCACCAGCGTCGCCGAACTCAAGAAGGCAAAGCTCGGCACCCAGCAGGGGACGACGAGCTATCAGACAATCCTCGACGTTATTAAGCCTGATCAGGAGCCGGCCGTCTTCAACACGATGGACGATGCAGTTGCTGCGCTTCAGGCGGGTCAGATTGACGGCGTGGTCGCCGACGTTCCGACCACCTTTTACATGCGCGATGCGCAGCTCGATGGCGGGATCATCGTTGGGCAGCTCGACGGCACCGGCAATGGTGCGGAGCAGTTCGGCGCGGTCCTTCAGAAGGGCTCGCCGCTCACCTCATGCGTGAGCGCGGCGATCAGCGCGCTCAAGGCCGATGGAACGCTCGACGCGCTGCTCACGGAGTGGATCGCGGGCAAGTCCAGCGCGCCGGTGATCAAGTAGGGATCGGAGCAACGATGACGGCGGCGGGGTTGGCCCGAAGAGGGCTCCTCGTCGCCGTCGTCAGCACCGTCGCCGTTGCGGCGCTCGTCGTAGCGGCAATCGGCTCATCGGCCGCATGGCCGATCGTTCAACAGGCATTCTTCAGTGCTCGATACTTCGGCGAGGCGTTCCCGAAGGTCCTTGGCGCCTTCCTGGTCAACGTGCAGCTCTTTGTGCTTTCCGAAATTCTGATCCTGCCGCTCGGCCTGCTGATCGCCCTCGCGCGGTCGGCGCCTGGCCCAGCACTCGCGCCGCTCCGCCTTGCGGCAACGGCGTACGTCGACTTCTTCCGTGGCGTTCCGAGCATCCTCGTGATCTACGCCCTTGGCTTCGGCATCCCTGCACTGCAGCTCCCTGGAGTGCCGAAGGAGCCGTTCTTCTGGGCGCTCGTCACCCTCACGCTGATCTATTCCGCGTACGTGAGTGAGGTGTACCGCGCCGGGATCGAATCGATCCACCCATCACAGGAGCGCGCGGCGCGCGCCCTTGGGCTCTCGCGCGTGCAGGCACTCCGCTACGTGGTGATTCCACAGGCCTTCCGCCGCGTGATCCCGCCGCTCCTCAACGACTTCATCGGCCTGCAGAAGGACACGGCGCTCGTCTCGATCCTCGGCGTCGTCGACACCTTCAGGCAGGCGCAGATCCTGAAGTCGGCGAACTTCAACTTCACGCCGCTCGCGGCGACCGCGCTGATCTTCTTGGTGATCACCCTACCGATGACGCGCATCGTCGACCGACTCGCCGCGCGTGACCGCGCCGCCCAGCAGGCGGAGGGGCGCTGATGACTACGCGTCGCAAGGCCCCACCGGCGCTCGAGCTGCGCGGTATCAAGAAGCGCTATGCGGGGGCGATGGTGCTCGACGGCATCGATCTTGCGCTCGCAGAGCACGAGGTCGTCTGCCTCATTGGTGCATCTGGCTCAGGAAAGTCGACGCTGCTGCGCTGTGCCGACCTCCTCGAGCCGATCGACGGCGGATCGATTCGGCTCTCCGGTAAGCGCGTTGCTGCGACCGACGCGAACGTTGACGCGACGCGCCGCGGGCTTGGCATCGTCTTCCAGGGGTTCAACCTCTTCCCGCATCTCACCGTGCTTGAGAACGTGACGCTCGCCCCGCGCATCGCACTGGGCCACGAGCCGATCGCCGCAGCAACGCGCGGTCGAGCGATCCTCACCTCGCTCGGCCTCGCCGATAAGGCCGACGCCTACCCCGACAAGCTCTCCGGCGGTCAGCAGCAGCGCGTCGCCATCGCGCGCGCCCTCGCCACCGATCCAAAGGTACTCCTTCTCGACGAGATCACCAGCGCCCTCGACCCGGTCCTTGTCGGCGAGGTGCTCGAGGCGCTCCGGGCCTTGGCAAAGAGCGGCATGACGATGTTGATCGCCACTCACGAGATGAGCTTCGCGCGCGAGGTGGCGGATCGCGTCTGCTACCTCGACGCTGGAAAGATCGTCGAGGTGGGGACGCCGAAGAGGGTCTTCGGTGCACCGCGCGACCCGCGTACGCGCGAGTTCCTCCGCCGCGTGCGCTCCGCCGGACGGGTCGCGGCGCGCTAGCTCGCTCGGCTGCCGACTCACAGCGACTACCGGCGACCAACTGCGTGCGTGGCGCAGTTGCACCGCAGATACACCGCGAATACGCCGACGCCCGTAGGATGCACCGATGAGCCGCCTCCGCCGCGTCAAGATCGCCGGTCGCTGGGTCGACGCCCCCGACTGGGCGCTCGCCCTGCCGTTCGAGGTGCGCCCAATGCGCGGATTTCGCCCTGAAGGGTGGGAGTACTGGCGCACGACACTCGCGCTACTCGCGAAGGCGGCGAAGGCGCGCCGCCTCGAGGTTCGCTGGGTTCGCATCCACGAGCACATCGGCACGCGCCGCGAGCCGCCGCACCCTTTCGGCTGGGTGGTGACGGAGACCGGTGAGATGTTTCTCTGCTCGTATGACAAGGGGACGGCGTTGCACGAGCTCGCACACCTTGAGAGCGGCGACTCACACGGCGACCCTTGGGCGCGCGCCTGCTTTGAGTTGCACCGTAAGTTCCTGCCACGCGCAGCGGTG
>JBPCTG010000083.1:0-1126 GCA_051006395.1 Candidatus Limnocylindrus sp.
ACGGGCTTCGTGCGCGGGAGCGACTGCTGCTGCGCCCGGCTCTCGATCTGAAAGACGCCGATCGTGTCGGCGGCGCCGATGGCGCGCCAGACCTCGGGCGTCTCTTCGGGGAGCGCCGCAAGGTCGGGGCGCGCGCCAAGGTCGCGCTGCACGAGCGCGAGCGCGTCGGTGATGGCGGTGAGCATGCCGAGGCCGAGTAGGTCGAGTTTCACGAGCTTCAGCGCCTCGATGTCGTGCTTGTCGAACTGCAGCACCGCGCGCCTGCCGTCGGTGGAGCGCTCCACGGGGGCGAGTTCGTCGAGCGGCTCGGCGGTGGCGATCACGCCCCCGGGGTGCATGGAGCGGTGACGCGGCAGGCCATCGATCTCGGCGCAGAGGCGCAGCCAGCGCTCCCACGCACCCTCGCGCCCCGCCGGTGCGAGGGTGCGCCCCCAGCGCGGATCGGCGGCAAGGTCGGCGCCGATCTTCGCGGGGTCGCCGGTCTCGAGGCGCCGCGCCGCCTCGTCGACGAGCGCCGCAGGGAGGCCGAGGGCGAGCCCCACGTCGCGCGCGGCGGAGCGCGCGCGATAGGTGATGAACGTGCAGACCATTGCAGCGTGACGCGGGCCGAAGCGCGCAAGCAGGGCGTCGATCACCTCGTCGCGACGATCCGAGGCGAAGTCCACGTCGACGTCGGGGTACGACTCGCGCCCCTCGTTCAAGAAGCGTTCGAAGATCAGGTTGTGGCGAATCGGATCCACGCGGGTGATGCCGAGTAGGTAGGCGATCACCGAGTCGCCGGCGCTCCCGCGCCCCTGCGCCGCAATCCCGCGAGCGTGCGCGGTGCGCACGATCTCGGCGCACAAAAGAAAGAACTCGGCGAGCCCGGTGCGCTCAATCGCCGCGAGCTCGTTCGCAACGCGTCGCTCCAACTCGGCGCCGCCCGCGGGGTAGCGCGCAGGGATCCCCGCGCGCACCTGGCGCGCGAGCTCTTGGTCGGCGCTCACTCTGGGGGGCAGGTCGATCCCGGCGAAGCGCACGCGCGCAAAGTCGAGGTGCAGGTCGGCGCGCGCGGCGATCGCGGCACTCGCTGCGATCCCCGCCGACCACGCCGCTGCGGCACCGAGCAGCGCACCGTCGCGGGCAA
>JBPCTG010000084.1:0-13387 GCA_051006395.1 Candidatus Limnocylindrus sp.
TGCCATCAGCCGCCTTGCGATGGTGTGCGCCTCTGCCTCAGGAAAGCCGCGGTGGCGATAGAGAGCGGCGATCTCCGCCTCTTCCTCTTCGGGCATCGCCTCGAGTTCGGCGCGCTCCAGTTCGATCTGTCGCTCGAGCAGCTCGGTCTGGCTGCGCATCGAAACGTACTCCCCCGCCGCCATGCTGAACGCACCGGCGAGTAGCCCTGCGGCTCCAGCGAGCACGACGAAGCCGCCTTGCGTCGAGGTCGTTGCCCCTGCGATACCCATCACGAGAGCGGCGTTGCTCACGAGGCCATCTGAGACACCGAAGATCGATGCGCGGAGCGTCCCGCTTCCGCCGGCGCGATGCCACGGCTCGCGCGCACTCATCGTCGCGCGTGCAGACTTCGCGTTGGGGCCGCCGTCGAGGTCACGCCAGATTTCCGCGTGCTTCGCCTCGTCTTTGGCGATCTCCTCGACCTCGGGAACGTCGGCATGCTCGCCGTAGACCGACTCCTCAAAGCCCTCGAGCGCCTTCACCATGTCGCTCACCGCGCGAGTGCCGAAGATGCGAGCAAGGATGGCGATCTGGCGCACGCGCCAAGAGGGGCGTGGGTGCGCTGGTACCGCTTCGCCGAGCGAGGCGAGCTTCGCCTCCCAGATAGCTGCGTGGCGGCGTTCGCTCGTCGCGATCTTCGTGAACGCATCGCGGCGCGCAGGATCTTTCTCGAGGGCGGCGAGTCGATCGTAGAGCCAAATGGCATCGCGCTCGAGTGCGAGACCGGCGAGGCTGGCGGCGCGGTCCTTGATCTCTTGCATCGACCCTCCAGCTCTTCTGTTGGTGCTGTGTCAGTGAGCCGCGACGGCAAAGTCGGTGACTCGATCCTACGCATCGTAGCGGCTTGGCGCGCGCCGACCCTCGGGGTCGCGGGCTTTCTTGTCGCGAGTCTAGTCGTCGTGAAGGAGGAGCCACCCTTCGGCGTCAACGCTCACCCGGTGCACACCGAGCGGAATCTCGGCGGGTGGGTCGAGCGCCTCCCCCGTTCCAAGGTCAAAGCGCGAGAGGTGGAGCGGGCAGGTGAGCGTTGGTGTGGCAACGCTTGCGGGAGAGAGAAATCCGCGGTCGAGCTCGCAGTACTCATGGGTGCAGACGCCATCGACGGCGTGGATCGCGCCGCCAGCATTCACCACCAGGATCGCGCGTCCAGCGGGCCAAACGAGCCGCATCGTGCCTGCGGTAAGTTCCGCGACGGGGAAGAGTCGCTCAGCTGCCATGGCCGCGGAGCCTATCGCTCGACGAGCGCCGTCTCGAGCTTCGCCGCGAGCGCCTCGCGCAGGCGATCGGCCTCATCTTCCAGCGGGAGCGCAGCAACGACCGGCTCGAGGAAACCCATCACGATGGCGCGACGCGCCTCGGCCTCGGTGTAGCCGCGCGATCGCAAGTAGAAAATCTGCGCCGCGTCGATTGGGCCGACTGAACTCCCGTGCGCCACGCGCTCGCAATTCGGCTGATCGATCCAGAGCGACGGGATGGCGACGCTACGCGCCGTCTTCGAGAGCAGCATCCCAAACTCGCCGAGGTAGGAGTTCGTGCCGCGACCGCTGCGTGGGATCGTCGTGACCCCCTTCACGAAGCCGCGCGACTTGCCGCCGAAGACCCCCTTGGCGAGCAGGTCGCCAATCGTCTTCTCGCCGGTGTGCAGGCTGTAGGTGGTGAGATCGTGCAACTGATCACCCGAGCCGAAGACCACTTCGACCTGCCGAATCGCTGCACCGTCGCCGGCGAGGTGGTGGTCAATGCGACCGCGCACGAGTCGCGCGCCGATCTGGGCGGCCGCCAGGTGCATCTCGGCCCCGGCGCCGAACTCGTGACGGCGGGCCACGAAGTAGGCGCAGTCTTCTGGGAGCTGCTGGATCGACGAGAGGTCGAGGCGTGCGTTCGCAGCGAGGCTCACCTCGCTCGTTGCGGCGAGAAGCGCTCGGGCTGGGCCAGGCGCAGCGACGGCGCCGCCGATCTCCTCGACGACGGAGAGGTGCGCGCTCGGGCCGAGATCGATCGCAGTTCGTGCGAGGAGCGACCCACCCGCCGCCGGAGCGACGAAGCGCACGATGACTGGCGCATCAATTGAGCCTGACGCGAGACCGATCCGCACGCCAACGTTCCAAAGTGCGCCGATGAGCGCGCTCATGCGATCTTCGCCAACGCCCGCGAGCGGCATGGCTGCGGGCATGGTCGTGATCGCGAGCCCCGCCGCCTGTGCGGCAGCACCGATGTGTGCGGCCACGCCACGCGCGCTCACCTCAATCACCGCTGCTGCACCACTCGGCAGCGCGCTCGCGGGAAGTTCGCCGATCGCAGGCTTTAGCGCTGCGGGCTTTGCTCCGTCGAGCTCGGCGGCGCGAAGGTCGACGTAACCAGTGAAGAGGAGATTCGCCTCGGTCGGCAGGGCGCGAAATGCGGCGAGGGCAACGCTGCGCTCAGCTGCACCGCCGCCAGCTGCCGCAACAAGTTCGGCGACTGTGGACTCCGTTGCCCAGTCGATTGGAAGGTCGGCGAGCGCACGAAGTGGCGCCGCGGCGCTGGTTGGGGCTGTGGGGGCGAGGCTCACCCCAGCGCTCCCTCCATCTCGAGGCGAATCAAGCGGTTGAACTCCAAGGCGTACTCCATCGGTAGCTCCTTGGTGAAGACCTCAAGGAAGCCCTGAACGATCAGATTCGTCGCCTCGTTCTCGGTCATCCCGCGGCTCATTAGGTAGAAGATCTGGTCGTCGGAGACGCGGCCGACTGTGGCCTCGTGGCTCATCGAGGTGTCGTCCTCTTGAATGTCGATGTACGGATAGGTCTCAGAGCGACTCCCCTCGTCGAGGATCAGCGCGTCGCAGCGAACGCTCGTCGTCACGCCGGTGGCACCAGGGGCGACCTTTACGGTGCCGCGATAGGTGGAGACACCGCCATCCTTGCTCACAGACTTGCCGACGATGCGGCTCGTGGTGTTTGGTGCAAGGTGGACCGCCTTGGCGCCGGTGTCCTGATGCTGCCCCTTCGAGGCCACGGCCACCGAGACGATCTCGGCGTGAGCCTTCTCGCCGAGCAGGTAGATGCCTGGGTACTTCATGGTCAGCTGCGCGCCAGTGTTCGCATCGATCCACTCGACCGTGGAACCGGCATGCGCATGGGCGCGCTTGGTGACGAGGTTGTAGACGTCGTTCGACCAGTTCTGGATGGTGGTGTAGCGCACCTTGGCGCCAGGGAGTGCAATCACCTCGACCACCGCAACGTGCAGCGAATCGGTCGCCCAGTTGGGCGCGGTGCAGCCTTCGATGTAGTGGAGGCTCGCCCCCTCGTCGACAACGATCAGGGTGCGCTCGAACTGTCCGGTGTTCTGACCGTTAATGCGGAAGTAGGCCTGAAGTGGAAGCGGAACGTCGACCCCCTTCGGCACATACACAAATGATCCGCCCGACCAGACCGCCGAGTTGAGCGCGGCAAACTTGTTGTCCTCTGCTGGGACGACGGTGCCGAAGTACTTCTTGAAGATCTCCGGGTACTCCTTCATTCCCTGGTCGGTGCCCATGAAGACCACGCCGAGCTTCTGCAGATCCTCGCGAACGGAGTGATAGACGACCTCGGAGTCGTACTGTGCGCCGACGCCCGAGAGGAACTTGCGCTCCGCCTCTGGGATGCCGAGTCGCTCGAACGTCTTCTTGATCTGGTCGGGAACGTCGTCCCACGACTTCTCTTCGCGCTCCGAGGGCTTGCGGTAGTAGACGATCTTCGAGAAATCGAGCTTTGTCAGGTCGCCGCCCCAGTGCGGCATGGCGCGCGCCTCGAAGTGCTTGAAGGCGCGAAGGCGGTACTCGAGCATCCAAGCGGGCTCATCCTTGGTCGCTGAGATCTCGCGGACCGTCTCCTCGGTGAGGCCAGCCTTCGTCTCGCGCAGGTAGGTGATCTCGTCGTGGAAGGCGTACTGCTCCCGCTCGTCGGTGACTACCGGCTTGGCGATCGTCATAGGCCCTCCTCTGCGCTCGGGGGCGCCTCCGCGTGGCGCTGAATCCTGACTGATCTTATCAGGATTAAGCGGCCGAGCGGCGAAGTCTCCCCTTCAGACCGTCGATGAGGCTGTATACGACCGGCACCACGAGGAGTGTCAGCAGCGTCGAGGAGAGGAGGCCGCCAATGACGACGGTCCCGAGCTCCGCGGCGATGATCGACCCCTCACTCGGCCCCGCCGCGAGCGGCAAGAGTGCAAGGATCGTTGCAACTGCCGTCATGAGGATCGGGCGCACGCGCGTGGCCCCCGCGCGAAGCAGCGCCTCGCGCGTCGCTACCCCTTCGTGGCGCAGCTGCTCGACGCGATCCAAGAGCACGATGGCGTTCGTCACGACGATGCCGATGAGCATCAGGAAGCCGATCAGCGCCGAGATGCCGATCGGGCGATTGGTGAGCAGGAGCGCCGGGAAGGCGCCGATCACCGCCAACGGCAGGCTGAACATGATCACGAGCGGGTCGACGAGCGAGTTGAATACGACCACCATCGTGAGATATACGAGCAGGATCGCCACCGCCATCGCGGTGAAGAGTCCGGCGAACGAATCGTTCTGCTGTTCGGTCACGCCAGCAAGTCGCACGTTCACCGCGCTGAGCTTTCCGCCGTCCTTCAGGCTCTGGACCGCATCCTTCACCGCCGTGTTTACGGCACCGGTGTCGGGGCTCGAGATCTCGCCGGTCACGTTGGCGGCGAGCGACTGGTCAATGCGCGTGATGCTGGACGGGACCGAAATCTCTCGCACGGTTGCGATCGCGGCGAGCGGCACTCGCGCGGCGCCGACTTGGTACGCGCTGAGCGCGGCGACATCGGCTATGAGCGACGAGTCGATCTTCATCGAGATGTTGAGCTTCTCTCCCGCGACCTCCATCTGGCCAATCTCGGAGCCGACGAGCAGGTTGCGCACCTCGCCCGCGACCTGCGCTGCAGAGAGCCCGACGGCGGCGGCCTTGGAGGCGTCGACGGTCACCTCGACCTGTCGACCAGCCTTCACCAGGTCGCTCTTTACGTTCACCAGGTCGCCGTTCTCGGAGAGCTTGGCGACGATCGCGTCGGAGGCTGCAGCAACGTCGTTGGTGCTGGTTCCGGTAATGATCACGGAGATCGCATTTGAGCCGGCGCTGAAGCCAATCTCCTCGACGGTCACCGTCCATCCATCGGCACCGACCGGCGCGAGGAGGCTCAGGATTCGCCCCTTCGCCGCGGTCAGATCGGTCTCCGGATCGAGGATCACCGTCATGCGCGCAGCATTTGGCGCACGCCCAGTGATCGCGGCGGTAAGTGTCTGCGATCCGGTCGCGTTCTCACCGGGGATCGATGTAGTGACAAGCTGCACCTGCGCGTCGCTATCAAGTAGCGCATAGGCCTCCCGGCTGCGATCGAGCACGACCGCGGTGGAGGTTCCCTGTGGAGGGTTCACCGTGACGGTGAGTACCTTTTCGCTGCCACTGTTCAAGAACTGTGTAGGGATCTGGCCAACGAGCGAGGTTGCGCCGACGAAGAGCGATGCGGCGATCGCCAAGGTGACGAACTTCGTCGCGCGGTTGCGCAGCGCAGTTCCAAGCACTGGAAGGTAGAGGCGCCCCCAGATGGAGACCTCTTCGCCCGCGCCTTCGACGGCATAAGGAATCTTGGCGCTCGCCCCCTTCACCTGAACGAGGAAGTAGGCCAGGACCGGGATCACCGTGAGCGCCACGATGAGCGATGCGAGCAACGCATACGTAACGGTGAGTGCGAACGGAAGGAAGAATTGGCTGATCAGGCCACCGACCACGCCGAGCGGCAAGAAGACTGCGATCGTGGTGATCGTCGAGCTGGTGATCGCCGAGGCGACCTCGCGCGTGCCGTTCAGCACCGCATCGCCGATCGGCTCCCCCTGGCTGCGGTGGCGATAGATGTTCTCGAGCACAACGATCGAGTCGTCGACGACGCGGCCGACGGCAACCGCTAGGCCACCGAGGGTCATGATGTTGATGGTGATCCCCGATACCGACATCGAGATGATCGCGGCGAGGAGGCTGAGCGGAATGCTCACCGCCGCGACGACCGTGGAGCGAAGGTTCAGGAGGAAGAGGAAGATCACGAGCACGGCGAACGCGGCGCCGAGTCCGCCCTCGCGCAGCAGCGAATTGATGGAATCAATGATGAAGGTTGAAGAGTTCGTGACAATTGAGGTCTCAACCTTCCCTGGGTGCGCCTCCTTGAAGTCATCAATTGCGGCGATCGCGCCTTGCGCGGTCGTGACAGTGTTCGCCTCAGCAGACTTCGACACGCTCACCGAAAGGCCTGGCTTGCCATTTGTCTCAGACCAGCCGGAGGTGTGCACCTCGGCGACTGAGATGGTCCCAACTTGGCCCAGGAGCACCGGCTGGCGGACGCCGCCTACGCCGACGCTCGCACCAACGATGAGTCCCTTCAGCTGGTCGAGTGTCGTGAAGCGCCCGGTGGCAGAGACCGGCACGAGCGCTCCGCCAATGGGGAGCTGCCCCGCCGGGAAGGTGAGGTTATTCGCCTGGATAATCTGCTGGACCTGGCTCATGCTCACGCCGCTCGCGGCGAGCTTTGTCGCATCGAGCTGGATATACGCCTGGCGCTCGACGCCGCCCGAAAGGTCGGCCGAGGCGACACCGGTTACGGCGCGAAGGTTTGGCAGGAGCTCGTCGCCAGCGAGGGTGGCGAGCTCGTCGAGCGTCGTGTCGCCCTTCGGGCTGATCGTCGCGATCACCACCGCGGCGGAGTTGATGTTGTAGTTGCGCACCACCGGGGTGACCCCCGACGGAAGTTTTGCCGCAGCGATCCCAGCCTCAACCTGGCGCAAGATCTCCTTCACGTCGCTTCCGTAGGCGAACTGCGCCGAGACAAAGCCGAGGCCGGTCGTCGACACGGAGCGGAGCGATTCAATTCCCGAGACGCCAGAGACCGCCGCCTCGATCGGAGCTGCGACCTGTTCGGCAACGTCGGCGGTGCCGGCGCCCGGGTACGGGGCGATCACCGTGACGATCGGGAAGTCGATGTTCGGAAGCAGCTCCTGCTTGAGGCTCCCCCAGCTCGCTACGCCGCCGCCGAAGAGGGCGAGGGCGACAAGGATCGTCACGCTGCGCTTCGCGACGGCGAGCTTTGTGAGGAAGAACATCAGGGCGCTCCTTCGTTATTCGTTGGTGCGGCGACCAGGATCGGCGCCATCCCCGCTAGTATCGCGGATACCCGCCGATGACGCAGCGGAGAGAGACGCATATTAAGGAGCGTGAACAATGACGACGCGAACGGCTTCGGCAACCTGGAACGGAACGCTGCTCGAAGGGAGCGGCACAATCACCAACGTTGAGAGCGGCGCGATCGGCGCTCTCCCCGTCAGCTGGCCACGTCGCTCTGAGGCACACGAAGGGGTCACCTCGCCTGAGGAGCTCCTCGCTGCGGCGCACGCCGCCTGTTTCGCCATGGCGCTCTCCGGCGCACTTGCGCGCAACACCACTCCTGCCGAGCGACTCGACGTCTCCGCAACGATCGCTTTCGAAAAGGTCGAGGCCGGCTGGCGCGTCACCTCGTCAAAGCTGAAGTTGAAGGGCGTTGTTCCGGGGCTTGATGCGGCAAAGTTCGCTGAGATCGCCGAAGGGGCAAAGGGTGGCTGCCCGATCTCCTCGGCGCTCGCCGGCAACGTCGCGATCTCGCTCGAGATCGTCGCTTAACTCCGCGCTCGACCTACTCGCGCTCGACCGGGCTCAGCCCTCACGTACGGAGCGGATTGCCGCGGCGGTGCCGCGAGCTATCCGTTCAATCTCTGCGTCGCCAATCACGAACGGTGGACCGATCACAAGTTGATCGCCATCCGTTCCGTTCGCCTGCGCGGTGGCGCTGTACAGAAGGAGCCCGTCTCCCTCCTGACCCTTTGCGGCGGTGAGGATACGCTCGGTAACGCGCGCACTCCGCGGATGCGGCGCCTTGCTGCCGCGATCCGCCACGAGCTCGATGCCGATGAGCAGCCCGCGCCCACGCACCTCGCCGACCCACGGCTCGTCGGAGAGCGCCTCATCAAGTGCTGCTCGCAACTGCGCGCCGCGCGTATCCGCGGCCTCCACGAGTCGTTCTTCGCGAAGGATGGTGAGCACCGCGCGCGCCACCGCCGCGCCTGGAATCGAGTGGCTGTAGGTGAAGCCGTGCACGAACCCTGAGGCGACGAGCGGATCGGCAACGTGCTGCGCGGCGGCCACAAAGCCAAACGGCCAGTAGCCGCTCGTCGCCCCCTTCGCCGCGATGAGCAGGTCGGGAGTCACGTTCCAGTGGTTCACGCCGAACCAGGTGCCGGTGCGACCGAATCCGGTCATCACCTCGTCGGCGACGAAGAGGACCTTGTTGCGAGCGCACCAGGCTCTTACCGCCGGCCAGTAGTCATCAGGCGGAACCGCGGCGGCGAGCGTTGCACCCACGATCGGCTCGGCGACGAACGCGGCGATGCGCCCCGGCCCAACGCGTGCGAGGAGCGCGTCGAGTTCTGCGACCGCTTCGGCGCCGCTGCCGATCGCGTCGGCGTCGGGGAGCCCGGCGCGATACGGATACGCCGCCGACACATGCTCGAAGCGACCGAGCCACGGCTCGTACGGCTTGCGCAGCCCGCGTCGCCCTGAAAGGTCGAGCGCGCCGAGCGTGTTGCCGTGATAACTCCCCCAACGACTCACGACGACGGTGCGATCCGGCTCCCCCTGCGCGAGCCAGTACGCGCGCACCATCTTCAGCGCCGTCTCTGCCGCCTCTGAGCCGCCGGAGACTGGGTAGATCGAGGGGTTCTGCATCGGAAGGATCGGGCCGAGCTCTGCGACCCACGCCTCGAGCGCGTCCGCAGTGAAGGCGCTCCCATGGGCGTAGGCGATGCGCCCCATCTGTTCGGCGGCGGCAGCTGCAACCACACCGCGCCCATGACCAATCCCAACGACGATCGCGCCGCCTGCGGCATCGAGGTAGCGTCGTCCCGTTGCGTCCGTAATCCAGGCGCCATCACCGCTCACCGCGCGCGGCAGTGCAGTGCCACCGCGGCTGAAGATCGACGCGCCAGCCTTCTCAGCCATGCGACTGAACCATGCGATTCAGCATGCAGCTCATACGTAGGCACCAGTCGGATCGAGCTCTTCGCGAATGAGCCGCAGCTCTTCGGCGCTCGGCGGCGGGGTGGTCGGCACGTCACCGGTTGGGATGCGGATCTTCCAGCCAATGCTCTCGCGCACCGCGTCGAGCGTCGCGCCAGGGTGCAGGGTGCGGAGCGTCATCTCGCCATCGGCGTCGAAGTCGTAGACAGCGAGGTCGGTGACGACCACGGTCGGTCCGGCGCTCAACCACCCCTCGTCGTGACGCACCCGCTCGGCGTGCGCCGCGCCATCGAGATGACCGGGCGAGGTGCGGAAGTCGAGCCTCTCCACGAAGCTGCGCTTGCTCTGGCGCATGATCACCATGATCTCTTTCGCGTTGATTGCAATCTCGCAGGCGCCACCAGATCCAGGGAGTCGCGTCTTCGGCGCAGCGTAGTCGCCAATCACCGTGGTGTTCAGGTTGCCGAAGCGATCGATCTGGGCGCCGCCAAGGAAGCCGACGTCGATTCGACCCCCCTGGAGGTAGAGGCCGAAGAGGTCGTGCATCGAGACGGTCGCCGTTGAGCCGGTGACGATCGTCGGGTCGCCGATCGAGAGCGGCAGCCGTGCCGGGCTCGCGCCGAAGACGCCAGCTTCGTAGACAAGCTCCATCTGCGGGGCGACCGTGCGCTTGGCAAGGTTCACGGCAATGTTCGGCAGGCCGACCCCGACAAAGCAGACGCGGCGCCCCTCCAGGGCGCGTGCCGCGGCGACGACCATCAGCTCGTTCGGCGTCGCCTCTGACCCCTTCAGCGGGCTCATCGGTATTCCCCGTAGTCAACGGATCCCGACGGCGCGGGGGTCGGACGGAGCGCGCGCAGTCGCGCGGCATCCATCTTTGCAATGTAGGCGGCACGATCCGGCACCTCATAAACCCACTCGCGCAGCCACTCGTCGGTTGCGGCGGCCTCGCGGCTGATCGCATCCCACTCGCGGTAGAAGGCGTTGTCGCGGTCGTAGGCGCCCTGCACGTACGACGGGTGAGCGCCGAATGGCTCATGTACGACGGCGCTCACGATGAGGCCAGGGACGATCGTGCGATTCGGATCGGCGCGGATCGTTTCGGTCGTCACGATCTCTTCGACAACAGCGATCACTCGCTTCGCCGCAAACGCCGCCTCTTTCTGGCAGCCAAGGAGGCCCCACATCTGCACGTTCCCCTCCGTGTCGGCGCGTTGTGCGTGGATGATCGCAACGTCGGGGTTGAGCGGCGGCACCGCCCAGATCTTTCCGTCTCCGTATGGGCTCTCCACCTGACGAATGAGCGGGTTCGCCGCGGGCAGGTCGCTCTCCGAGTACGAGCGGAGCGGATAGAACGGCAGCCGATGCGCGCCGGCAACGTAGCGACCAACCATGCCGTGATGGCTGTACTCCTCGATCTCCAGCAGCGACTCGCCTGGGGCGAGCGCCGACGGCTCGGTGCGGCGACGAATGGCGTGGAGCGAACCGACGCCTGGATTGCCGAGCCAGCTGAAGATCAACTTCTTTGCGCATCCCGCGGCGACCATCTGGTCGTAGATCAGGTCGGGGGTCATGCGTGCGAGCGTCAGGTTCCGACGCTTCTGTCGAATGATCTCGTGGCCGGCCGCAAACGAGATGCAATGGGTGAACCCTTCGATTGCGACCGTGTCACCGTCGTGCACATGCGCTGCGATCGCATCGCGCATGGTGTGGAGCTTGGATCCGGTCGCTCCGGACACTCCGCGCTCCGCGGTCAGGTCTAGCGCCGCGCGGCGACGGCCGCTGCAGCCTCGGCGAAGATGCGGACCGCCGTCTTGATCTCTTCGGCGTTGACCACGAGCGGCGGGCTCATGCGCACTCCACGATCGCCGCAGGTGAGAACCAACAGTCCGCGCTTGAATGCCTCGACCTCGACGTCGGCTGCGGTGTCGGAGTCAGTGAAGTCGACGCCGATCATCAGGCCGATGCCTCGAATGTCCGTGACGATGTTGTTGCCATTGAGCGCGGCGCGCAGCCCATCGACCGCCTCCTTGCCGCGTGCCATGGCGTTCTCCATCAACTTCTCGTCGCGGATCACCTCGAGCGTCGCGATCGCGGCGGCCGCGGCGACGGGGTTGCCGCCGAACGTCGATCCGTGTGAGCCGGGCTTCCAGCGCATCCAGTGCTCCTTGGCGATCACGGCGCCGATCGGCATGCCGGAGCCGAGCCCCTTCGCGGTCGCAATGATGTCGGGCTCGATACCGAAGTGCTCGATCGCCCACATCTTGCCGGTGCGCCCAACGCCGGACTGCACCTCATCGACGACGATGGCGATGCAGTACTTGTCGGCGATCGCCTTCAGGCGCGGGAAGAAATCTTTGTCAGGTACCACGTAGCCGCCCTCGCCCTGCACCGGCTCGACCACGAACGCGGCGATCTCGTCGCCAGGGATCGTGCGCGCGATGATGCGCTCTTCGAGCTCGTCGAGGCCATCGCTGCCGAACGGCACGTGCAAGAAGCCAGGGGCGAGCGGTCCGAAGTGCGCGTGGTACTTCGCCTTGGAGTTGGTCAGCGTCAGCGCGCCGAGGGTGCGACCGTGGAAGCCGCCGACGAAGCCGACGATCCACTGTCGACCGCTCATGTATCGGGCGAGCTTGATCGACGCCTCGACCGCCTCGGTGCCCGAGTTCTGCAACAGCACCTTTGACGGACCGCTCCACGGCGCGGTGGCGGCGAGCGCCGTCGCGAGCTCCTGATAGCGCTGCTCGTAAAAGTCGGAGGCGCTGTAGTGAAGAAGGCGCTGCGCCTGCTGCACGATCGCGTCGACGACGCGTGGGTGGCAGTGTCCGGTGGAGTTCACGGCGATGCCGGCGCAGAAGTCGAGGAAGACGTTGCCGTCCTGGTCCTCGACGCCCATGCCGAAGCCGCGCACCGGCGCAAACGGATACGCACGCGGAAGGCTTCCGGAGACGACCGCCTGATCGGCAGCCACCTGCGCAAGCGCCTTCGGCCCGGGGACCTCGGTGACGAGGTGCGGCAGGGTCGTTGGCCAGGCGAGCGGCTTGTCGGCGACGGTCATCGGAGCCTCCTTATGTGAATACGACGTATACGGAGTGTATATGAGGGGGTGCGCCCCTCGTAACCCCTCTCGTGCCTAGCGCACGATCGTCTGGCTCTGCTCCCGCAGGTACTGCTGCACGTAGTAAAGGCCGCCACCGGACTTGCCGGTCGTCCCCGACTTCTTCCACCCGCCGAACGGTTGGACCATCGGCCAGGCGCCGGTCGTCGAACCGGCGCGGCGGTTCACGTAGATGACGCCACCGTCGATCGTGTCGAGGAAGGTGCGAATCTCCCTCTCGTCTTCAGTGAAGCAGCCCGCCGTGAGCGCGTACTCGCTCTCGTTCGCAAGCTTGATCCCCTCTTCGAACGAGCCGACCTTCGTCACCACAACGAATGGAACGAAGAGCTCGTCCTTGAAGAGTCGATGCGTCGGCGCAAGACCCGTGACCACTGTCGGCGCAACGTAGAAGCCCTTCGCAAGTTCGCCGTCGGAGAGTCGCTCGCCGCCAGTCTCAACCTTACCGTCGCGCTTCGCCTCACTGGAGGCGGCGAGGTAGGTGTCGACTGAGCGCTGGTTGATGACGGGGCCAAGGAATACACCGCGCACCGTCGGGTCGCCGATCTTGATGGTCTTCGTCTTCTCAACGAGCAGCTTGACGAACTCGTCATGAACAGAGCCCTCAACGTAGACGCGACTGTTCGCCGAGCACTTCTGGCCGCCGAGACCGAACGCCGAGCGCATCACTCCTTCGGCCGCCTTTTCGAGGTCAGCATGCTTGGAGATGATCGTCGGGTTCTTGCCGCCCATCTCAACGATGACCGGCTTCGGGTAGCTCTTGGCGAACGATCGGAAGACTTGCATCCCAACTTCGGACGAACCGGTGAAGGTAATTCCAGCGACGTCGGGGCTCTCCTGCAACTCCGCGCCAACGCTGTCGCCAGGCCCCATAACCATGTTGAACACACCGTCGGGGATCCCCGCATCCTTGATGGCGCGCGCCAGCAGCACCGCCGAGAGCGGCGCATCCGACGACGGCTTCAGCACGACCGTGTTGCCGGCAACGAGTGCACCGCCGACCGGCCCGCCCATGAGCGCGAACGGGAAGTTGAAGGGGCTGATCACCGCCCATACGCCGTACGGCTTCAAGACGGTGAGCGTCTCTACCTTGGCATCGCCGAGGTTCCCCATCGGGTGGCGGTAGCCCTTGTTGCGCTCGACCTCACTCGCATAGATACGGAAGAA
>JBPCTG010000085.1:0-2229 GCA_051006395.1 Candidatus Limnocylindrus sp.
GCAGGGTGCTGCGGATCTTTCGCTCACCTGCGCAACGCTCGCATGGATCGTTGCCGGTCAAGCGGTGATCGGTCGCACGGTGCAGATCGCGCTCGACTCAGGGCCGCGCGCGGGGAGCTCGCTGCGCTGGTCGCTCTACGACGCAACGAGCGCACACGAGGAGCAACGGATCGGGCGCGTAGCGACGACGGAGGTTCTGTGCGCACCCTGCATCTCTGCTGGCCAGGCGTAACCGGTGCGCGCGGCGCCGAGCAGGTTCGCGCCGCGCGTCACGCCCTCGGTCGCCTCTCGCCGCTCGTTGCGGGGAACGCGCACTGCGTGGAGGTGGGGATCGACGGACTCGCCGCGCGCAACGGCGACGAGCGCGCGGTCGCCGCTGCAGCGCTGCGCATCGCTTCAGCGCACCTGCGCGCACTACCGCTGGTGGCGATCGCGAGCAGTCGCCTCGTTGCGGCGGTGGTCGCCGAGGGTGCTGTCGCGGGGGCTGCCGCGGGGGCGGGGCCGGTGATCGTGCCGCACGGCGCCGAGGCGGCGACGCTCGCGCCGCTCCCTGTCGATCGGCTCCTCTTGGCCGCCACCGACCGCCCCGCCGAGGAGCTCGCCGCGGCGGTCGAGCGCTGCACGCTCCTTGGGGTGCGCACGATCGGGGCGGTCGCCCGCCTGCACGTGGCCGACCTCGCCGCACGGATCGGGCCGATCGCCGAGATCCTCGTGCCGCTCGCCCGCGGCGCCGACGTGCAGGCGATCGCCCCCGTGCCGCTGCCGCGACGCCTCCTCGCGCGCGAGGGGTTTGACCTGCCGCTTGGCGCGCTCGAGGAGTTCCGCTTTCCGCTGCGGCGCATGCTCGACGCGCTCCTCGCGCGCGTGCAGCGCGACGGCGCGGCGGTCGGCGTGGCGCGACTGCACCTTGCGCGCGAGCGCGGTGCACCGCTGCGCGCCGTTGCGCGCCTGCCGCTCCCCACCGCCGACCGCACGCAGATCGAGCGGCTCCTCCTCGCCGCACTGGAGCGCGCGGTTGCGGCGGCGTCGCGCACGGCACCGCTCGATGCCGACAGCGTGGTGAGCGCGCAGCTGCGCTTCGACGACGTGCTCCCGGCAACCGGCGAACAGCTCACGCTCCTCGGCGCGCGCTCGCCGCGCAGCGACCGCCTCGCCTGGAGCACCGCGGCGATCGCGGTGCGCTACGGCGCCGATCGCGTGCTGCACGGCGAGCTGCTCGATCCCGACGATCCACGCGACGAGCGGCGCGTGCGCTTCGTGCGCAGCCATCCCGAGATCGAGTCGTGAGGCGATGCGAATTATGACGCGGGTGATGCGACCGCCGACGCGCGTGCGCGTGATCGAAGATGCGAACGGCGCGCCGACCGCCGTGGAGATCGGCGGCAGCGTTGCGCCGATCGCAATCGTCGAGCGCTGGCGCGTGAGCGAGCGTTGGTGGCCGCAGCCGATCGATCGCGAGTACGCGAAGGTGATCGGCCCCGGATGGTTGGTGCTGATCTTCCGCGACCTGATCGGCGGCGGCTGGTTCATCGAGCGCGTCTTTGACTGAGTCGCGCGTCGCTGCGCCGCGCTACGCCGAGCTGCATGCGCGCTCGGCGTTCAGCTTTCTGCGCGCCACGGCAACCCCCGAGGCGCTCGTGGAGCGCGCAGTCGCGCTCGGACTTGCCGGGATCGCCCTTGTCGATGAGGGGTCGCTCTCGGGGGCGGTGCGCTTCGTGCGCGCGGCGGAGCGCGTTGGGGTTCCGGCGCTTCTTGGCGTGGAATTCGAGATGGCCGATCCCGCCGTCCCCGATCGCGACGGCGTGGTGCTGCCGCTGCCGCGCCCGCCGGCGCGCGACCGCGCGAGCGCTGCGATCGATGGCATGCCCGACCGACCGCGCGCCGAGCGGCAGCGCCGACCGCTCGACGCGCTCGTGCCCCACGCCGATCGCCGCGGCGTTGCCGACGCCGAACTCGGCCCGCGCCTCGTCCTGCTCGCCACGAACGAGATCGGCTATCGCGCGCTCGCGCGCCTGTTGAGCGCCGCAAACCTTGGCGCGAGCAAGGGGGTTTCGCGCCTCTCGCACGCGCTGCTCCACGAGCAGTTGCGCGCCGATGTGCGGCTGCGCGCGCACCCTGGGTCGCTCCTGCTCATCGCCCCTGCGGTCGACGGCGAGATCGCGCGGCGCCTTTCGGTGGGCGATCGCGCCGGCGCGCGCGCAACAGCGGAGCGACTACGCGACGCAGGGG
>JBPCTG010000086.1:0-1050 GCA_051006395.1 Candidatus Limnocylindrus sp.
GCTCACGGTCTCGGTGACGACGCGCGCCCAGTCACCCTCGCTCGTCACGTCGAGATGCTTGTAGGTGGCGCCGATGCGCGCACCAGTCGCAATGCCCTGCTCATCGAGCACGTCGCAAATCACGACCTTCGCGCCTTCGCCGATCAGGGCGACCGCGTCGGCCTCGCCCATTCCTCGAGCGCCGCCAGTGATGATTGCGACCTTACCCTCAAGCTTCTTCATGCCCTCATACTACGCTCATTGCGAGAGACCATCGCAAAAGTGGCATTTCGCCAATTGCTGGGAGGGATCATGGCAACACGAGCACGATCCAAGGGCTCCATGGCCCTGAGAGCTCAAGCGCGGTCCGCGAGAAGGGGCTCAAAGCGTGAGCCCTCATCTCGGCGGAGTGTTGAGCTGCGCCTCGCGTATCCGCGTCGCTCATCACGACTCCTTAATGGGCTGCTTCTCAAGTTTCTCTTGGTGATTCCGCACTACTTCGTTCTCGGCGTGATGGCGATCGGTGTCGCGTTGGCCACCGTGCTCGCGTGGGTAGCAATCATCGCGGTCGGGCGCTATCCACGCCGCCTCTGGGAGTTCAGCGCATCGTATTGGCGATACCAGATCAGCATCACTGCATACGTGATGCTCCTTACCGACGAATATCCGCGCTTCCCCTGGCGTGAGCCGCGTGGGAGCTTGCCGGCTTGAGATTCCCGTTCCGTGGCCAGCGATCTCGCGATACAATCTGCGCACACTCGGCGGGGAATCCGCTGGGGGTAAATGAGGGGTAATCCCCCTCAACAAGGAGGAGTAATGAATCGAGTTCGAAGCCTCGCAGTCGCGAGCGCCGTGGCTCTCCTCGTCGCCGCATGCGGCGGGGGCACCGCGAGCAGCGGAGCGCCCGAGGGTGCACTCAAGGAGATCGGCAAGGGCGAGGGCGCCCTCAACCTGATCATCTGGGAAGGCTACGCGGAGCGCGGCGCCAACGATCCCGTGTATGACTGGGTCACCCCATTCGAGAAGGAGACGGGCTGCATCGTGAAGACGACGTCGATGACCGACTCGCCG
>JBPCTG010000087.1:0-6412 GCA_051006395.1 Candidatus Limnocylindrus sp.
CGATGCTCGTGACGGGATATCCACCCAGTGTTGCGGGAATCCTCAGATTCGTCGGACACGCACCATCACATCCGGTGACCGTGGCGCTGCCACCCGACTCGGTATAGGTAAAGCCATCAGCGGTGGCCGCTCGAGCTTCGCTTGGGGCAGCAAGGCTACACGTGAGGAGCAGGGCACACGCCATAAAAGCACTGCGAAGAGGCTGCATCGCCGTCTCCTCCCTAATGAGATATGCGGCGAGGTCCTCCTCGACGTCACGCCACGGACAGGCTTCCCGCGACGATTGTGCGGCTGTAGCGGGCGACCCGTCAATACGTTTTTGGAGGTGCGGGAACTGGTAGCGCATACCGGATTCGAACCGGTGATCTCTGCCTTGAGAGGGCAGTGTCCTAGGCCGCTAGACGAATGCGCCCCGAAGGGTGGGCTCATGGCCCAGGGCGAGATCATAGCCGCCCCGCCTCGCAGGCGCCAGAAGTCCCACGGGCTCCTGAGCGCTACCGTGGGAGCATGAAGCGAGTACGGCACCTTGCGGTCGGGATCGCGGCGGCGGCACTCCTGGTGGGGTGCGGATCGGCACTCGACGCTGCCCGCGGCGAGCCGAGCGCAAGCCCCACAGATTTTGCAGGTCTCGTGCGCACCTTCGCGGACCGGGACCTCGCCGTCTCTGGGGTGGTTAGCGGCGACCCCGGCTGTGATGATCACCACCTCGCCCCAATGGCGATCTCGTTCCACATTGCAGGCGGCGCTGAGTCGCTCCCGCTCATCGCGCGCGCCTATCGCTTTAGAAACGACGAGGCGTATCAGCGCCTACGCGAAAGCGTCGATGCCTGTGCCACGCAGTGGGTGACCAGCCCCAATGCGCTGCTCGTGGTCGACGCCTCGCCGTACGTGCTCATTGTCGACGGCGCAACCGATGAGGCGTTCAAGGTGCTGGTTCGCGCCGCCCTTAACGAGGCCGCCGGAAAGTAGCCGCGGCGCTATGTGGCGAGCGGCAGATATGGTTTAACCCTCGTCGCGACTCACCTTGGCTGCGGCGCCTGCGCTGCGCGGTACGGCAGCCGACGCGGCGTCGCGCACGAACGAAGCCTTGATGCTGGTTGCCGCGGCGATCTGCTGCTCCTCGACCGAGAGGATCCCGTGGCGGCCGAGCGCTGCGAGCTCGTCGCGAATGTAGGTCTGCAACATCTCCGGGCCATCGGTGCCAATCGCGTAGCGCACCTTGTGCGCGCGAAGCTGGGCGAAGATCTGGCGGAACTCTTCCCAGTCACCTACGACCTGGGTCATGAGGTTCGAGGTGGGGCAGATCTCCAACACGATCTTGCGGGCGGCGAGCTCCTTCATCGTCTTCACGTCGGTCGCCGCCTTGATGCCGTGGCCGATACGATCAGGTTCGAGCTGCCTCACCACCTCGAGCATCTCGCTCACTGGCCCCGATTCGCCTGTATGTACGGTGATGCCGAGCCCGGCCTTGCGCGCGGCGCGGAACATGCGCCGGTACTCGGCGACCTTGAAGCTGCCGCTCTCGCGACCAGCGATGTCGACGCCGACGATGCCACGACTCGCCCAGTCGATCGCCTTCTCCACGATGATCTCATTCTGCCGCACGGTGAACTCACGGTCGAGGATCAGGATGATCCCAGGCTTCACCGGATACTCGAGCGCCGCCCGATCGGCGCCGCGAATCGCGGCGGCGATGATGTGGTCAAGATCCTGCTCGCCGTCGCGATTGCGCTTCATCGGGTTGAAGCGCAGCTCCATGGTGGTGATGTGGTTCTTGCGGTAGGCGCCTGCCACAACCTCGTAAACTGATCGCTCAACTGCGAGCGGTGAGGACTGAATAAGCTCCGTCCAGTGGAAGAGGTCGAGGTAGCCGTTGAAGCTGCGCGTGCGCTTCGATCCTGCGGTGATCATCTTGCGGAAGGCCCAATAATCCTTGGAGGGGAGTCGAATCCCCTGCGCGTGGGCGATCCCCCACATGATCGCCGGTGTCACCGAGCCGCCGAGGTGGCAGTGCAGCTCGGCCAGCGGGATCTGGGGGCTAATGGTGGTGGCGCGGCTAGCCGCCGGCTTCCGCGGCGAAGTGGACTTGCGTGGCGCGGTGGCTTTGCGTGGCTTAGCTGCGGGGCTCACGCCGTCGCCTTGGCGATCCCGTGAGCGGAGCCCTGTGTGGAACGGCGACCGCGAAGCGCCGGTGAGCCTTCAGGAACTTGGTCGCGGGCGTGATACGAGCTACGCACAAGCGGCCCCGACTCCACGTGACGGAAGCCGATCGCGAGCGCCTCGGCGCGCATCTCGGCGAACTCGTCGGGCGTGTAGTAGCGCTCCAACGGAAGGTGCTCCCCCGTCGGTCGCAGGTACTGGCCGATCGTCAGAACGTCGCAGTCGACGGCGCGCAGATCGCGGATGGTCTGCAGCAGCTCCTCGCGCGTCTCTCCGAGCCCGACCATGATCGAGCTCTTGGTATGCACGGGATTACCGAGGCGCTGCGCCATCTCCTTTGCCCGTCGAATCACCTCGAGCGAGCGGTCGTAGCGGGCGCGCTTGCGCACCGGGCGCTGCAGCCGCTCCACGGTTTCAATGTTGTGGTCAAGGATGTCGGGGGCCGCCTCCATCACGGCGAGGAGCGGCTCTTCGCGCCCGTCGAAGTCGGGAATCAGAACCTCGACGCCGGTGCCAGGGGCAAGGCGACGCAGCTCGCGAATCGTCTCAGCGAAGATGCTTGCGCCGCCGTCGGCAAGGTCGTCGCGGGCGACGCTCGTTACCACCACATGATCAAGGTCGAGCGAGGCGAGTGACTCGGCGACGCGGCGCGGCTCGTCGGTGTCGAGACCAACGGGGCGTCCGGTCTTTACGGCACAAAAGCCGCAGGCACGGGTGCAGGTATCGCCGAGGATCATGACCGTTGCCGTGCCCTGATCCCAACACTCGCCGATGTTCGGGCAGCGCGCCTCTTCACACACGGTGTTCAGCTTCGCCTCGCGCATCAGCACCTTCAGATCGCGGTAGCGCTCGCCACCGGGAACCTTTGAGCGAATCCAGTCGGGGTGGCGGCGCTCCGTAGCTGGTGCCGGCTCACCGAGCATGGGCAGCTCGCGCATCAAAAGTTCACCGAGCGCCCAATCGATACGAGCGCCGCCTCGCCGATGATCTCAGAGAGGGTCGGGTGTGGATGGGTGGTGCCACCGAGCTGCGTTGCGGTCGCACCGAGCTCCAGAGCGAGGCTCGCCTCGGCGATCAAGTCGGTGACCTTTGGCCCGACCATGTGCACGCCGAGGAGCGCGCCACTCTCGGCGTGGCGGAGCACCTTGCATAAGCCATCAGCGTCGCCGCCGATGTGCGCCTTGGCGATCGCCATGAACGGCACCTGCCCAGCAATGAAGGGGATGCCGTCGCGCTCGAGCTCTTGGCTGCTCCAACCGACACTGGCGACCTCGGGGCGGCAGTAGGTGGCACGCGGCTGCTTTGCATATTCCATTGCATGAATCGGCTCGCCAGCGATCGCCTGCGCAGCGATAAGCCCCTCGTGCGCCGCCACGTGCGCGAGCTGCAGCCCGCCGATCACGTCGCCAACGGCGTACACGTGCGGATCGGCGGTGCGCATCTGCGCATCGACCTTAATGAAACCGCGCTCCACGACCGCAGCTGTGGCATCGAGGCCGATGCCGCCGCTGTTCGGCACGCGGCCGGCGGCCACGATAAGCAGATCGGCTTCAAGGTTGATCTTGGTGTTCGGATCGACCGCGGCACCATCGACAGGGATCGGCTCGATCGCCAGGCGCACGCTTGTAGCTTCGCGCTGAAGGGATCCTTCAGCGATGCGGTGGGCAACGTGAATCGCAATGCCGCGCTTTGTAAAGGCGCGCGTGAGCTCCTTCGAGGAGTCGCGGTCCTCCAGCGGCACGATCGCAGGGAGCATCTCGACGATCGTCGTTTCGGCGCCAAGGTCGCGGAAGTACGAGGCAAACTCGCAGCCAACGGCGCCGCCGCCGATCACGATCACGCGCTTCGGTGCGAAGGTGCCGGTGACGATCTCATCGCTGCTCACGATCAACGTTCCGTCAGTCTCAAGGCCAGGGATGCGGCGCACGCTCGACCCGCTAGCAACGATGATGTCGGTCGCGCTCACGCGGCGGCGCACCCCTGTCGCAGCGCCCGCCTCGTCGACGAGCTCAACCTCGATCGCCCCGTCGCCCACAAGGGTGCCGATTCCTGCGATCAGCTCAACGCCGTTCTTCTTAAAGAGGGACTTGAGACCCGCGTGCATGCGCGCAACGATCTTGTCGCGTCGGGTGCCGATTATCGACGCGTCGACCCCCTCCGTCGGCGTTAGCCGGATTCCGAACTCCGCCGCCTTGCCGATCTTTGCGAGCAGGTCACCCGTCTCAAGCATCGCCTTGGCGGGGATGCAGCCCCAGTGGAGGCAGGTGCCGCCGACCTTCGACTTCTCGATGAGGGCGACGCGCTTGCCGAGCTGCGCCGCGCGAAACGCAGCCGCATAACCACCGGTCCCGCCACCGAGCACCAGGAGGTCAAAGTCAGCCATGGCGAGAATCCTACGCTGCACGCCCCGATCCTGCGCCGCGCGCACCTTCGCCCCGCAGGCGCGCGGCGCGGTATCCTCACGCCGCGATGCAGCCGAGCCACCTCCTCCTTGCGACGCTCGGCGCCTATCTCACCGGATCCATCCCCTTCGGCCTCCTTGTCGCCCGCGCCACTGGCGGGCCAGATCCGCGCGCGATCGGCTCCGGTCGACTCGGCGGCACCAACAGCCTGCGCGCCCTCGGGCGACGCCGCGCCGTCGTGGTTTCGACCGGAGACGTGCTGAAGGGCTTCCTACCAATCGTCGCCGTGCGCGCGGTCGGTGGTGACGACCTGCTCGTCTCGCTCGCGGCCCTCTGCGCAGTAATCGGCGCAACGCGATCCGTGTGGGTCGGCTTTAAGGGCGGTCGCGGCATCGCCACTGGGGTCGGCACCGCGCTCGCGATCGCACCGCTCGCCGTTGCCGTCGCCGCACCGTTCTTCTTTCTCTTGATCTGGCGAACGCGCATCGTTTCGATCGGCTCGCTCGCCGCAGCGCTCGCCTTCGCCCCCGCGGCGCTGATCGCTCGCGCCACGAGTGGAGCCTCAATCGACATTGAGTTCGCCGCTTACGCGATCATCGGGCCGGCGCTCGTGTGGATCGCCCACGCCGACAACATCGCGCGGCTGCGCAACGGCAGCGAGCGCCGCTTCGACGTGGAGATGCTCCAGCGCGATTAGCGCGCGGCGATGGCGCCCCCTAGCGCGCGCGGATGAGCTGGATCACTACCAACACGGTCACGGCAGCGAGGGCTATCGGGATCAGCGGCAGATGGCGGATCGAATCACCGACCAGAGGGAACACGGTTGCTACCGCCTGCGCTGCGATGATCCCCGCTGCACAGAGGAGCGCCACGAGGAGCGCTGCGCGGAACGGACGCTCGGGGGTGCGGCTCACGTAGAGGCGCTGTCTGCGCTGGCGGGGATACCGAACGGCGCCACGAGGATCTCGCCGGTGAGGCGCCGCGCAGCGGCAGAGCGGTGGCCGATCAGCGGCCGGTGAAAGACGACGCTCAGGTCGGCGCCTGGAGCACCACGACGGCGCGCACCACTCTCGCCGTCGAGGCCAATTGGTCCACCGATCGCAAGGCAGGGCACGCCGAAGCTGCGGACGCGACGCACGAGGTCGACACCGGCAGCGATCGGCCCGCGCAGCGGAAGCGTTGCACCACCAATCGCTTCGATCGCCACGGCGACCGATTCAAGGCCGGCGCGAAAGTGCACCGCCTCACGCGCGTCGGGAATCCTGTAGCGCTCCACGTGTTTGATCGACTCGAGGCGATCCCAGAGCGCCGCCGCGTCAGCATCTTCGGGGCGGAGGCGCGTGCTGCAGAGGGCAACGACGACGCGGCGCCCCGACGATGCGAGTTCAATGGCTGCTATTGCCGCGATGGCTGCCGAGCGCTCAGCACCGATCAATATGAATGCGGCACCCTGCTCGCCGCTCCCCCGCGCTGCGTCGCGCAACTCGGCGAGTGCACTTGCCGCTTGTGCAACGGCACTACCAGCGATCTGGTGCATGGCGCTGCGCTCCGCGCCGAGGCGACGTGCCTTCGCCTCAATCCCTCGCAGGCCACCTGGCGTGGTTGGGGCCAGTTCGGCGTGAAGCGACCAGCGCGCACGGAGCGGCGCGATCGCCGCCGAGATCTCAGCAGCGTCGATCCGCTGCGAGACGCCTCGCGCCGTGACCTTGCTCGACTTCTCGGGACTCACAGTCAGAGGATAGACGGCGTGGCGCGCTGCGCAGCTCGTCGTGGAAGGCGCACCCGTCCGTCGCCCGCAGGCTCTACGAGCCCCTCGGCGACGAGCCCCTCGAGGGCCGCGTCAACCGCTC
>JBPCTG010000088.1:0-1122 GCA_051006395.1 Candidatus Limnocylindrus sp.
CTCTGCGTGCATTAGCGGCTCGCGCGAGGCTTCAGAGGCGCTCCTTGCGATGGGCCTCAGACGAACCCACGCCGCCGGTGGGTTGCGACTGACGTTCGGTGGCGGAGCGACCGCTGACGACGCGGCGCGAGCGGCTGCTGCGTTGCGCGCGGTTGCGGAGCGCATTCGCCTGCATGCGGGGGTAACAGCACGGTGAGTATCAACACGTTGAACAGCCGCACCGCAGGTCTCCCTGAAGGCTGGATCGCCGCCCCAGAGGCGACCGCGCCCGAGCGAGTCCTCGTCGCGCTCTCTGGAGGCGTCGACTCCTCTGTTGCCGCAGCGCTCCTCGTTGAAGCCGGCCACGAGGTCGTCGGCGTCTGGATGCGCCTCCACTCGGCGGCCGACCGCGTCGACGGTGGCCGCAAGAGCTGCTGCACCCTCGATGCCGCCGACGATGCGCGGCGCGTCGCCGACGCGCTCAAGATCCCGTTCCACATCTCGAACCTCGAGCAAGAGTTTGCCGATGCCGTGCTCGAGCCGTTCGTCGCTTCGTACCTTTCAGGTGAGACGCCGTCGCCGTGTGTCGGCTGCAACACCGCGGTGAAGTTCGGCGCGCTGATGGGTCGTGGTGAGGCGCTCTTCGGCTGCAGCGCCGTCGCCACCGGACATTACGCACGACGGGCGATGCGCGCGGATGGCGGCGCTTGGCGACTGCGCGCCGCCGTTGATACCGAGAAGGATCAGACCTACTTCTTGCACGGCCTCGACGCTGAAGCGCTGGCGCGCAGCCGGTTCCCCCTCGGCGAGCTCACCAAGGAGGAGGTACGGGAGATCGCGCGCTCGCGCGGCCTTGTGACGGCGGAGAAGCCCGAGAGCCAGGAGATCTGCTTCGTTCCCGATGGCGACTACCGCTCCCTTTTGCGCGAGCGCGGCTGGAGCGGCGCGGCGGGGGAGATCATCGACGAGTCGGGTGGCGTCGTTGGCGTACATGCTGGGAGTGCTGGATTCACCGTTGGCCAGCGACGCGGGATCGGCGTGGTCGCCGCCACCCCACGCTATGTGAGCGCGATCGACCCAACGACGAATCGGATCACCATCGGTCGACGCGAGTCGCTCGAACGACGCGAGATCACACTCGAA
>JBPCTG010000089.1:0-2111 GCA_051006395.1 Candidatus Limnocylindrus sp.
AGCACCGTGACCATCGGATTGACGCCGATGGCGGTGGGGAAGAGCGAGGCGTCGGCCACGTAGAGGCCCTTCACGATCCCCTTGCGCGGATCGGTTGCGGCGGGGCGGCTCGTCGAGCGCACGCGGCCCCACGGATCGCACACATGATCGTTTGGATCAGCCCCCATGCGCGCTGTGCCCATTTGGTGTGCAGAGAAGACGGTGCCGCGGTTGGGTGCGAAGTCGAACTTCTGCAGCTTGGTGAGCATGGCGGCGAAGGCGTCGGGGCCGTCGTTGCGGCGCCAGGCAATGGGTGGCGAGCCTGCGGCGATCACCTCGCTTGCGCCGGCCGCCTCGGCGATTTGCGCGAGTGAGCCGAGTGCGTGCCGTAGGCCGCGCTCGTCACGCGCCGTGGTGCGGTAGTCGATGCGTGGGAAGCCACCCTTGGTGCGACTCACCGTGCCGCCACCATCGTCTTTGACGATTGCCAGGAAGGGTGCGATGTTCGGCGCGAGTGCCATGAGGCGCTCATGTTCTGGGCGGCTCGTCCATGGAATGCCGAGCGCCAAGAGGCCCGGGTGACCAGGGGCGCTCTCGATGATGTAGCCGTTGCGGTCGGCGGTTGGGGCGATGAACTGCTCGCTCTTTGCCGCCTGCATCGTGCCCCGCCACATGCCAACACGATCAGGGAAGGCGCCGGCAACGAGGCTCACCGGATGCAGACGGAGGTTCTGGCCGACGGCGGGGTGATGAATGCCACTCTGCTGCAGCAGGAGCGGCGTGCGAAGTGCGCCGCCAGAGACGACGACCGTCTTCGCCACGATCTCCATTTCGCGTGGCACCCCTGCGAGCGTGCCAACGGTGACGCGCGCGCCACGCACGATCCCATCTTCGATCAGCAGGCGATCTGCGCGACAGTCGGGGAGGAGGCGCGCCCCAGCGGCCGCCGCCTCGTTGAGGTGCAGGCGCAAGCTCGATTGCTTCGAGCCGGCGCGACAGCCGAAGGGGCAGGTGCCGCAGTCGCCACACTCGCCGCGGTTGATGGTGATGCGCTCGCCGCTCCAGCCGAGCTTCGTTGCGCCGCGCAGAATCGCCTCATCCTTCGGCGGAACGTCGAGCGACTCTCGTGCGCCGATCTCTTCGAGCACGGCGCTCAGGTCGCGGGTGAAGGCGGCACCGTCGACCCCCTCAAGGCCGTGACGCGTCGCCCACTCGTCGCGCACGTTTCCGGGCACTGGGATCGAGGTCATCCAGTTCACCGTGGTGCCGCCGCCGACGGTGCCGCCGGCGAGGATCGCGATGTGTGCGTCGGAGCTCGAGGTGAATCCTGAGTCGAGATACAGGCGCTGATAAGCGTCGAGCTCGCGCGTCGGGAAGGTGCGCTCGTCGTACAGCGCGCCCGCCTCAATCACGAGCACCTCGCGGCCAGCCTTGGCAAGGTCGCGCGCAACAGCGCCGCCACCCGCGCCGGAGCCAATCACCAGCACCTCAATGCCGATACGCGGCGCACTCCCTGGATCAAATGCGATGAGGCCGGTCGGCTGGGTCGTGACCTTGTTCGGTTTCGGGTCGTAGCCGATCTCCTTCAGTCGATCGCGCACCTTTGAGTCGGCGGGCGTCTCGGCATCGGCGTAGGCGAGGAACGAGAGGAGCTTGCGGAAGACCGACGCTGCAGAGCGCAGGAGCGGCACCCGATGTTGCACCCAGGCGCGCAGGTAGGCGTCGCGACTTGTCGGTCGAAGGGCGGTGAACCGCACCGGTCGCCCTGCAAGCAGCACGCCGCCGGCGCGCGAGTCGAGGAGGCGCAGGACGAGCCGGAGCTGGTCGATCTGTGCTGGGTCGACGAGGCTGCCGAGCGCCTGCTCCGCCGCCGCGGCGCGTTCGGCGCCGCCCCCCGAAACGAAGGCGTCGGCGAGGGCGGCGAGGGAGCGCCGCTCCCGTGCGGTGAAGACCCCTTCGGTCGCGGCTTTGCGCTGCTTCGCCATGGGCGCATCATGCCTCAGCGGGGTGGGGGTCGCACCGAGCGCCGCACGGCTGCGGTAGGATCTCGGCATTGGCGCGTGGCCAAGCGGTAAGGCACCTGCCTCTGGAGCAGGGGATCCTAGGTTCGAATCCTAGCGCGCCAGCCAATC
>JBPCTG010000090.1:0-1909 GCA_051006395.1 Candidatus Limnocylindrus sp.
GAGCGGCTTGAGCGCCGCGCGATCGCCTTCGCCTGGCGCCTGCGCGCCGACCCCCATGATCGTGACGGGAATCTTCAGCTTCTCGACGGTCGCACTCAGTCGCTCCAAATGCTCCAAAAACTCTGGCCGAAATGCATTGGCGAGCGGCACCACGAATCGGTCGTAGCGCTCGTTGATCTCATCGGCTTGGTCGGGGGTCACGTTGAAGCGCTCGGGGAGCACCTCGGCGTTACGGGTGGAAAGGAGCCGCACCGCCGCGGTGCTGAAGAGCAGGTTGCCGCTGTTCGTGCCGATCAGGTTCTCGGCGAGCGTTTCGCGCGCGCTCGCAGCACGAAACGGGCTCTTGGCGGCGCGAACGAGGATGCGTTCGGTGCTCATGCGGGGAGCCTAGCGGGTGCGTGGCTCTCGCGGCGACGAATACGTAGTCCGGCTACGTGGGCCGACTACGCAGCCCGACTACTTGGTTGCGGTCGCCCTACTTGGTTGGGGTCGCCTCGCGCGGGCAGGTGCAGCGCTGCTCCTTGGGAACGTCCTTGAGGGCGGCCTCGATGTGCTCGCCGCAGCCCTCCCATGTTGGCTTGTTGCAGGTTGCGCACACTACTTCATGGCACATCGTCTTCACCCTTTCGCTCTACGAGCCTGATGCGCGCCAAGAACCTAGGCGCGCCGTGCGTCCAATGCTACCGCCTGTTTGATCGAGCGCAGGGTGCGGAAGCGCTTCGCGCCGAAGATCGCGATGGGCACGGCGGTTTGGAGCACTGCGGCGACGATCAGGGCGAAGGGGCGATTCGTGGTCTCGGCGATCACGCCGCCGAGCGCAAATCCGAGCGTTGCGCCGATCCCCCAGGTTGCGACACGTGTCACCGCAGTCACGCGGCCAAGCAGCCGATCGGGCACGGCGAGCTGGCGATACGAGGTGATCGGCACCACGTACAGCAGCATCAGGAATCCACCGAGAAAGTAGTTGAGCGCCACGACGGGGAACGCGAGGTCGCGCGACACGACACTCGCGAGCGGCAACAAGAACTCGTTCGTGCCGAAGGCGATCGCGCTCCACAAAATGAGTGGACCGAACCCGAAGCGCTTCAACCACCTGGGTGCGAGTTGCGAGCCGATCGCGCCGCCCAAGAATCCGATTGATGCCACGGCGCCGATGAGCGCCGGCTCGAATCCCAGGTCGAGTCGTTGGTAGATGACCGACTGGCCGATCATGATCGCGAAGGCGATGTTGCCGTTGATCGCCTCGATGGTGATGATCCGCAGCGTCGGGCGGCGCCACACGGCGCGCACGCCGTCGCGCAACTCCTGCGACACCGTGAGCCCCGAGCGTCGCGCGCGCGGCGGCTCGGGGGTGCGGATCGCAGCGAGCGACACGTAGCTGACCACGAAACTCAACGCGTCGATGAGCACCGCGAACGGCGCCTTTACGATGGAGATGAGTGCGCCGGCGATGCCTGGGCCAAGAAGCCCCGACACCTCGCCGAGCAGGGCGAGTCGTGCGTTGAGGCGCAGCAGCACGTCGCCCGTGGCGAGCCGCGGCAGGTAGGCGGGCCACGCCAAGTTGAAGAACGTGCCCGCCGTGCCGATGCCGATCTGAATGACGATGAGCAACGGCAGGGTGAGCAGGTTCGCGGCGTAGAGGATCGGGATCGCGAGGAGCAGCGCAGCGCGCACCGCGTCGGAGAGGAGCAGGAACGGTCGGCGCGGCAGCCGATCGATCCAGACGCCCGCCTGCAATCCGATCACGAGGTATGCGAAAGTCGACGCTGCGCCGAGCATGCCGGTGCCGAGCGAGGATGCGCCGAGCAGGTCGACCGCAACGATCGGCAGCGCCAGGTCGCTGATCGCCGTGCCGAGCATGCTGACGCCCTGCCCCGCCGTGACGAGGCGCAGGTCGCGCGGGTCGTTG
>JBPCTG010000091.1:0-4452 GCA_051006395.1 Candidatus Limnocylindrus sp.
TTTGGAATCAAGGAGCTGGTGCGAACCGGCTCCGTAGTCATGTCCCGCGGAAGCGGGTCCATAGAGGAGCAGGTGAAGCGATGAGCGTGAAGATGTTCTACAGCGCAGAGGCGCCGATCGAGGCGCTCAAGGGTCAAAAGATTGCGGTGATCGGCTACGGGAGCCAGGGACACGCCCACGCCCGCAACCTCAAGGAGTCGGGCCTCGATGTGGTCGTTGGCCTCAAGGAGGGGTCGAAGAGCCGCGCCGTTGCCGAGGGTGACGGCCTGAAGGTTGCCTCGGTCGCAGACGCCGTGAAGTCTGCCGACGTCGTGATGATCGCGACCCCCGACACGGGGCAGAAGGCGCTCTACGAGCGCGACATTGCTCCAAACCTGAAGCCAGGGACGCTCCTCCTCTTCGCCCACGGATTCAACATTCACTTCGGTCGCATCGCCCCCGCGGCGGGGATCGACGTTGGGATGGTCGCGCCGAAGGGGCCCGGCCACCTCGTGCGATCGGTCTACGTCTCCGGCGGCGGCGTGCCAGCGCTCTTCGCCATTCATCAGGACGCTTCGGGGACCGCGCGCGCACGCGTGATGGCGTACGCGAACGGCCTCGGTTGTACGAAGGCAGGGATCATGGAGACCACCTTCAAGGATGAGACGGAGAGCGATCTCTTCGGTGAGCAGGCCGTGCTCTGCGGCGGCACGGCGCAGCTCGTGAAGAGCGCGTGGGAGACGCTGGTCGAGGGTGGCTACGATCCGGAACTTGCCTACTTCGAGACGATGCACGAGTTGAAGCTGATCGTCGATCTCATGTATCGCGGCGGACTCGACTTCATGCGCTTCTCTGTCTCCGACACGGCCGAATACGGCGACTACGTGTCGGGTCCGCGCATCATCGATGCGTCGGTGAAGGCGCGCATGAAGCAGGTACTCACCGAGATCCAAGACGGTACCTTCGCCAAGGGGTGGATCGCCGAGGACGAGGCTGGTCGCCCGAATTACAAGCGGCTACGCGCCGAAAATTCAGGGCACCCAATCGAAAAAGTTGGTCGTGGCCTGCGCAAGCAAATGACCTTCTTGAATCCGGTCGAGGTCGACATGGACGGCGCGCAGGGCGCCGCCGAGAAGGGTGCCAAGGCGTGAGAGGCGCCCCGGGTCCTGGCGTCGCAACCGGCGCCATCAGGATCTTCGACACGACGCTGCGCGATGGAGAGCAGGCCCCAGGGGCCGGCCTCACCGTTGCGGAGAAGCTTGAGGTCGCGCGTCAACTCGCAAAGCTGAAGGTTGACGTCATCGAAGCGGGGTTCCCCTCGGCGTCGGAGGGCGACTTCGAGGCGGTCCGCCAGATTGCCGAAGCGACGAAGGGGATCGGCGTTGCGGCGCTTGCGCGCTGCAAGGAGGCCGACCCGCAGCGAGCGATCGACGCGATCAAGGTCGCTGAGCGCCCGCACCTGCACCTCTTTATCGCCACGTCAGATATTCACCTCACCCACAAGCTGCGCACCACGCGTGAGGCGGCGCTCGCCGAGGCGGTGAAGTGGGTGAAGTACGCGCGCGAGCGCCTCGGCCGCGACGCAGAGGTGGAGTTCTCCGCCGAAGACGCCAGCCGTACCGATCACGACTATCTGCTGCAGGTCTACGCCGCAGTCGTTGAGGCGGGCGCTTCAACGGTGAACATCCCCGACACTGTCGGCTACGCGATCCCCGCGGAGTTCGGCGCACTCACCAAGCGCGTCGTTGATCTCGTCGGTCGCGACGCAACGGTGAGCGTGCACTGTCATAACGACCTTGGCCTCGCCACGGCGAACACCCTCGCCTCAGTGCAGGCCGGCGCGCGCCAAGTAGAGGTCACGATCAACGGCCTCGGTGAGCGCGCTGGCAACGCTTCGCTGGAAGAGGTGGTGATGGCGCTGCGCACTCGCCCGGGGGAGTTCTCCTCGCACAACATCGGCGTGCAAACGGAGCAGCTCACCTCTGCGAGTCGCCTCGTCAGCTACTTGACCGGTTTCGCCGTGCAACCGAACAAGGCGATCGTCGGCGCGAACGCCTTCGCCCATGAGTCGGGGATCCACCAAGACGGCGTGTTGAAGAATCCGCTCACCTACGAGATCATGACGCCGCAGTCCGTTGGGCTTCTCGGATCGAGCATCACCATCGGCAAGCTCTCCGGTCGACGTGGCTTGCAGTCGAAGCTCGCAGCGCTCGGTCACGACCTCACCGGGGAGGCGCTCGACGCGCTCTATCGCGATGCCATCGCTCTCGCCGACGTGAAGAAGGAGCTGACCGACGCCGACCTGCTCGCCCTCGTCGACAAGCGCGCAGCAACCGGCAGCGCCGCAACGATCGAATTGCTTGATTGGAGCATCGTGAGCTCGCACGGTGGCGGCTCGTCTGGGCGCGTCGAGGTGCGCGTGAACGGCTCCGAGCGCGGCGCAGAGTCGACTGGCAACGGTCCCGTCGACGCGCTGTACGAGGCGATCGATCGCGCGGTCGAGAGGGACCTCGGCTGGTACCCCGTGCTCTCCGAGTACGAGATCCGCGCCGTCTCCGAAGGCGAAGATGCGCAGGGGCAAGTGACGGCGCGCTGCCGTCGATCGAGCGATATGAACGCCGAGGGGCACCCGAACGAGGGGGCGCCGATCGTCACCGGCCAAGGGCTGAGCACCAACATCATCGACGCCTCGCTCGTGGCGTACATCAGCGCTGCGAATAAGCTCGCAGCGCTCGCGAGCGGTGCCCCGAGCGCCCCTGTCGAGGGGTCGCGCGAGGCGATGAAGTAGGGGCGGCAGCGTGAAGACTTCAGTTGCTCCACTCGCCGATCGCCCCGCACTCGGCGACCCCAACCACCTGATCGTCACGATCCCTGGTGACGGGGTCGGCCCTGAGGTGGTGGCCGCGACACGGCGCGTGCTCGACGCCGCAGCAGCAAAGTTTGGCTTTCGCCTCGCTTGGCGCGAGATCGAAGCGGGCGGCTGTGCGATCGACGCGCACGGCGTCGCGATTCGCGATGTCGATCTCGACCTTGCGGCGACCGCCGACGCGCTGCTCCTCGGCGCCGTTGGCGGCCCAAAGTGGGATAACCCGAACGCCAGCGTGCGACCCGAGCAGGCGCTCTTCGCCCTGCGCACGCGCTTCAACCTCTTTGCGAACCTGCGCCCCGTCACGATCCTCCCTGAGTTGGTCGAGTCGTCGCCGCTCAAGGCGGAGCGACTCGAGGGGGTCGACATGCTCGTGGTGCGCGAGCTGACCGGCGGCCTCTACTTCGGCAAGCCCTCGGGTGAGGAGGCAACTCCCACCGGCCGCCGCGCCGTCGACACGCTCCCGTATCACGAGGATGAGATTCGACGCATCGCCGTAGTCGCCTTCGAGTTGGCGCGCACACGTCGCAAGCGCGTCGCCTCGGTCGACAAGGCGAACGTGCTCGCAACGTCGCGTCTCTGGCGCAAGGTCGTAACCGAGGTCGGCGCTGAGTACCCAGACGTTGCGCTCGAGCATCGGCTCGTCGACTCCACGGCAATGTTGCTCGCCACCTGGCCGGGGACCTTCGACGTGATCGTCACCGAGAACCTCTTCGGCGACATCCTCTCCGACGAGGCGGCGGTGCTCGCCGGATCGCTCGGCATGCTCCCCTCGGCGTCACTCGGTGAACGCCGCACGGCGAGCGGCACCTTCGGCCTCTACGAGCCGATCCATGGCTCAGCACCCGACATCGCTGGAAAGAACATTGCCAACCCGATCGGCACGATCCTCTCCGGCGCGATGATGCTGCGCGAGTCGCTCGGTCGACCCGAGGCCGCCGCCGCCGTCGAGGCCGCGGTCGCATCTGCTGTTCGCGGCGGTGTTCGCACCGCCGACCTCGTCGGAAAACTCGACGCGGCGGGTGCCCGTGCTGCGGGGCTGCGCCTCTTCGGCACGCGCGAGGCGACCGACGCAATCGTCGAGGCGCTCCTCGCATGAGTGGTGATCCGGTCCTCCTCTACGACACGACGCTGCGCGATGGTGCGCAGCGCGAGGGGCTCGTCCTCTCGCTGCAAGACAAGCTGCGCATCGCCCGTGCCCTCGATGAGTTCGGCATGCCGGCGATCGAGGGGGGCTGGCCCGGTTCGAACCCGAAGGACATCGAGTTCTTCGCCACGGCGAAGAAGATCCGCTGGGAGCGCGCCCGCCTGGCAGCCTTTGGCAGCACGCGTCATAAGTCGAACCGCCCCGGCGACGATCCGAATCTCAACGCGCTCCTCGATGCCGAGACGCCGATCGTCACGATCTTCGGCAAGAGTTGGACGCTCCACGTCGACGAGGTGCTCGAGACGTCGCGCGCCGAGAACCTCGCGATGATCGCCGAGAGCATCGGCTACATGACCGAGCGCGGCCGCGAGGCGGTGTACGACGCTGAGCACTTCTTTGACGGCTACGAGGCCGACAACGCCTACGCGCTCGACACCCTGCGCGCCGCGCGCGACGCTGG
>JBPCTG010000092.1:0-21045 GCA_051006395.1 Candidatus Limnocylindrus sp.
CTCTCGCGCAGCGCCTCAACGGCAAACGGTGGCGACCCCGCCGCGGCGTCGCGCCCCTTCGATACTGCGCGTGACGGATTCGTGATGGCCGAAGGTGCCGGCGTGCTGCTGCTCGAGCGCCTCGACCTTGCCCTCGCGCGCGGCGCAACTCCGCTCGCCGAGATCGTTGGCTACGGCGCAAGCGCCGACGCCGCGCACATCACCCTTCCCGCGCCAGGCGGCTACGGCGCCGTGCGCGCTGCACGCCGCGCGCTGGAGAAGGCGGGTCGCCGCGGCGCCGACATCGACCACATCAACGCGCATGCGACCTCGACGCCCGAGGGCGACAAGGCGGAGCTCGACGCGCTGCGCACGATCCTCACCGATTCGGTCGACGCCGATGCTGCACGGGTTGCCGCAGAGCGGGCCGCGCCGCGCGCGTCGATCACCGCAACGAAGTCGGCGATTGGCCACACGCTTGGCGCCGCTGGAGCGCTTGGCGCGATCGCCACGATCCGCGCGATGCGCGATGGTCGCGTGCACCCCACCCTCAACCTTGAGCACCCCGATCCGCTCGTTGGCACGCTCGACATCGTGCGCGGTGCGGCGCGCGAGCAGCAGGTGCGCATCGCCCTGGTGAACGCCTTTGGCTTCGGTGGACAGAACGCAGCGCTGCTGTTTGCCGCGTGGGAGGGGCGCTAATGGCCAACGGCGAGCGTCGCGCCCGTCTCACCAAGTCGGCGCTGCGCGCCCTCAAGACGGCGCGCGAGGCGGCTCGCCGCGCGAGCCGCTCCGACTTCACGCCACCCGCCGACCTTGCGCGCGGCGCATCATCGACCCCCTCCATACCGCCCTCCATGCCGCCGGTCGAGCGCTTCACGCCGACGCCGCTGCCGAGCGAGAGCGCTCCACAGCCGAGCGCCGCTCCATCCGCGCGTCGCGCGCGGTCGAGTGCTACGCCGCCGGGCTCTACACCGCCGAGCTCCACGCCTGCGGGGACTACGCCGCCGCGTCCGCGCCGCGGCGAGCGCCGTGGTGAGCGCAGCGCAGAGCGTCGCGGCTTCGGCGCCGCGAACCCAACGGCGGCAACGCCCAGCGCGCCGCTCACGAGCGAAGAGGCGGAGCTCGTCGAACTCATTGATCGTCTCGCCGTGGTCGCCGACGGGAGCGGCCTCGCCGAGATAGAGATCGCCGCTGCAGGAACGCGCGTGGTGGTGCGCAGCCGTGCGGCGCTCGCCGCCTCGAACGTTGTTGCTGTGTCCGGCGCCGCCGCACCGGCCGCATCGTCAGCAACGAGCACCCCTGCCCTGGTGCCGCCAGAGGGGAGCGCGGCACCAAAGGCGGCAGCGGCTGCACCATCGCCCTCCTCGGCGAGTGCCGCATTCGTTGCGGCGCCGCTCACCGGCGTCTTCTACTCCGCGCGCACGCCGGGTGACGATCCGCTCATTGCCGTGGGAAGCATCGTTGCCGTTGGGCAGCCGATCGGTCTCATCGAGGCGATGAAGCTCTTCAACGAGATCAAGTCAGATCGCGCCGGGCGCGTGGTGCGCGTGTTCGCCGAGAACGGTCGACTGGTAAAGGCGAAGGCGCCGATCATCGAGGTCGAGCCAGCATGAGGGCCCCGCGATGAGCACTCCACGCAGCGAGGCAACGCAGCGGATCGGCGGTGAAACCGGTAGCGCCGCGCTGCCGAATCGCACGACGCGCATCATTGGCTGGGGGCACCACGTTCCTTCGGCAGTGGTGACGAACAAGGACTTGGAGAGCGTCGTCGACACCACCGACGAATGGATCGTTTCCCGCACGGGGATTCGGGAGCGCCGCATTGCGGGACGTGGCGAAACTTCGGCCTCCCTTGGAGCGATCGCGGCGGCGCGCGCACTTGCTGTGGCTGGCATCGACGCTGACGCGATCGACCTGATCGTCGTCGCAACGCTCACCCCTGATCACCTCATGCCGAGCACGGCGATCCTCGTAAAAGAGGCGATTGGCTCGACGCGCGCCGCCGCCTTCGACCTTGCCGCCGCCTGCTCGGGATTCCCGTACGCCTACGCGGTCGCGCACGGCTTCCTCACTGCGGGGCTCGGGCAGCGAGCCCTGGTGATCGGCGCCGAGACGCTCTCGCGCTCCACCGATTGGAACGATCGCTCGACCTGCGTGCTCTTCGGCGACGGTGCCGGCGCGATCGTTCTGGAGGCGATCGATCTCCCTGCCGACCAGGTAATCGCGCAGCGCCCAGGTACGCTCAGCTTCGAGCTCTCCGCCGACCCCGCTGGCGCCTACTACCTGTGGATTCCCGGCGGTCGCGCCACTGGCGCCGCGCCCGACGACACGATCAAGATGGACGGCGCAAAGACCTACGCGTATGCAACGCGCACCATGGCTGCGGTTGCCCTCGCCGCGATCGAGCGGGCAGGACTGACCGCCGCCGCCGTTGACCTGGTGATCCCGCATCAGGCCAACCTGCGGATCATCGAGTCGGTCTCCAAGTCGATCGGATACCCCATGGAGAAGATCTTCGTCAACCTCGATCACTATGGGAATACCTCCGCGGCGAGCATTCCGATCGCGATCAGCGAGGCGGTAGCCGCCGGCCGACTGAAGCACGGCGATGTCTTCTGCACCGTCGCCTTTGGTGGCGGCTACACCTCGGGCGCATTCGTGACGCGCTGGGACGCCGATCCCGCGAACGGCGCACGCTCCGCGAGCGTGAACGCCGCCGACATCACTATTCGTCGCCCTGAGGGGGCGGTCGCAGCACCAGTTCCTGCGGCGCTTCGTGCGCTGGTAGACGAGCGACGCTCAGCGCGCGACACTGCGTAGGTAGAGGTAAGGAGGGGCGATGTTCGATCTGACTGGGCAATCTGCGATCGTCACGGGCGGGGCCCGCGGGATCGGCCGCGCTATTGCCGTCGCCCTCGCCACCGCCGGTGCCGACGTGCTGATCACCTACAAGGGGAATGCCGCCGCCGCTGAATCTGCGATCGCAGCGATCGCCGCCACCGGACGCAAGGGGATCGCACTCCAGGCTGATGCCGCCGATCCTGACGCTGCTGCAACGGTGGTTGCTCGGGCAATGCAGGAGTTCGGCAAGGTCGATCTGCTCGTGAACAACGCAGGGATCACCCGCGACACCCTGATCTTGCGCATGACCCCCGAGCAGTGGCGCGAGGTCCTTGACACGAATCTGAGCGGCGCGTTTTACATGACGAAGGCCGCGGTAAAGGAGATGCTGCGCGCGAAGAGCGGGCGCATCGTGAACATCACGAGCGTCTCTGGCCAGGCGGGGAATGCGGGCCAGGCGAACTACTCATCGGCGAAGGCGGGAATGATCGGCCTCACCAAGGCCACGGCGCGCGAGGTGGCGAGCCGCGGCATCACCGTGAACGCCGTTGCCCCTGGCTTTATCGTGACCGAACTCACCGCCGACCTCCCAGAAGCGATCAAGGAGGGGGTCAAGGCGCAAACGCCGCTCGGCCGTTTCGGTGAGCCCGAGGAGATCGCCGCGGCGGTCGTCTTCCTTGCCTCAAAGGAGGCGGGCTACGTCACCGGCCAGGTGCTTGGGGTGGACGGCGGACTGGTGATGATGTGACGCGTCGCTCGCTGAGCGGCGCCATCGCACTCCTGCTCGCGCTCGCCACTGGCCTCGCCGGTTGGTCAGGGCTGATCCCTGCGACGCCCGTCGCGCGTGCCGCGGCGGCGAACATCCTCGGGAGCGACGGCCGCTACACGATCCTCTTCTTAGGGAGCGACAAGCGCTGTCGCGCCATGGGCTCGCCACTTGGCGCCGAGAGGTGCGACAGCCTCGAGGAGAAGGCAGCAGCCGCGACCACCGACGCAGAACGCAACCGCTACGTGTGGTCGCGCGCCGCCGACGCCGCCGTCGGCGTGTCGTCGAACAAGGCGGGGACCGAACGCACCGACGTGATGACGCTCCTCACCGTGAACCCGGCGACCGGCGAGGCATCGGCGCTGAGCATTCCGCGCGATATGGAGTACTTCCCGCTGAAGCCGTCGCTCGCCTCGACCTTCTGCCGCCCAGGGCGCAAGACCTTCAACGCCAAGGTGAACGCGCTCTTTGTATACGCCCAGCTCTGCATGTCGAAAACGCCGACGCTCGACGGCTGGGAGCGCTCATCGCTCGCTGCGGCGAAGGTGAAGGAGGAGCTCGCTTGGGCGCTCGATATTGAAATCGACGATTGGGTTCTCGTCGGCTTCGGCACCGCCGACATCATGGGGGCGAAGCTCGACGCGCTTGCCCCCGGCCCAACGATCGTGCGCCTCAACGATAAGAGCCGCTTCGCCTCGTGTCGTGAGAACACGCTGCGCCCATGGAAGGGGAGCAGCGCGCGCTACCTCGACGCCAATATGGCGTCGAACGCGCGCTACGGCGACCTGCTCTTCTTGCGCCCCGGTGCTCTCGATCGCCGCACGATTCGCAGCGGCGGCAAGTACGTGTCGATCTCAGCTTGGCAGTACGCAAACTGCGCAGAGCCGATTGCGGAGGAGTCGGCGAGCTCCGATGGCGCGACCAGCGCCACGCCGCGCACCACGAGCCCGCACTACATCACAGCATCGTGTGCTGAGAGCGGATCAACGGCGACAGGGTGCGCCTTCGATGTGCCGAGCGACCTGTGGGTCGGCTTTGGCCGCGCCCGCAAGTACGACGGCGACACCAGTCGGATTCGTCGCCATCAGCGGCTCCTCGCCGGCATCACCCTGCGAGTGATCAACGCAGGCGAGACGATCGCCACACAGCTCGCGGCGCTCTCCTCGTTGCGCTGGTACTCCTGGCCGCGACGCAACGCAGCGGGAACGATCGTGCGTTGGGATGCGAGCGCGCCGCTCGTGCGCGGTAGCATCACCACCGAGAAGGTCGCACCGATTGTCGCCGCTGTCGCCACGGCAAAGGCGCGCCTTGAGATCGGCCCCGACGCCCCTGGTGGATGGCGCTCGTTCCTGCTCCTCGGGCAGAGCGTCACCTTTGACGGGCGCACCTGCCGGGTTGCTGGGGCGAGCCGCTTCTCTTCAGGTGACCTCACGCCGCGCCTCGCCTGCACGCGCGCCTGGATCGCAACGGGGTTCGGGCCGGTAGAACTTGCGCCGTAGTTAGGCGCCGAGGCGCAACAAGTTCGCGAGGATCACGCCAACGTTCAACACGGCGAGCAGGGCGACCGCCCCCCATCCAGCAGCGCGCAGCCAGCGTGGACTCGCGTGCACGCCCAAGAGCCGCTCGCTGCTCGCCAGTCGCACGATGAAGGCGAGGATGATCGGCAGGAAGAGCCCCTGCAGGTACTGGCTGCTCACGATCGCGCCGACGGGATCGAGCCCCGGGATCATCACCACGATCGCGCCAATCGCCAAGATCACGGTGAAGATGCCGTAGAAGGCGGGCGCCTCGCCGAGCTTCTTGTTCACCCCCGACTCCAGGCCGAACGATTCTGCGATTGCGAATGCGGTAGTGAGCGGCATGATCGCCATGGCCAACACGCTTGCGCCGAAGAGCCCCGCGCCGAAGAGGATCGTTGCGAACGATCCAGCGAGCGGCTCAAGTGCAACTGCTGCGTCTGCGGCCGAGGCGAGCGGCTTTCCGGCTGCGCCGAGGGCTACCGCCGTAGCGATCACCACGCAGGCGGCGATGAAGTTCGTCCAGACCGATCCGAGGATTGCGTCGGCGCGCGCGGCGCCGAGCTCCTCGACGTCGATCCCCTTTTCGGCGACCGCCGACTGCAGGTAGAACTGCATGTAGGGGGTGACGGTGGTGCCGACGACGGCGACGAGCAGGAGCATCTCGGCCCCCGAGACGCCGCCGAGGCTCGGGCTCGTGAGCGACGATGCGACCTCCGCCCAGTTCGGCTTGGCGAGGAGCGCAGCCGCGATATAGGCGAGGAAGACGGCGGTGAGCGAGAGGAAGATCCGCTCGACGCTCTTGTAGCTGCCGTACACGACGAGCGCCCATACGACGATCGCGGTGAGCGGCGCAGTGACAGCCACCGGCGCACCGAAGATCGCGAGCGCCGAGGCGGCGCCGGCGACGTTCGCAACCGTGTTCGCAAGGTTGGCGAGCAGGAGCACGATCATCGCAAAGAGCGTCCAGCGCACGCCGAAGTGTTCGCGGATCAGATCTGAGAGACCCTGGCCACTTACGACGCCGAGGCGCGCGACGGACTCTTGTACCAGCGCGAGGAGGAGTGCGGTAAACGGCAGGATCCAAAGGAATCGGAGCCCTGTCATCGAGCCGAGCGTTGCGTAGGTGGTGATGCCGCCGGCATCGTTGCCAGCGACGCCAGCAATCAGTCCGGGGCCAACGACCGCGAGGAAGGCGATCGGGCCGCGACGTCGGCGGAAGGTTTCACGCAGGCGGAGGAGCGGGATGCGCGCGAGCAGCGCGAAGAAGCCGCCCGAAGCGCTGCGGTCGAGCTCGAGCGGGGCGACGACGCGGCGATCAGCCACGCTTCACCACCCGCTTCGCGCGCGGCTTCGCCTTCGCCTTCCCCTTTGCCGTTCCCTTCGCGGTTCCCTTTGAGCGTGGGCGCAGCTTGGCGGGGAGTTCGATCGGGCCACCTGCGGCGAGGCTCCCAGCGCGAATGCGACGCGGCATCTCGTGCCGCCACTCCTCTGGGAGCACATCCCAGAGCGCATCGGCGACGGTGATCACACCAACAAGTCGACGCTCCTCGTCGACAACGGGTACGGCGACGAGGCCGTAGCGCGTGACGACGCGCGCCACCTCATCGGCGTGCGCGAGAAGTTCGACGGCGACCGGCTCATCTTCCATGAGCTCCGCGACGGGGCGCGATGGCTCGGCGAGCACCAGGTCGCGCAGCGTCACCTCGCCGAGGAGTCGGCGCTGCGCATCAACGACGTAGATCGCGAAGGCAACGTCGGCGTCGGGCTTCAGGCGACGAAGCGCCGCGAGCGTTGCGGCTACGGTCGCCGTCGGTCGCACCGCGAGGTGCTCGGTCGTCATCAATCCACCGGCGCTCGTCTCCGGGTGTGCGAGGAGCTCACGCACGTCGTCGCGCTCCTCCTTCTCCATGAGGCGCAAGATCTCAGCGCGGCTGACCGGCGAAAGGTCGGCGACCGCGTCGGCCGCCTCGTCGGGGCTCATCTCTTCGAGCAGGTCAGCGGCGCGTTCTGGCTCAAGGTCTTCGAGCAGGTCGGCGCGCACCTCGGGCTCCAACTCCTCGAGCGCCTCGGCGGCGATCTCGTCGTCGAGCGAGCTGATCACCTCGGCACGATCGCGCGGCGTGAGCTGATCGATGATCGTCGCAAGATCAGCAGGGTGCAGCTCGGAGAGACCAGCGTGCGGGACGCGCAGGCGCACTGCAGCGATCGTGGAGCCGAGCGGATCGACATCCTCCCAGTCGATGTACGAGGCGACGCGCGAGCGCCCGCCAGAGAGTCGATCGATCCAGTGTTCGGGGAGCCCGAGTCGACGCAAGAGACCAGCGGCGCCAACGTCGACGGCGACCACGCGCATCGCCCCCTCAACATCGTCGAGGAGCACGTCGTTGGCGCGCACCACCTTGCGCCCATCGATGTCGACGATCTGGCGATCGAGCAGGTCGGCGCGCAGCAAGATCTCGTCCTGACGCTTCCTGAAGCGGCTGATGTCGATGCGCTCCGTGCCGAGTCGCGCGCCGTCGGCATCAAGGCGCGTGACGGAGCTCCATGGCAGATAGATGCGACGGCGCCCGGTACGCACCACAAGACCGGTCACGGGTGGATGGTTGGCGCCGACCGCCGCGATGAGGTCATCGATCACGCCAATTGCGTCGGTGCCGCCATCGCGAACCGGCCGCCCGATGAGTCGAGATAGATGGAGCATGTTGCCTCCGAGCTTGTTGCCGATCACCTGCCGGCGCCACCCGAAGGGGCGAGCTAGCGGGCGACCGGCCTAGATGCGTCGTCCACGGTCCGTTCGGACCTCCACAGCTTTGAGCCACCAGCGGCGGCCTCGTCGCGGTCAGTCTACGCGCGCACTCCGCAGCGCGCTACCCTGCACCTATGAGCGGAGCACGACGCAGCAGGTTCCTCGACAGCGATCGCCTCGCCCGATTCGCCGACACGGCCGCCGAGATTGGTGTCGCCGAGGTCAGCCGCCCCTGGGCCGAGACGTACATTGCGATCGGGGTCGCCTTCGTGGTCGCCCACTTTGCGAATGGCGGGGCTACCACCCTTGCGGGTGCGGCGGCAGCGCTCCTCGCCGCCGTGGGGGTGAGCGCGGTGCGTCGCTCCGAGGTCCCGGGGCTGCGAACAGGATCCGAGGTTGTGCTGGGCGGCCTCATGGCGCTCGCCGTCGTTGGGGCTGGGCGCATGGTCCCCACGGGAATCATCGCCGCGATCACCCTCGTCGCCGGACTCGCCCTTTTGCGCGCGGTCGTTGCCTGGGAGTTCCACCTGCGCCAGATCCCTGGCGGTGCCACCCATCGCGATCGCGTCGCGGCGCTCGCCGTATCGACCGTGATCCTCTTCGCTGCATCCATCGGCGTCGCGGCGCTTGTGCCTGGCATCATCACGATCCCTGGCACGCCAAGCGCCCGCCCTGACGCGGTAGGACCGTTTGCGATCCTCGCCGTCGGCATCGGCAGCGCAATCGCCGCAATGCTTCTCGCCGGTCGCATGGCGAGCCTCCGTCGTGAGCCGCAGGCGGCGATCTTCCGCGACGCGCTTGGCGCTGGGGCAATCAATGGCACCGCCTCAATCTTGTTCGCGGCACTCGGCGCGGCGCGCCTCGCTGGACCAGCGGGGCTCGCGATCCTCTTTTATGCCCGCGAGCTCTGGGCGGCGACCCCAGAAGGGGAGCGCCGCGATCGGCGCCTCCTCCTCGAGATTGCCGCCCTCGTGCTCGCCACGGCAGCAGCGATGCTCTGGATCGGGGTCGGTCGCTAGCGATCGGCTATCCTTCCCCTCCCGGCGCCCCCCTAGGAGCGCCCCGCCCGGTTCGCCGCGCGTATGACGATGTGAGGAGGAGCCCGTGACCCTCGCCAACGAAGCCGCAGCACCGAAGCCCGCGCGCGTCGCCAAGGAGCAGGCGGAGATCGCCCTCAAGGCCGCAGCCGGTGGTCGCTGGCAGGATTCAGCAGAGGCGAATCGCGCGATCCTAGCGCTCGGCGCAGAGATTCGTGTCGAGGATCGCATCGAGGCGCAGAACCGTCTCGCGAAGGCGCTCTGGGAGCTTGGCGACCTTGCAGGCTCCAAGAAGGAGTACCAGGCGACGCTTGCGCTCGATCCGCTCAATCGGATTGCCGAGCGCAATCTCGAGCGACTGAAGGGGCTCATCAAGCAGGTCGGCAAGAAGACCACTCCAAGCTCCGAAGGGGCGACGACCCCGGCGGGGATCTTCATTCAAGAGGCCGGCACTACCGGATTCGCCCAACTCACCAACGTCGTTGACGCGGCAACGCTCGCGCAGGTCAACTCCGGCGACGCGGTAGAGCTGGTAGTGGTCGGCACGCGACTCATCGCCAAGGCGAACGGCGTGGAGATCGGTCGCGTCGAGCCGCGCATCGCCGCGCGACTCGTGAAGCTGATCAGCGATGGCAACGTGTACAGCTCGGGAATCACCTCGATCAGCGGCAGCGACATTCGCATCATCATTCGCGAGGAGCGAGTGAGCACGCAGAACGTCGGCAAGGTTTCGTTCCCGACAGCGATGCGCACGAGTGACGAGCGCCCGTACACAAAGGGCTCGTTCTTCCGCGACGAAGATGGATTCGACGACGATGACGACGAGAGCTACGAAGAGGAGGCTCTCCCCGTGGAGCGCGCCGTCGCTGAGCCACCAGAGAAGACCGCAGACGACGCCTTCCTCCCTGAGAGCGAAGAGGTCGCTTCGGAAGACTGATCGGGGGGTTCGGCGGGATGATCCGCAGCGACATCGCGCGACTCCGCTGGGCCGTCTCCGCGGCAACCGCCGCTGAGGTCGACCTCGTCGTTGACCTCGCCGCCGAAGATGCATCGCTCGCCCTCGCCGCAGCGTCGCTTGGGCGACGCACGATACTCCACGCCACCGATGCGCTCGCCGAGTGGCGCGCCGTCTTCGCGCTGCGTCCGCCAAGCATCCGAGCATTCGACACGGCGGCAGAATCGCTGCTCGGCCAGATCGCCGACGCGCTCGACGCCGGGTGGCGCGGCTTCTGCGCAACTTGCGGTCAACCGTTTCGAGTGAGCGCCTATCGCTGGGACGACCCGGCGAGCGCCGACGATCCACGTGCGACACCAGCGGCGCGACGCGGCACCTGCGCCGCCTGCCGCGCCAGCGGCGGTCGCGGTGATGTTGGCCAGGCGCCTGCTGGGGAGCGCATTGACGCCGTTGAGATCGACCCCGAGCTGCGCGCAGAGGGCGAGGGCCGCTGGAGCGATCGACAGATCGCTGGGTTCAACGCTGCGCGTAGCGCCCTTCTCGCCTCGACAGAGCCCGCCCCTATTCTCGACGGACTGCGGATTGCGGTCGCCGAGGCGGCGATCGCCGCGGCGCGCCCTGCGCGCAGCGCGCGTGGTTGGTGGGAGGTCGCACCGCGCCAGGCGCTGAGCGACGCATTCGCAGCGCGACGACTTGAACTCTTTGACGGCGAGGCGCCACCGCGCGAACTTTCGCTTGGTGCAGATACGGCGAGTCTGCGCTATCCGGGGCTCTCCGTCATCTTGCGACGTGGTGGAGCGGGGGCGCGCGGCGCGCTCGCGGCACTTGCGGCGTCGGACCCGCAACTCTCCATTGCGCTCGTGCGGATCCGCATCGTTCCAGCGGGTGGTGCCGTTGATCTCCGCAGTGCAGCGATTCGTTGGGCGGCGAACGACGTTGGCGCCGAGGAGCCGCTTGATGTCGCCGACCCGAACGATCCGGTCGCAGTCTCCGCATCGATCGCGCGCATGTTGGTGGTGCTGAACCCGCTCTTAAAGCGTGGGGCGGAGATCATCGTTGACTTGCCACAGGGAGTCGAGGCGCTCGCTGGTGCCGTCGCCGCTATCGGCCTCGCCGGCGGAAGCGTGTCCGCGATCACCGATCTCAGCGCGACGGATCGCGCGGCTGGTCGCGCGCTTCGCGCCCGCCTCCCAGGGGTTGCGGCGGGGAACGCTGTGCAGTCGACGCGCCGCGAACGGGTCGCCGAGCGTCTTGAGGGAGACGCGCTCCAGCGCCGAATCGCCGAACTTATTTGCGTGCGCGGTGAACCGACGACGCCCGCCGCGCTCCTCCCCGCCTATGCGATGCGCCGCTCCGCCGATGCGGAGATCCACGATCCAACCGTCCTGGCTGCAGAGTTTCACGCCCTGCTGCAGATCGCCGCGACGCTCCCCGCGGCGGGCTCGCTCGCTCGCGTTGTTGCGGCAGGGGAGGGGCGCTGCTTTGTTGACGCGCGTGCCGAACGCGAGTCGCTGGCCACTCCTGCGGGAGATCGGCTCGACGCGGCAGTCTACGCCGCAGCGATCGCCTGTGCCGGGGATCGCGGCGCCTTTGAGGAACGCCTTGCCGAACTCGACGCGAGCCCCATTGCGCCGGAGCCTGCGCTCCGTGCCGCGCTCGTTGCGGCGCATCTGGCGCCGAGCGATCCTGCCGCGCACGCTGGAGGCGCAACGCCGCGCTACAGCCAGGCTGCTGCGGCGGCACGTCGCATTGAACTCATCGCCGTACTGCTGCGCCTGGCGCCGCGCCTCGGACTCTACGCCGCGGTGAGCCCCGCCCTCGCCGATGTGCGAAGCGCCGAAGGGCCGATCCTTGAGAGCCTCGCTGCGCGCGATCCGCACGATCCCAACCTTCCGCTCCGCGCCCGCTCCGATCGCGCCACCTACGATCAGGTCGAGGCGATCTTGTATCGACGCGGCAAGGCGATCCTGCTCTGCGAAACGTTCGTTGCGACCGCACCGCTCGCGAGGCTCCTGCTCAATCGTCACAGCGGCATTCCGAACGATGCTGAAGTCGTGCGACTGCTCGTTGCAGAAGATGCGCTGCTGCCGCTCGTTTCATTGCGCCTTGAACGCGACGAACGCCTTGAGCGCGCCTGGCATGAAGGGAACTGGCACGCTCTCTCGGCGAGCCGACTCGCCACCTTCGCGCGCCTCCCTGCGCCGCGCCTCGGCGACCTCGAACCCTTCCTCGGGTTCGATCCGTCGAGCGTGGAGCCGATGCAGCTCGACCTCGCCTCACTGGGCCTCGCACAGGAATCCACGTAGCACCTATCCTGAACGGCACGCACCACCATCGAGGCAACCCGTCAGGGCGTGCCGCTAGGGGTGCACAAGCGCCGGGGTTCCCGGAAGGAGCAGAACGTGTCGAAGCCACTCTCCGCCAACGATCAGGCCGTCAAGACGCTCGCCGACGATCTCTGGAAGGAGATGCTCGCGAGCTCGCCGATCTGGGGGACCTTCCTCGGCATCGAGGTGAACGACGGTGCGCTCGACGACAATTCTGAGGCTGCGCGCCTGCGCGACCGCGCAATGTGGGAGAAGTACTCGAAGGCCGCCGCAGCGATCGGTGACGATGGGCTCGACATCGAGTGGAAGATCACCCGCGACCTCGTGAAGGTTGGCGGCGAGATCGCCATCCAGCGCGATGACCACCGCATGGACCTTCTCGCCGCAGTCGACCACATGGACGGGGTGCAGACGCTACTGCCACAGCTCGCAACCTTCCAAGACGCGAAGACGCCCGAGAAGTTCGCGAAGCTCGTGAGCCGCCTCAAGGCCTTCCCGAAGTTCATGGACGGCTATCTCGTGCGCATCGCCGAGGCCGAAAAGCGCGGCCTCGTCGCCTCGAAGATATCGACCGAGCGGCTGATCGCGCAGCTCGAGGGGCTGATGAAGATCTCGCCAGCAGATTCGCCGATCGTCACCGCCGCGAACGTCGCCGGCGATGCTGAGCGCGCGGAACTCGCCAAGGTTGTCGCAGAATATGTGGATCCGCAGATCAAGCGCTACTACGATGCGGTGAGCGGCAGCTATCGCGGCAAGGCACGCGAGGTGCCAGGACTCTGCTCCGCGCCGAACGGCGCCGAACTTTACAAGGTGGCGATTCGCGCCTGGACCGGGCTCCCGCTCGACCCGAAGGAGCTGCACGAGATCGGCCTGCAGGAGTGGGCCGACATCCAGGAGGAGATGAAGGTCATCTCCACGAAGCTTGGCCACGGCGGCTCGATCGAGAAGCTCCGTGATGCGGCGGAGTCTGATCCGACGAACGTCGCCGCAACGAAGGATGCGCTTATCGCGCGCATCAAGGAAGACATCGAGCGCGGCTACGCCGCCGCAGGGAAAGTCTTCGGACGCTTCCCGAAGGCGGGCTGCGACGTGAAGGCCGTCGAAGAGTTCAAGGAGAAGGACGCACCCGCGGCCTACTACTTCAACCCGGCCGCCGACGGTTCGCGACCCGGCACGTACTATGTGAACGGGTATGACCTGCCGTCGCGCTTCTTGCACGCGCTCGCGCCGACCACCTATCACGAGGCGATCCCGGGGCACCACTTCCAGATCGCCCTCGAGATGGAGCTTGAGTTCCTCCCCGACCTTCGCAAGCACGCCTCGCACCTCGCGGGGAACGCCTATGTCGAAGGGTGGGGCCTCTACTCCGAGCGGCTCGCCGACGAGCTCGGCCTCTACCGCAGCGAGATGGAGCGATTCGGCATGCTCCAGGGTCAGGCGCATCGTGCCGCGCGCCTCGTCGTCGACACCGGGATCCACGCGTTCGGATGGACGCGCGATCGCGGCGTGGAGTTCATGGAGTCGGTCGGCCTGCCGCGTACCGACGCGGAGATCGAGACCGATCGCTACATCGCATGGCCGGGTCAGGCGCTCTGCTACAAGGTTGGGCAGCGTGCCATCCAACGTACCCGCAAGGCGATCGAGCAGCGCGACGGTGACAAGTTCGATATCAAGGCCTTCCACGATCAGGCGATCGGCCATGGCCAGATCCCACTCCCGGTCTTCGAGGCCGAGATGCCGAACTGGGTAAAGCCGAAGGCATGAGCGGCACCGCAGGCGCCGCGGGCGCGTCCCGCGCCGCTTCGCGGAAGCTCGTCGGGATCCTCTGCGCCGTTGGCGCGGCGCTCGCCTGGGGCGCGGGGGCGACGACCTCCGACTTCGTGTTGAAGGGGGGCGTCGGCAACGACACCTTCCTGGTGCTGGAGCTCGGCATCGGCTTCGTCGTCGTGATGGTGATCGGCGCCTTGCGCGGTGAGTTCGGTGGCTTCCGCCACCCAGGGATCGGCCGCGCCGCGCTCACCGGGCTCATCGAGCCGTGGGGCGCCTACACCCTCGGCAACATCGGCATCATCCTCACGAGCGGCGCATTCGTCGCCCTCGTTTCTTCCCTGAATCCCGTCGTGGTGGCGCTCCTCGCCGCTCCGATCCTTGGCGAGCGGGTGAAGGGGGTTGCCGCCGCCCTCATGGTCGTCTCCATCGCCGGCGTCTCGCTCGTCATCGGCGGTGGCGGCCTCGACGGATCGATTGACCCGCTCGGCGTGTTATTTGCCGTGCTCGGCCTCTTCTGCGGCGCCTCCTACTCGCTTCTCTCGAGCCGCCTGGTCCGATCCGTGCCGATCATCCCGCTCGTGGCCCTGCAGCTCTTCGTCGCAGCAATCGCCTCGCTCGTCGTGCTGATCGTGCGCGTCGTCGCACTCGGCGGCGACGTTGCACCGCCACACGACCTTGTCACCTTCGCGGTGGTAATCGCCACCGGTATCTTCGGTGGCGCGGCGCCGTTCATCCTCTTCCTTGAGGCAACGAAGCGGATTCCGACCACGATCGCAGCACAGTTCGGCACGCTCGTGCCAGTCGTTGCACTCATTGGCGGCGTGCTCTTCTTGGGGAATCAGCCGTCGGCGTATCAGCTCATCGGCACTGGCATTGTGGTGGTCGCTCTCGCCGCGCTCGCACGCTACACGCGAGGACACTGATTCGGTGACGGCGCGGCGGGCAAAGATTCGTCGCGCGCTTACCCTCTCGATCGCGAGTGTCGTTTGGAGCGGCGCCGTTGGCGCAACCGGAGTAGTCGCAGCGCTTTCTAGCGGTGCGCTTTCACTTCTCGGCTTCGGTGCTACGGCGCTTATCGACGCTGCGGCATCTGCGGTACTCATTTGGCGCTTCAACACCGAGGCGCGCAATCCACTCCGAGCGGCGCAGGTAGAGCGCCGCGCCGAGCGCGCGATTGGCGCCGCGCTCCTTGCCCTCGCGATCTACCTGCTCGTCAGCTCCGCGCGCGCACTCCTCTCTGGCCAGCACCCTGCCGCTGAGCCGGTCGGGATCGCGCTTCTCACTGCATCGCTCATCGTTCAGCCGCTGCTCGGCGTCGCCAAGCGCCGTGTCGGCGCAGCGTTGAGGAGCGCCGCGCTGCAAGCCGACGGTCTCCTCTCGCTCATCGGCGGCGGACTCGCTGCCGTCGGTCTGGTTGGGCTCGCCGCATCGATGATCGCAGGAGTTGATTCGGGCGATGCGCTTGCCGCTGCAGTCGTTGCCCTTGTCGCCCTTCGTGAAGGGGTCGAGAGCCTGCGGCTGGGCTCCGCCGCTACGCGCCGTCGCGGAGCAGCGCGCCGATAAGGATTCGCCCCTTGCGGGCGCGCCCGACGACCGGGCGGTGCGGTCTACGCCCGCCGAGACCATCGCGTTCGATCTGGCGCAAGATCTCGCGGTAGAGCGCCGCCGCCGCAGCAATGGAGCGCCGCCCGTGGCGGAGGTGGCGAATCCCACCCATTCCAACCTCGTACGCAGCATCGGCTCGGGCGATCTGGTGGCGCAGGAGCGCGCGGCGATCCCCATCGCGCAGCGAGGTCGAGCCATGTGCGGCCGCAGGGTCGAGCCCTCCCGCGCGGAGCGCTTCGTCGGAGATATAGACCCGCCCCGCAGCGAGATCCTCGTCGATATCGCGCAAGATGTTCGTGCGCTGCATCGCCACCCCGAGCGCCCGCGCCGCGCGATCGGCATCATCTTCAGCGCCGCCCGCGACTCCCAATAGCGCCGCCATGAGGCGACCAACAGTTCCTGCGACCTGGTAGCAGTAGCGTTCGTGATCTCCTTCGGTCGCAATGCGTGGGCCAAGGAGATCGGCGCGCATTCCTGCGAGAAAGTCGGCGACGGCGTCGCGCGGCAGGAGCGGATAGCGTCGGCCGAGATCGTCGAAGATCAGCAGCTCGCGGCCACCATCAGCGTCACTTGGCTCGGGAGCGTTCCGCTCGTGGTTGATCGGCGCAGCGTTTGGCGACTCTGCCCATGCCTCGATCGCGGCGATGCGCCGCGTCGCCGCAGCGCGCTCAGCGTCGCTTGATCGCGCCTGCACGTCGACAAGGTCGTCGAGCGAGCGGAGCGCCAGGTAGAGAAGGTCAACATCTCCGCGTACCTGCGGTGGCAAGAGGCGCGCGGCGAGTGCAAAGCTACGCGCGACGCGATTGATAGTGGCCCGCGCCTCGGGGAGCAGTGCTTCGACCTGTGGCGACGGTTGCGCTACGGGCACGCGCCTCAGATCCTTGTGCCGTCGGGGCTCACGATGTTTCCCGTGGCGCTCGCCGCTCCACGCGGGTGCGAGAGGATCGCGCCGCGATAGTCGCGGCGGATCAGGTCTTGCGTTACCTGCGCGGTGAGGAGTGCGCCGGGCATGCCAGCGCCTGGGTGCGTGCCGCCACCCACGTAGTAGAGGCCGGCGAGGGCGCGGTCGCGGTTCGGCTGGCGGAAGTAGGCCGACTGCTGCAGCGAGGGCTCAACGGCGAAGGCGTTGCCGTCGGGGGCGAGGAGTTCATCGCGGAAGGTGAGCGGCGTCCACGAACGTTCGACCACGATCGAATCGCGCAGCCCAGAGAGCCCCCACCCTTCGAGCCACTCCAGTGTGCGGTCACGGAGTTTCGGCTCGAGCTCGCGCCAGTCGTCGCCCGAGGCGAGGTTCGGCACGGGGAGGAGGATCGCGATCGAGTCGCCACCGGGCGCCGCCATCGCGGGCTCGGTGCGCGACGGGGCATGGATGTAGACGGCGTTGCTCCGCGGGATCCGACGATCTCGCGTCACATCACGGATGAAGCCGTGATAGTCATCGCCCACCACGAGCGTGTGGTGCAGCAACTTCTCGAACCTCTTGTTGGTACCGAGATACATCATGTGCGCCGACATAGTGGTGCGCAGCGGCCGGAGGCGCCACGGGAGCGTGTCGGGGAGATCGGGGAGGAGCGCATCGCGGGCCGTGACGTCGCCGTTGTAGATCACGAGGTCGGCGTCGTGCACCGTTCCATCGCTTGTTCGCACCCCCACGGCCCGTCCGCCGCGGTGCAAGATCTGGTCGACCTTGCTGTTCACGGCGATCGTGCCGCCCATCTTCTGCACGATCTTCCCGAAGGCTTCAATGATGCTGTAGACGCCTCCCTCGCTGTACCAGATTCCATCGGCGATCTGTAGGTAGGCGAGTGCCGAGTAGATCGCCGGCACGCGTTGAGGGTCGCCGCCGATGAAGAGCGAGTGAAAGCCGAATGCCTGCTGCAGGTGCGGCTCCTTGAAGTACTTGGCAACCCAGCCGCCAAGGAAACGGATCGCGTCGAGGCGCGCCATGGTGGGGAGCAGCTTCACAAAGTCGGCAAGGTTGAGGAAGTTCTGGCGCCCCGAGACGAGGATCCCCTCACGGTGGATCGCGCCGGAGTCGGCAAGGAAGGCGTCGAGGTTCGCGGCGTCGGCGGCGGAGAACTTGCGCATCTCGGCGATGAGCGCCTCGCGATCGCTGCCAAAATCAAAGTGGCGATCGTCCTCGGTCCAGAAGATGCGATAGCCAGGCTGCAGCTGGCGCAAGGTGACGTGATCCGACATCTTCTCGCCCGCCGCCGTGAAGACCTCTTCGAAGAGCCACGGCATGGTGATGAGCGAGGGCCCCGTGTCGAAGGTGTAGCCGCCCTCGCGAATGCGCGAGGCGCGTCCACCGATCTCGGGACGGGCCTCAAGGATCGTCACCGCCCAGCCGTCGCCAAGCAGGCGAATGGCCGTGGCGAGTCCGCCGAATCCGCTCCCCACAATGAGGGCGCGCCGCTGGCCCGACCCAACCATGTTGACCCCCTTCGCTGCAGTTGCTCCGAGACCTCGCGGTGCCGCCCGAGCGTGTGGCGGCGAGTTATCCACATCGTACGCGGCGGAGCGAAAGGGGGGGCGCCGTCGCGTTGACGGATCGGCGCTGCGGGCTGATGATCCCTTCCCCACGGGGAATAGGCACGTAAGGAGGAGCATGCGCGAAGAGACGGCGCTCACCAGCGAGATCGAGCTGACGGACCTCGGCGCCGGGAGCGCTTCTGAGGCGGCGTACCGCGGAAGCGGCGCCCTCGCCACCGGCGGCGATGATGCAGCGGTCCGCTCCGTTGACCGCGCAGCGGCACTCCTCGTTGCCCTTGGTGACGCCGATGGTGCCGCCTCCGTCACCGACCTCTCCCACGCGCTCGACCTCCATAAGTCGACGGTAAGTCGCCTCCTCTCGACTCTCGAGCGCCGCGGCCTGGTGGAGCAGGATCGCGAGACGGGGCACTTTCATCTCGGCGTCGGGATCATTCGCCTCGCCCAGTGTGCCGAGCGCACCCTCGACCTGCGAACCATCGCAGCCGATGAGCTCGATCGACTCTCTAAGGCGACGCGCGAGACGGTGAGCCTCGAGGTCTTCGATGGCGTCGGCGCATCGGTTGCAATCTGCCAGATCGACGGGCCGAACCTTTCGCCGATGCCCGACATCACCGGCCGCCCCGTTGCGATGCACTCGATCGCCGCCGGCAAGGTGCTCCTCGCCGCGCTTCCGGAGCGCACGGTGCTCGCCATCGCGCGACGGGGCCTGGTGAAGTACACCGATCGAACGATCAGCGACCCACGCACGCTCCTTGAAGAGTTGGCGCTCGTGCGCCGACGTGGTTACGCCGTGGCGCAGGGTGAATGGGACGAGCGCATCTCCGCCGCCGCGGTGCCAGTCTCCGATGCGCGCAACGCCGTGATCGCCACGGTAGCGGTCTGGGGTGCATCGACGCGGGTGACCCCTGCACGTCTCCCTGATCTCATCGTTGCCGCGCGCGACGCCGCGAAGTCGATCAGCCTGCGACTCGGCTGGACCGGTGATCCAGCGAAACGCCCAGGGATCGTGCCGCTCGTGAAGCACGACGACGAAGAGGAGCGCGAGCACCTTGCAGACGAGGGCGACGACGAGGCGGCGAGCTGATGATTGCCGCTCGACATGGCTGAGCAGCAGCGCGGCGACGCGATCGAGACCTTCCAGGCGGCGGGACAAACCTTTCCCCCCGCTGCAGCAACGACTGTCGCAGCAAACGCTCAAGCCGAGATCTATGCGCGCTCAGCCGCCGACCCCGTTGCCTTTTGGGCCGCTGAGGCGCGGGAGCGACTCACCTGGCGGAAGCCGTTCACTACGACGCTCGAGTGGGAGCTCCCCTTTGCGCGCTGGTTCGACGACGGCGAGCTGAACGTCGCCGAGAACTGCGTCGATCGTCACGTTGCCGCTGGGCGCGGCGAGAAGGTCGCCTTTCACTGGATCGGCGAGCCGGGCGACCGCCGCACCATCACCTACGCCGAACTACTCGTTGAGGTGCAGCGCACCGCGAATGCGCTTAAGCGTCTCGGCGTAACGCGTGGCGATCGCGTGGCGATCTACATGCCGATGGTCCCCGAGGTTGCCATCGCGATGCTCGCCTGCGCTCGCATCGGCGCGGCGCACAGCGTCGTCTTCAGCGGCTTCCCTGCGTCGGCCCTTGCCGATCGCATCAACGACGCCGATGCGAAGGTGCTCATCACGGCCGATGGTGGGTATCGCAAGGGCTCCTTCTTTGAGCTGAAGCCGATCGCAGACGAGGCGATGAAGAGCTCGCCGTCGATTACCGGTTCGATCGTGTATCGCCGACGCCAGCCGGGGACACCAGGCGAGACGGCGATGCAGCAGGGGCGCGACCACTGGTGGCAGGAGCTCGTGCCGCAACAGTCCGCAGACTGCCCCGCCGATGCGATGCCCGCCGAGCAGCTCCTCTTCTTGCTGTACACGAGCGGCACCACGGCGAAGCCGAAAGGGATCATGCACACGAGCGCCGGTTACCTGCTCGGCGCTTCGTTCACCCATCACGCTGTCTTCGACATCAAGCCGGACGATGTGTACTGGTGCGCCGCCGATGTCGGCTGGATCACCGGCCACACCTACATCGTGTACGGCCCGCTCGCGAACGGCGCGACGCAGGTGATGTACGAGGGGACCCCCGACACCCCCGCATGGGATCGCTGGTGGTCGATCATCGAGGAGCTGAAGGTGAACATCCTCTACTGCGCGCCGACGGCGATTCGCGCCTTCATGCGCCAAGGCGAAGAGCACCCGCGCAAGCACGACCTCTCGTCGCTGCGCCTTCTCGGCTCGGTCGGCGAGCCGATCAACCCCGAGGCATGGCTCTGGTATCGCAACGTGATCGGCGGCGGGCGCACCCCGATCGTCGACACCTGGTGGCAGACCGAAACGGGATCGATCGCGATCAGCCCACTCCCCGGTGTCACCACGACAAAGCCTGGGTCGGCGACCTTCCCAATGCCCGGCATCGGCGCCGACGTGGTGGACGCGAGCGGCACGAGCGTGCCGCTCGGCGGCGGCGGCTTCCTCACCCTCACCCAGCCGTGGCCGTCGATGCTTCGCGGCATCTGGGGCGACCCCGCACGCTTCAAGGAGACCTACTGGAGCCGCTTCCCTGGCTCGTACTTCGCCGGTGACGGCGCCCGCCGGGATGAGGAGGGCTATTTCTGGCTCCTCGGCCGCGTCGACGACGTGATGAATGTGTCGGCACACCGCATCAGCACCATCGAGGTCGAGTCGGCGCTCGTCGATCACCACAACGTCGCCGAAGCGGCGGTGGTTGGCAAGAACGACCCGCTCACCGGCCAGGCGATCTTCGCCTTCGTGATCCTGAAGAAGGGGGTCGAGCCGAGCGAGGAGTTTGCGCACGAGCTGCGCGCGCACGTCGCAACACAGATCGGCGCGATCGCTCGGCCGAAGTTCCTCCTCTTCGTTCCCGACCTGCCGAAGACGCGCTCGGGGAAGATCATGCGCCGCCTCCTGCGCGACATCGCCGAGGGCCGCGCGCTCGGCGACGT
>JBPCTG010000093.1:0-3004 GCA_051006395.1 Candidatus Limnocylindrus sp.
GTGGGCCTTTCTCCCGGCGCACGGCGGCCGCTTCGCCCTCGCCGGCCTCGCCACCACGCGCACCCAGCCCGACGGTCGCGCGCTGCGCACCTTCACGTTGATCACGACCGAGGCGAACGCCGTGGTCGGCGCCATCCACGACCGCATGCCGGTGATGCTCGACAACGCCGACGAGCGCGCCGCGTGGCTCGACACCCGCACGCCAATCCCCGTGATCCGCGAACTCCTCGGCCCCGCTCCCGAGGCCCTCGTCGCGCAGCGTCGCGTGTCGCGCGCCGTGTCGAACGCGCGCAACGAGGGGGCTCGCCTCCTCGACGAGGCCCCCGACGACCGCGTCGGGCTCGGACTCTAAGCGCCTAGACTGATCGCAACGGCGGAGACTCCGCCCGTAGATCGGAGGGCTTTATGGACCTCGTCACCAGCCTGCAGCGCAACCTCACCACCCGCACCTACGCCCAGTTCTCGGGTCGCGCAAGCCGCGCCGAATACTGGTGGTTCACCCTCGGCACGCTCCTGCTCAGTGCAGCGGCGGGCGCGATCGATGCGTTCCTTCCGGGCGATCTTCTCGGAACGTTGCTCTCGATCTTCCTCTTTGTTCCGGGGCTCGCCGTGAGCGTGCGACGCCTCCACGACACGAATCGCAGCGGCAAGTACCTGCTTCTGCTGATCATCCCCATCGCTGGGTGGATCGTCCTCCTCGTCTTCTTCGCCACGCGCGGTGAGACCAAGGCGAATACGTACGGACCGGCGACGAAGTAGCACGCGGCGCGCGCGGTGCACATGGCTGGGCGCTCGTGCCTGAGGTAGCGGCCAACCTGCTCGACCGCGACGGAGAGGCGGCGCTCGATCGCGCCCTGCGGCGCGCGTGGCACCCAGTCTGCGTTGCGAGCGAGCTTGTCGACCGGCCGCTCCCGGTGCGCCTCGCCGGAGAACCGCTCGTCATCGTGCGCCTCGGAGACGAGGTTGCGGCGTTCCCCGACCTGTGTGCCCATCGCGGCACGGCGCTCTCGCTCGGCTGGGTCGACAGCGGCTCGTCGCCCGCGCCCGATGGCTCGCCCGCAACTGGTGAGCCGTGCCTTGTCTGCCCGTATCACGGATGGAGTTACGCGCGCGACGGCGAGGTGAAGCGCATCCCCGCGGTGCACGGTCGCGCGATCCCCCGACGCGCCAGGATTGAACGCTACGCAACTGCAGAGCATGCGGGACTCGTATGGGTGCTGCTCGATCCAGGGGGCGGCGACTGGCGGAACCCGCAGCCGCTCTTTCCGCTCCCCGAGGTTCCATGGTGGGGCGACCCTTCGCTGCGAACGATTCCCATCTCCACCTACGACTGGGCTTGCAGTCCGGCGCGGCGCATCGAGAACTTCGTCGACTTCAGCCACTTTCCTTGGGTGCATGAAGGGATCCTTGGCGATCGCGCCAAGCCGCTCAGTCCCGAACACGAGGTGAAAGTCGCAGCGAGCGGCGCAACGATCAGCTTTCAAATCGCGCTGGAAGAGCCGCAGACGAGCGTCAAGGGCGACGCGGCGCCAGGGGCGAAGGTGCAACGAGATCCGACGACGTACACGATTCACCTGCCGTATGCCGTGACCCTCGACCAACAGCTCCCCGAGGGGAACCGCTTCGTGCTCTTCATCGCGGCATCGCCCCTCTCCGCAAAAGAGACGCGCACGTTCACCTGGAATGCGCGTAGCTACCGCCTCGATCCATCGGCCGATGCCGAACTCGCCGCGTTTCAGCAGCTGATCCTCGACCAGGACCGCCCGATCACCGAGTCGCAGCGACCTGAAGAGCTTCCCGTCGACCTTTCCGAGGAGCTCCACATCGCCGGGCCAGACCAGGCCTCGATCGCCTACCGTCGACTCCTCGGTGCGATCGCCCAAGAGCCGCGCAGCGATCCGTGAGCAGCGCACAGTCGCCTCGCGCCGTACTCATGGTGCGCCCACGTTCCTTCGCGCCGAACCCCGAGACCGCGGTCGACAACTCGTTCCAGGAGTCGGCCGCTGCAGCCGCGGCGCGAGCGGCGAGCGAACGCGCCGAGATCGCTGCCGCCGCCGTACACGAAGTTGACGCGATCGCCGCGGCGCTGCGCGCTGAGGGTGTCGAGGTGATCGTCGTCGACGATCTTCCGGGCTCCGATGTTCCCGACTCGGTCTTTCCGAACAACTGGATCAGCACGCACAGCGACGGTCGTGTGGTGCTGTACCCCATGGCCACGCCGAGTCGGCGGCGCGAGCGCCGCGACGACATCGTCGAACTGCTGCGCGGGCGCTATGTAGTGCGCGACGTGCTCGACCTGTCGTCACTCGAGCGCGACGGCGTGTACCTCGAAGGTACGGGGGCGCTCGTGCTCGACCACATGAATCGCGTCGCATACATGGCGCGCTCCGGTCGCGCGCATGAAACGGCGCTCGCGCGCTGGTGCGACGCCTTCGGCTACACCCAGATCATCTTTAGCACCGTCGACGCCGCAGGCGCGCCGATCTATCACACGAACGTGATGCTCTCGATCGCTGAGCGCTTCGCCGTGGTGGGCCTGGAGAGCATCCCCGACCCAGCCGAAAGGGCAGCGGTCGAGGCTTCCCTCGCCGCCTCGGGGCGCGAGCTCGTGCGGATCGACCGCGACCAGGTCGCTGCGTTCGCCGGAAACGGCCTCGAGCTTGCGGCCCGCGAGGGGTCGATCTTCGCCCTCTCGGCGCGGGCTCGCGCCGCCCTTCGCCCCGAGCAGGTCGCCACGGTCGAGCGATTCGCACGAATTTTGAGCGTGAACCTGCCCACGATCGAGCGCTCTGGCGGCTCGCTGCGCTGCACCCTCGCGGGGATCCACCTCACCCCAATTGGCGCTGCGATCTGATCGCGGGTCAGCGCTTCACAAATCAGCGCGCCTCTGGCACGCTTAGGGGGAACGGGGCGAGGTCCGCCCCGTTGGGAGTACATATGAGGTGTGAACATGGCTGCAAAGAAGAAGGCCGCGAAGAAGGCAGCGCCGAAGAAGGCTGTTGCT
>JBPCTG010000094.1:0-7786 GCA_051006395.1 Candidatus Limnocylindrus sp.
GCTCGCCGGCGAGGGGGCGGGGAGCGGCGCGCAGGCAGCCGCAGAAGAGCTGCTCACCAACGCCCGTCGCAGCAAGCGGTGAGTCGGGGAGTCGGGACCAGCCAAATCGAGCGACTGTTCGAGTCGTGCATCCTCTATTTGAGCGTCGAGCGGAACCTTTCGCCGCGCACCCTTGCCGCATATCGCGGCGACTATCTCGCCTTTGCCGCATCGCTCCGCTCTCCCGACGAGTGGAGGGGCGGCGCCGGGCCGGCCCAACGCTGGATCGCTGGGTCCGGAACCGCGCTCTCGACACGACGCCGGCGCGCCGCGGCGCTGCGCATCTTCTATCGCTTCGCTGAAGGGGAGGGGGCGATCCCGCGGTCAATAAGCGACGAGATTGACCTGCCGCGCGCGCGGCGTCGCCTCCCCGCGGTGTTGCGCCCCGAAGGGATTGAACAACTTCTCGACGCACTTGCAACACCGAACGACGAGACGCCGCTTGCGCGTGCCGACGCTGCTCGCGCCCGTGCGCTCGGCGAGCTGCTCTACGGCTCAGGCGGGCGAGTGAGTGAGATCGTGGCTCTCGACCTCGACGCGATCGACCTTGGCGACGGATCGGTGCGTCTGTATGGCAAGGGGCGACGTGAGCGGCTCGTGCCGATCGGCGAGCCGGCGGTTGACGCGGTGCGCGACTATCTGAATGGCGGACGCTTGGTCCATAAGGCGACGCGCGGTCGCGGCCGAGGGAGTACCGGCGAGCCTGATGAGCGCGCCCTTCTGTTGGCGACGGGTGGCGCGCGCCTCCGTCGCGAAGCAGCCTGGACGATCGTTCGCGTCGCCGCCGAGCGCGCGGGGCTCGGCGCGGAGATCCATCCGCACACCCTCCGCCACTCCTTCGCTACACACCTCCTCGACGGTGGGGCTGACCTGCGCGTGGTTCAGGAGCTGCTCGGCCACGCCGACATTGCCACTACCCAGCTCTACACCCACCTGCTCGGCTCACACGTGCGCGACGCCTATCGAAAGGCCCACCCGCGCGCGTAGGCGGTCGCCCCCCTCGCGAGGCGGTAGGATCTCGGTGTGAGCACCGCGCACCGCGTCAACCAGGTCGCAGCGCACCTCGCCGCTGTAGCGCGCGAGTGGCTTCTTGCCCCCCTAGGCGCGGCCCCCGCCGGCGCCGCTGGTGCACTACGGCTCGTCGACCTCGGCGCTGATCCTGGACTGCGCGACCTCTACGGGCGCGCCCACCCGGCAGACCGCGCAGCCGCAACGCGTCTGGCAGCGGCACTTCGAAGTGCCGGCGGAGACGCCGACGAAGAGATCGCCGCGCTGCTTCATGACACGGCGAAGGGGCGGTCCGGACTGCTTGCGCGCATCGTTCACGTGCTCGAGGGATCGCCACATGCGGGAGCCGCACGCGGCCCGCTCGGTGCGCAGCGCCAACTGCTGCGCGAACATGCCACACGTGTTGTGACGATCGCACGCGAAGCGGGCGCTTCGCCACGTAGCGTCGCCATTCTCACCGACCTCGCGGAGCTTGAGGCTAATGGCGTAGTTCGCCCCGCCGGCGACGGTGCAGCGGCGCGACTCTTTCTGCTCGACAGTGGCGGTCGCGCATGACGCGCGGCGTACTCGCAGAGGGGTTCGAGCTACCAGACCCGGCGCAGCTTGACATAGAATCGGTGACCTTCCGTCGCGAACAGGGTGGGCTCTTCGGTCGATCGCGCTCGTATGTGGCACTCGGAGAGTTCAGTGGCCCGTATGGGCTCCTCCTCGCACTGATCGAACGCGACGAGCTCGACATTCGTCGCGTCTCGCTCGCAACCTTCGCTGACGAGTTCCTTCGCTACTTCGCCGAGATCCCTGACGATCGCCTTGAGACGCTCTCCTCGTTTGTTGCGGTTGCCGCACAACTCATCGTCTTGAAGAGCCGCTCACTTCTGCCGCGGCCGATCAACGTACTGAGTGGCGAGGCTGTAGACGTTGACGGCGAGGAGGAGGGGATTGATCTGCGCGCACGCCTGCTCCGCTATCGCGTCTTCCGCGACGCCTCACTTGCGCTCGGCACACGCCTCGCGATGCCGCTCTGGCACCGCGAACCGCCGACGCGACAGCTTCCACAGCCGAAGTCGCCAAAGGTGGAGCTCACCCCCGTCGTCTCCGATCCGCGTCGCCTCGTTCGCGCAATGAACCGCATCGCCGCGCGCCGCAAGCCGCTGGCATCGCTGGCGCTTGCTCCGGTCGGTCTCAAGGTGTCAATCGGTGATCGGCTTAGCGCGATCCGGGAGGCCGTGCGTGGAGCGGGTCTCTTTGGAGTCGAACTCGACTCGCTCCTTGGCGATCGCACGGATCGCTCCTTTATCGCGGTAACCTTCCTCGCACTGCTCGAGCTCTCGAAGCGACGCGAGGTTGAGGTGACCCAGGAGACCATCTGGGGACCGATTGTTATTAGGGGAGGTTCGCAAGCATGAGTGCATCGAAGGCGAAGGGGCGAGCCGAGGCCATGCCCGCTGGTGCCCCGCCCCGCCCCTCCACCGCCGCAGATCTCGAGGCGCTCCTCTTCGTTGTTGATCGACCGCTGACGCGTCGCGAGGCCGCAAAGCTGCTCGGAGCCGAGAAGGCACATTTCGATCGACTCGTGCGAGATCTTGGGGCGAGCCTCGCTGAGCGCGGCATCGTGCTCGTCGAGCACGGCGACGAGCTGCAGCTTGCGAGCGGGCCGGATCAGTCCCGTGCCGTGCTCGCCTGGGTTGGCGCTGGCGGCTCCGATATGACTGCCGCGCCGCTCGAGACCCTCGCGATTATCGCCTATCGCCAGCCGATCACGAAGGGTGGCGTCGAAGAGATTCGTGGCGTCGATGCCGACTACGCACTGCGCGTGCTTTTGGAGCGCGGCCTCATTGAGGAGGCGGGGCGCATGGAGACGCCGGGGCGACCGATTCGCTACGCAACGACGCTCGAATTCCTGCGCCGATTCGGATTGCCAGCGATCACAGCGCTGCCGCCGCTAGAAGGAGACGCCGAGGCGCTCCTCTCACTCGAACTGAAGAGCGAATCTGCTGCGGGTGCTGCAATCGACGCCGAGAGTGAAGCGCCGGCTGACGAAACAGGTCCGTCAACCCCGGCCGATGAGGCGTCCGGCACTGACTGAGCTCGTACGCGTCAACGTGCTGATCGCCGAGCGGTCTGGACTCTCGCGACGAGGGGCCGACGCTGCGATTGCCGAGGGCCGCGTCACCTCAAGCGGTCGCTCGGTGGTGATCGGTGAGCGGCTCGAGCCGGGAGTCGCACTTGAGCTCGATGGCAAGGCGCTGGCCGCCGCGGCGCGCGCAGCGCTCAACGGCGATGACCCGCTTGCTGGCGTGCGACTCCTTGCCTGGAACAAGCCACCAGGGGTGACGACGACGCATAGCGATCCCCACGCCGTGATCACCATGCCGCAGGCACTCGACGGTCACCTTGGCGCTGATGCTGCCCGCATCCTTTCCATCGGACGACTCGATCGTGAGAGCGAGGGGCTGCTCCTTCTTACGCCAGAACGTCGCGTCGTCTCGCGCCTGGCGCATCCGCGTGCCGGGCTTCGACGCGGCTACGCGGCGCTCACCTCGGTGCCGCTCGGCGAAGCAGAGCGCACGCGACTACTCGCCGGCATTCGTCTCACTGATGGTTGGGCGCGCGCCGTCGAGGCACGGCCGTTGCGACCCGATGAGGCGGCAGAGATTCGGCCACGCGGGACGGTGCAGCCGCACCCCGCCTGCTGGAGCTTCATTGCGATCGCCGAAGGGCGTCATCACGAGGTGCGGCGCATGTACGGCGCGATCGAGCGCCCGGTGAATCGCCTCGTGCGCATCGCTTACGGGCCGGTGCGACTCGGTTCGCTCGACGTGGGCGCGCTCCGTGAAATATCGGATAGCGAGCGCGCTGAACTCGGCGCGCTCCTCGCGGCCGCGCCGACACAGGCCGGCGCATAGCGTGGTCACGATAAAGCTCGCAATCGCGATTGCGATTGCCAGCGCGCGATGACGGGGGCGGCGTGACGCGTCTCGCCATTGACGGACCCGCATCGAGCGGCAAGAGCAGCGTCGGCGGTCGCGTCGCCGCCGCGCTCGGCTATGGCTTCTTAGATACGGGTTTGCTCTATCGCGCCGTGACGCGCGCGGCGCTGAACCAGCACCTTTTGTCGGCACCGAACGCAGCGGTGGTGAAGAGCGTCGCGCCACAACTCGAGAAGATCGCCCAGATCGTCGACGCGGAGCTGCTCGAAGGGGGTGCGGCGATCGTGATTGACTCGAGAAGCTACTCCGCTGCTGAACTGGAGTCAGCCGAGGTTGAGGCGCTCGTGCCGCTCGTCGCAGCCCTCCCCGAGGTGCGCGACGCGCTGCGTGGCGTGCAGCGACGGATTGCGGGTCGCGGCAGAGCGGTGCTCGCTGGGCGAGACATCGGCACCGTCGTCCTTCCCGACGCGCCGCACAAGTTCTTCCTCGACGCTTCGGCAGAGGCACGCGCCCTGCGTCGCGCGTTGCAGCGCGGTTACGCTCAGGGTTCTACGGAGCATGCGCAGATCCTCGCGGCGCTGATCGATCGCGATCGCGAGGATCGCGGACGCGCCGTTGCCCCACTGCGCGCCGCCGACGATGCAATCACGATCGTCACCGACGCACTTACCCTCGACGAGGTGGTGGCAGAGATCGTTGGAGCGGTGCAGCGCTAGTGTCTGCGACGGGCGGGCGCGGTCAGGCAGAGCGCATTCCGTTGGGTATGCGCTGCTCGGAGATCTTCGGCGCCTGGGCGCTGCGTCGACTTGCGCAGCGCGTCGAGGTCGTTGGGCTCGAGCATGTGCCGTCGAGCGGCGCGGCGATCCTAGCTGGGAATCACATCTCTTGGGTGGATCCCGTCTTTCTCGCCTGCTGGCTCACGCCGGCAACCGGACGCCCGCTCAACTGGATGGGGAAGGCAGAGGCGATGCGTTGGCCACTCGTCGGGCAGTTCTTGCGCATCAATGGCGTTTTCGGTGTACGCCGCGGCGCCGCCGACCTCGAGGCGTTCCGTCTCGCTGAGCGAGTGCTCGCCGAGGGACATCTCCTCGGGATCTACCCCGAGGGGACGCGCAGTCACGATGGACGACTCGGCGCGTTTCGCGATGGTGCGGCGCTCCTTGCGCTGCGCAGCGGCGTGCCAGTTCTCCCCGTCTCCGTGAGCGGTACGCACCACCTCTGGCGGCGTGGCAGCTTTCTCCCTCGACGGGTGGCGCAGATTCGCCTTGTGATCGGCGCTCCGCTCCACCTTGAACGTGGTGAGGGGCGCGGCGCAGTGCAGCACGCGGCAGAGCAGATTCGCTCGGCGGTCGCCGCGCTGCTTCCCCCCGAACACCTCCCCGCACCCTGAGTCGCACGGGGGGACCACGCCTCAATCGGTCGCTCACCCCTCAGTAGGGGATAATCGCCCCATGGGAAGCGTCGAGAAGATCAGCATCGCGAAGCGCACAGGCTTCTGCTATGGCGTGCGCGAAGCGATCGACAAGGCGAAGCTCGCCAACGCCGATGGAAAGTCGACCCACACCCTCGGGCAAGTAGTGCACAACGAAGGGGTGATCGCCGACCTGCGACAGCATGGAATTTCGAGCGTCGACTCGCTCGACGACGTGGCGACCGGCGCCGCCGTAGTGATCCGCGCGCATGGGGTAAAGCCCGAGGTGCTGAATCGCGCCGCAGAGCGCGGCCTTGAGGTGATCGACGGCACCTGCACCTGGGTAGTACAAGAGCAGCGTGAACTGCAACGCCTCGTTGCCGATGGCTACGAGATCGTGCTCCTCGGCACGCCGCATCACCCCGAGGTGGTTGGTCTCCTCGGCTTCGCCCCCGATGCGATCCTCGTCGACGAGGAGGAGGATTGGGTCAAGATCCCACGCCGCAAGCGCATGGCGCTGATCACACAATCAACGCAGCCACCGTGGAAGTTCGAAAAGCTCGCAGCTTTCATGGTCAGCCGCTGCCACGAGCTGAAGGTGCTCAACACCGTTTGTCCGGTGACGATCCGTCGTCAGGAGGACACCCTCGAGACGGCGCGCCTCGTCGACCTCATGATCGTCGTCGGCGGCAGTCGCAGCGCCAACACCAAGGAGCTGACACGACTCTGCGAGATAGTCGGCACCCGTGCCATTCAAATCGAGTCGGTACGCGACCTGAACGACCCCGCCGCGTTCGCTGGAGCAACGCACGTCGGTGTCACCGGTGGCACGAGCACGCCGATCGAGGACCTTGAGCGGGTCGCGCGTCGCGTCGCCGAGCTCGGAGGAACCGCCGATGTGGCGGCGCGCGCGGCAGCAATTGCGCACGAGGCGCTCGCCGCGGCCGCAACTCCGCAGTACCGCACCAGCTCGCTCGAAGCGACCCCCGCGCGATGAGCGAGGTCGCCACCGTGGTGCGTCGCCTTCCACTCGTCGCCCTCGTCGGCCGCCCAAACGTTGGCAAGAGCACCCTCTTCAACCGCATCGTCGGATCGCGTCGCGCCGTAGTTGAGGATCAGGCAGGGACCACGCGCGACCGCCTCATCGCTGAAGCCGAGTGGTCGGGAGAGCGCTTCCGCATCGTTGACACTGGTGGGGTGCAGCCTGCGAGCGGCGACGTGATCGACATCGCCGTCCAAGATCAGGCGCGCATCGCTGTGGCGAGCGCCGACCTGATCATCCTCGTGGTTGATGCCGCCTCAGGACCGAACCCCGCCGACGCCGAGGTTGCGCAACTCATTCGTCGCAGTGGCAAGCCGATCATCGTTGCCGCGAACAAGGCCGACACCCTCGCTCGTGAGCGCGGCAGTTACGAGTTTGCGCAACTCGGCTTTGAGGAGATCCTTCCAGTGAGCGCGCAGCACGGCATCGGTTCTGGCGAGCTCCTCGACGCCATCCTTGCGCGCCTGCATGAGCTACCACTCCTCGACGAGATCGCACCACCGAGCGATGAGGTGACCGTTGCGATCGTGGGGCGACCGAACGTCGGCAAGTCAAGCCTGCTGAATCAACTTGTGGGCGAGGAGCGCACGGTGGTGAGCGACGTTCCGGGGACGACGCGCGACGCCATCGACGAAGAGCTCGATCATGCTGGCCGGCGCATCGTGTTGGTCGATACCGCGGGCATTCGTCGTCGCGGCAAGGTGGCCGCAGGTCCCGCCGCCGAGAAGTGGGCAACGGTGCGATCGGCACAGGCGCTTGAGCGCGCCGACGTTGCGCTGCTACTCATCGACGCGACGACGGGGATCCAGGCGCAGGACCTACACATCGCCGGCGCGGTGATCGATGAGGGGAAGGGGCTTGTCCTCGTGCTGAACAAGTGGGACCTCGTCGAAAAAGACGGCCATACCTTTCCGGAGTATGAGGCGCGGATTCGGCGCCATGCGCCGTTCCTGAACTTCGCGCCGCTCGTTTCGATCTCTGCCACCACCGGCCTTCGCGCGAAGAAGGTGCTCGACGCTGCTGTCGCCGCTGCAGATGCGCGACGCCTGCGCATCCCCACTGGTGCGCTGAACCGCCTTATCGCTGAGGCGGTCGCACGCCAGGAGCCATCGCATAGCGGTTCGAAGCGTCCGAAGATCCTCTACGCCACACAGGGCGCAACGCCGCCGCCAACCATCGTCCTCTTCGCACGTAATGCCGAACAGGTGCACTTCACCTGGCAGCGCTTCCTAGAAAACCAGTTGCGTGAACGCTACCCGCTCGAAGGAACGCCGATCCGCGTCGTAGTGCGTGAGCGCTCCGCCGAAGAGGGGCGAGAGCGTGGTCGCGCTGGAGGGCGGCGGCGATGATCCGCAT
>JBPCTG010000095.1:0-10950 GCA_051006395.1 Candidatus Limnocylindrus sp.
GCCATGCTCTTCCTCGCCGGGCGCCCCGATGCCGAGATCGTTGCGGTGGGGAGCGTCCACGGCAATATTCCGTCGGAGCTTGCCGCCGCGAATGCGCGACGACTCCTCGAGCTCTGCGGTCTCGACGACGTGCCGGTCGCGATCGGCGCGCGACGCCCCATGGCGCAGCCGCTTGCCACGGCGGAGTGGGTGCACGGCGCCGACGGCCTCGGAAACACCAACCGACCAGCGCCGAGGCGCGGGCCGGTCGCCGAAGATGCCGTTGCCCAAATGTTGCGCCTCACCCGCGAGGCGCCCGGCGAGATCGACATCGTCGCCGTGGGGCCACTCACCAACCTCGGACTCGCCCTCTGCATCGACCCGTCGCTCGCCGAGCGCGTGCGCTCCGTGACGGTGATGGGCGGGACGATCATCCACGAGGGGAATGCATCCGCGACGGGCGAGGCGAATATCTGGCACGACCCCGAGGCGGCGCAGCTCGTCTTTTCCGCGCCGTGGCGCGCGACGATGGTCGGACTCGACGTTACGCAGGTGACGCGCCTTCGTGCCGCAGAGCTTACGGAGATCGAAGGGCTTGGCACCAAGCGGTCGCGCTTTGCGATCGAGATCCTCGCGCACTACCTCGACGTCTATCAGCGCACCTTCGGCGCTCGCGAGTGCCCCCTCCACGACCCGCTTGCCGCAGGCGTCGCTCTTGATCCGAGCTACATCACCGAGGCGCTGCGACTTGCAATCGACGTGAGCCTTGCCGGTGCAAACCGCGGCGCGACGGTGGTGGATCGACGCAGCTGGATGGCGCCTGCGACGAACGACGCCGAGCGACGTGAGCGCGTTGGCGGCGACGTCGGCGCGCCGAAGGGCGCCGTCTCCGCCCCTGCGCTTGTCACGATCCCGATGAAGGTCGACGGTCCGCGCTTCGTGCGCGATCTCATCGACACGCTGAAGGTGGGTGGCTAGCGTGGCCGGACCGGGGGCGCTCCTCGTCCCCGCATCGACCCCCCGCCCAGCACGCATCGTGGTGCTCGGTTGTGGCTCGATCGGCCAGGCGGTCGTGCCGCTCCTCATCCGCGACCTCGGCATCGCGCCATCCTCGATTCGCGTCGTCGAGCTCCTCGACACGCGCGCGCGCATTGCCGACTCGATTGCGAAGGGGGTCACCTACGAGCAGGCGGCGGTGACGCGCGAGAACCTCGGCGCCTTTCTCGGCGAACGGCTCGGCGACGGCGACGTGCTCCTTGACCTCGCCTGGAACATCGACGCGGTCGAGATCATCGGCTGGTGTCGCGACCACGGGGTGCGCTACCTGAACACGAGCGTCGAGGTGTGGGAGCCGTATGCCGACGTCGCCGAGCAACCACCCGCCACGCGCACGCTGTATCACCGCCACATGGGGCTGCGCGCCATGATCGAACGCTGGGGGAGCAACAGCGGGCCGAGCGCGATCGTGGAGCACGGCGCGAACCCCGGCTGGGTGAGCCACGAGGCAAAGTTCGCCCTCGAGGAGCTCGGCGCGGCGCTCCTTTCACGCAACGCGATCGTTGGTGCCGATGCTGCCGCGCGCATCGCAACCCTGGAGCGCGCGCTCGCCACCGACGATTTTGCGCAGGTCGCCGAGGCGGCTGGTGTGAAGATCATCCAAATTTCCGAGCGCGACACGCAGCTCACCGATCGCCCGAAGGAGGTTGGCGAGTTCGTCAACACCTGGTCGGGCGAGGGATTCTACGAGGAGGGGATTGCCCCCGCAGAACTCGGTTGGGGGACACACGAGCGAGTACTCCCCGCGCGCGGACTTGCGCACGAGGGCGATGGTCCGCGCAACCAAATCTTGATCCGCCGCGCTGGAATGGAGACGCAGGTGCGCACCTGGATTCCCGGCGCGACCCCAGCGCGTGCGGTCGCAGAAGGTGGTGAGTCGGTCGGCATGCTCATTCGCCACGGCGAAGCGTTTACCATGAGCGATCATCTCACCGTGCGCGACGAGCGCGGTGCGGCGCGCTATCGACCGACTGTCTACTACGCCTACTGCCCATCAGATTCGGCGATCGCCTCGGTGCACGAGCTGCGCGGTCGCAACTGGGAGCACCCTGAGCGCTTCCGCCTGCTCAACAACGAGATCACCACGGGTGAGGATCGCCTCGGTGTCTTCCTTTTGGGGCATCCGCTCAAGGGATGGTGGAGCGGCTCGCTTCTCTCGATCGACGAGGCGCGCGCGAACTTGCCCGGCCACTCTGCGACCACGTTGCAGGTAGCGGGGTCGGTGATCGCGGCCGTCGCCTGGCTGCTACGCCACCCGAACGAGGGCCTGCGCGTTCCCGACGAGTTGCCGCACCGGGAGTTGCTGAACGACATCCGCCGCTACCTTGGCACCCGCTGGTCGGGCGCCGTCGACTGGACGCCGCTCGCGAATCGCCTCGAACTCTTCCCCGACGCGCTCTCCGCTGCCGAAGCGCCGGGTGACGACCCGTGGCAGTTCAGCGCCTTCCTCGCGCGCTAAACGCCAAGTACGAAGAGCGCGCGCCATCGCAGGCCCGCATACAGCGCGGCGGCAAGACCAAGAATACCGGCGACGATCAGCGTCCCCGGCGCGCCGATGAGCGATGCAACCGCTCCCGTGGCGAGCGCGCCAACGGGCGTGGAGCCCGCGAAGACCGTGGTGTAGACGCTCATCACCCGGCCCCGTAGCGCTGCAGGGGCGGCTGTTTGGATCGATGCGTTCGCGGTTGCCGCCATGCTGATCGCCCCGAATCCGGCGCCGAAGAGGGCAATTCCCGTTCCGCCCACGGACCAGGACGCGCCGCTCCCGCTCGCAATACCGGCGACCATGGAGAGCGCGCTAAGGATTCCACCGCCGAATATCACCAGTGCGAGCCGTGGGCGGCGCTGCGCCGCGGCGAAGAGAGCGCCGCAGAGCGAGCCGAGGCCGACCGACGCCATGAGGAATCCAAGCCCCGGCGCCCCGACGTTCAGCACGCCGCGCGCAAGCTCCGGGATGATCACGTTGAAGTTCATCGCGGCCCCAGAGACCGTTCCGATGGTGAAGACGCAGAGCGCGATGACTGGCGTGCGCGCAACGTAGCGAAGCCCCTCGACGAGGTTGGCTCGCACTGCAGCGGCGCTCCGCAGCCGCCCTCCGCGTGGTGCCACGTAGAGTTCCGCGTCGCGAATCGCCAAGAGCGCAATCAGCACGGCGAGGAAGCTCACGGCGTTCAGCCCGAAGCATGCGGCAACGCCAACAACGCCAATGAGCACGCCGCCGATGGCTGGACCGACGACACGAGCGGCGTTGAACATCGCCGAGTTGAAGGCGACGGCGCGGCCGACCTCGGCGAGCGGGACCATCTCGGCGAAGAACGACTGGCGTACCGGCATGTCGATCGCGTTCACCACGCCGAGACATGCGGCGAGCGCGAAGAGGATCGGTAGATTGATGGCCCCCGTCGCGACGAGGAGCGCCTGCAGCGCGGCGAGAAGCATGAGCGCCGCTTGGGTGCCGATCAGCGCGCGCCGCTTCGGCAGCGCATCCGCGATCACCCCGCCGAAGAGGCCGAAGAAGAGGACGGGGGTGAACTGCGCGGCGGCAATCGCGCCGAGCCAGAAGGGATCGTGGCCAAGGTCGATGACGAGCCACGCCTGAGAGATGGACTGCACCCACGTTCCCGCCAGCGAGATGAGCTGACCGAACCAGAAGAGTCGGTAGTTGCGGTGGCGAAACGGTCCGCGCCAGCGCAGTTCGAGCGGTAGGTTTCGCTGCGTTCCGTGCGACGACATCGCCGCGCTAGCGGCGCGTTCGCCGCGCCGAGGAGATCCCGGCGATGATCGGCAGCGAGAAGATCGCGCCGAGCGGCCCACCGATGATGCCGCCAGCGGTGCCGGCGAGGAATACGGTCGATGCGGGGAGGCGCAGGGCGCTGTCGAGAAGTCGCGGCGCGAGCCAGGTCGCGCAGAGGAACCAGGCGACGGCGATGAGGGCGATGCCGACGAGGGCGTACGGCCCTGCTGCGAGGAGCGCGATGAGGAGTGGTGGCAGCAGCGCCGGTCCTTGACCAAGCGTCGGAATCGCCATTACCAGGCCGCCGAGCGTACCAGCCAGCACGCCGTCGGCTCCAGCGAGCGATGCGCCGACATACACGACAACGCCGTACACCAGGCCGAGCAGCAGGTGCCGACCGATGAATCGGGCGAGGAGCTCTTCGAGCATGAGACGTGATCGCCGCACAGAAGCGCTGCGACGCTTCGGCGCGAGCGATTCGAGCCCTTCGAGGTAGTCGGGGCTCGCCGAGAGGATCACGCCGCTACCGATCGCGAGCACTACGGGGCCAATCGCGCTGAGCGCACCGGTTGCGATCGCCGCAAGGTTCGCCTCGATGCCGCCCGCGGCGTCGCGCAGCGCGGAGATGAGGTCGCGCGCGAGCGGCGCAAGGTCAACGCGAATGCCAAAGGTACGCAGGAGCTTCGCCGGTCGATCGACGTAGTCCGCAATCTCGGCGGCGGTTGGTGCTGGGCCTGCGAGCACCGATCCGAGCGAGCGCGCCAACGAGACGGCAATCTCGCCGAGGATCAGCAGTACGGGGATCGCACCGAGAACCCAGACGGCGGCGGCGGCGCGCCCGCGCGGCCAGCCGCGTCGAACAAGCAGGTTGATCGGCGTGTCGGCAAGGGCGGCAAGGATCCATCCGCCGATGAGCGCGTAGACGATGCCGCCCTGTGCTGCGACCACGGCGCTCACCACGCTGAGCCCGGCGAAGATCGCCACGAGCGCTGCCGCAGCAAGGGCAATCCAGCCGACGAGGCGCGCCGCCTGCGGCCACGCTCGTGCGTCGAGTGGCGACGGAAGGTGCATGCGGTGAGCCTAGCGCAGCGCTGCCGCAAGCACGTCGACGGGGAGCTCGAGCGCGGTGGCGCCGTTGACGCCGACCATGGTTTCGCCGGCAAGGAGCGCGTCGACGATCGCCGCCTCGGTCGCGTCGACGGTCGCCTCGAAGAGCGGCGAAAGATGCGCGTTCACCACCATCTCCACGCTCGTCGTGAAGGGGCGCGCTGGCTCGAGGTTCTCGACGGGGAGTTGAGGATTCGCCGTGGAGAATGAAAGGACGAGGTCGCCGGAGCTGTGCTCCCCAACGCCGCCGACGCGCGCAATCCCCATGACGGCGCGCTGTGCGACACGATCAAGCTGCGTGGCGATGAGCGGCGCATCGGTCGCCACAATCACGATGATCGACCCTGCTCCGCCGCGCGGATCGTCCGCGCTCGAGGCGCCCAGGGCGCTCGAGACTGTCGCGGCTGCGGCAGCAGGGTACGGGAGCGGGTAGCGATCGACGGCAAATGGGCCACCCTCGGCGCCCAGGTTGTGGCCGGCGATGGTGAGGCGGTGGCGACGACCGTGGTTCGCCTGGACGAAGACGCCGACGGTCCAGCCGCCAAGCTCGGCGGGGAGTCGCCGGCTCGCCGTGCCGCTCCCGCCCTTGAAGCCGTGGCAGATCATCCCGGTCCCGCCCCCCACGTTGCCGCGCGGCACCGCCGCGCCGACGGGGAGCGAAGCGGCAGCGTCGAGCGCCGCGCGCGCATGAGCGGCCGTCACGTGGAAACCGTTCACGTCGTTGAGCACGCCGTCCCATGTTTCCCCAACCACCGGCAGGCTCCACGGCGGCGCCCCTGGCACGTTGTCGAGCGACCAGCGAATCATCTCGTCGTGCACAACGCCCACCGAGTGCGTGTTGGTAAGGCAGATCGGCGTGGTGAGGAATCCAGACTCGCGGATCCACTCGAGGCCGGTCAACTCACCATTGCCGTTCAGTCGATGCGTGCCGGCGAAGAGCGGTCGACCCATCTCCCCGGCGGCACGCGGCAAGATCGCGGTGACACCGGTGCGCACCGGTCCTTCGCCGCGGCGCAGCTCCCCATCGCCGCGCACGATTGTCGTCGCCGCCACACGCACTCCCGCCACGTCGCTGATTGCATCGTGCGGCCCTGGGGCGAATCGGCCGATCTTGATACCGAGATCTGCGGCGCGCTTTGGTCGGCTCATCTGTGCACCCCGCAGTTCCGACTCGCTCCGCAGATCATGTGCGCGCCCCGCGCAGCGACTCGTAGAGCATCAGTGCGGCTGCAGTGGCAAGGTTGAGGCTCTCGGTGCGTCCAACCATGGGGATGCGCGCCATGTCGCTGCATGCGCCAGCGAGTGGCGCGCTCAGCCCGTCGCGCTCCCCGCCGATCACAAGGAGCGTCGGGGTGCGGTAGTTCACAGCGTCGTAGGCGGCGCCGTTGCGCGGCATCGCCGCAACGCTCGCCCCGGGCCAGCGAGCAATGAGCGCGCGCGCCGCCTCTAGTGTGGCGCGATACACGGGCACGGCGAAGATCGATCCGGTGGTGGCACGAACGGTCTCGATCGCGAACGGGTCGCAGCAGTCGCCAACCAAGATCACGCCACCTGCGCCAACCGCATCGGCGGTGCGCAGCGAGTTGCCGAGATTCCCAGGGTCGCGCACCCCTTCGAGCAGCAGCCAGCGCGGCGCCGCAGTGGGATCGAGCGAATCGAGGGGTCGGAGCGGCTCGTCGAAGCGCGCGATGAGGGGCGGTGGGTTGTCGCGCCCGGTGATCTTCGAAAGGATCTCGCTCGTCGCGATCACCTCGTCGCGCAACCCGGCGGCAGTTGCGCGGTCGAGCACGGCGCGGGCTTGAGCCGTCCCGTCGTGGACCATCAGGTTCGGCACCCACCCCGCGTCGAGCGCCGCGGTGATCGTCGTCGCTCCCTCGGCGATAAATGCAGGAGACACGTCGCGATCGCGTCGCTCACGCAGGGCACGCAGCTCTTTGACGAGCGGGTTTTGCAGGCTCTCGACGCGGACCGGTGCAGCAGGCGACATGCGCAGAGGATACCCCGCGCAGGTCTACTTCTTGGCGACGATGCTTCCGATCGTGATCGTCGGCGAAGGACCGGCGGGGGCAACCCAGGCGCGAAGTGCGACGCTGTACCTCACCCCCGCAGCGAGGCCCTTGATGACGCAAGTGCGTGCGGTGCCGGCGGCGCTGCAGCTCCGCGTTGCCTTCCCCTTGGCTGTTGCGACGGCGATCCAGCCCTCTGGGATCGTGCCGCTCATCGGATCTCCCCAACGCACTGTTGCGGCACCGCTTCCCGCCGTGACCGATGCCCCCGTTGGCGCGAGCGGTGCAGGTGGAGCGAACGCTGCAATGCAGCGGCCCCCCGGCGCACCAGGCGCGTCACCGCGCACGCGGGTGGCGGCGTAGAGCGTCACGCGGCTCGAGCCAGCCAGCGCGTCGGGCTCGATCGCAAGGCCCGAACCAACGGTGCTGAAGGAGCCCACCGCGGGATCCCAGATCGCGAGGTGCGGAGCTGCGGTGCTACCCGCGGCGGAGAAGTAGCCGCCGATGGCGAGTCGACCATCTGCGAGGCGGGCCAACGACGAAACCCAGGCGCTGCGCCGCGGGTACGTGATGCCGCCGCCGAGCGGCACCCATCCACCGGGTGCGCCGGCGCTCTCGGTTGCAAGCGTCGCGCCGTACCAGGCAATCCCAGTTCCAGCGATCGCGCCGCCTGTGCTGTCGACCGCAAGCACGCGCGGTGCGTCGGCGAAGCTCGCCGCATCACCATCGATACGCCACATCCCGTCGCCCTCCGCGTATTTCGCCACGACACCGCCCACGAAGTGTCCTGCGGCGTGCACGGCGCCGTTGGGCGCGATCGCCACCGCTTCGACCGTTTCGGAGAGGCCACCCGCAAGCGCGCGCCACTCCCCTTTCGTTGCGGCCCCCGTCGCGCCAGGGAGCGTTGCTGGGCGCCACAATGCAACGTTCGCGCTCACCGCGGAGCCAGCGCGGGCGAAACTGCCGCCGACCGCAATGCGACCCGAGTCAGGATCGATCGCAACCGAGCGCACCTCCAATGGCACCCCCTTGCGTGCCCCGAGAGCGCCAGTGAGCGCCGACCACCTCTTCGCTGTGATGTCATAGCGTGCGATCCCACGCGCCATCGTCGTGACGCCAGCCGCGGTGATCGACGCGAAGTCTCCGCCCACGTAGAGCAGCCCACGCGTTGCGTCGACAGCGAGAGTCGCAGCATTTGCCAACGAGCCGTCGGCGCGGCGGAGCGCGGCAAGTGGCGACCAGGTACCGGTGCGCGGGCTGCGCACCGCGAGGCCCTGAACTGCAACCCCGGCGGCACGAGACAACGAACGACCGGCAACCACGAGACGCCCGTCGGGGAGCTCCGTCATCGCATCGACCGATCCGCTCCAGCCCGCGGTTGCACCGAGCGCAACCCATCCGGCTCCGTTTGGCACCTTGACCCCCGCCACCCACGCGGTGGAGGTCGCGCCGCAGCCATCGCCGACGAGCACCGGTTCAGGGTCGAGCGGATCGGGACTTGCGCTGAGCGCTGCGGTCGGACGCGAAACGCCGCTCGGATCGGGTGCCGGCGAATCGAGGATCGCGAAGAGTTCCTTCGCCAGATCGTCGGCGCTCGAGTTGCTCCCCTCGGTTCCGTTCGCGGTCACCGCGATGGTGATGCCGAGGCCCGGAATGCGCCGCAGCGCGGTGGTAACGCCGCTGTACCCGCCGCTGTGCCCATAGATACGCAGTCCGCCTGCCCAGTAGCGATTCACTTGCGTACCGTACGTATAGAGCCAACCGTTTGACGTCACGTTCGCGATGCCGTTCAGTTCCAGCGATCGAGCGCCCTCAACGAGTCGGTTCGACCACAAGAGCGAACCGAAGCGCGCGAGGGCGCGCGATGTTCCGAAGAGATCCCCCGCACCGCGCAACACCGCGGCGACCGACTTCGTCGGCCCCCACCCCGCTGTTCCCCATGGGCGCAGCGCCCCCTTCGACCACAGGTGCGGGCGGGCAGCGCCGGCGACCGGGCCGTACGAGATCTCGTCGAGCCCGAGCGGATCGAGAATCAAGGTTTTCACGAGCGTCTTCCACGGTTTCCCCGTCGCCTTCTCCGCCATGAGCGTGTACAGGGTGAATCCAGAATTTGAATAGTCGAACGTGCCGATCGCGCCGTGCGGTTTTAGCCCTTGCACCGCCGTGAGTGCACCGACTTTTGCGTTCGGATGTGTCGCGAGCCAATCCATGCGCGTGTACTTGTCGGTGAGCCAGTCGCTCATCCCCGACTCGTGGCGCAGCAGGTCTTCGGCTGTCGCGTCGGGATCGACGTCGGCCTTTGGCACGAGCGACTTGGCGGTGGTGCTCAGTGGCAGCACCCCGCAGGCGTCGAGGAGCAGCGCGACTGTTGCAGTGAACGGTTTGCTCACACTCGCTAATGCAAAGGGGGTGCCGACCGTGATCGCTCGACCACTTGCGCGATCGGCGCTCCCCGCGGCCGCTTCGAAGGTGCGCCCGTCGTCCCAGCGAATCGCCGCCGAGACTCCGGCGATGCGCGAGCGGCGTCCCTTCTGCCACGAGGTGACACGAGCCGAGAGCTCCTTACCGACCGCCAGGTCAAGCGCTCGGGGCGCGGGGGGCGGCGTTTGGCGCGCAGCGCAGGAAGACCAATTCGTCGCAGCGGCTGCGCTGACAGCACTGCTCGGAGTGAACGAGAGTGTGGCGGATAGGAGTGTGCCGGCGAGAAATCGCGCGCGACGGGCCATCTACATACCCCTTTCTCTCCGTTTCATGTGTATGGGAGAAGGTTACCTGAAGCAGACCGCGGGTTGCATGTTTTCTCGCACCCGCCGACACTTGGCGCATGCACGGGAGAATCATGCTGATCGGCTACAACCGGCCCGCCGAGACACTACGCACGACTCGCTCGCTCGCCGCAGCGCTGCGCGCCACCTCATCGCAGCAACCTGCTGTGCTTGAGTCGATCGTTCGCGCCGTGCTCGACGGGCCAAAAGGCGGTGAGGCGCAGCGCGGTGACGCTGCGCGCGTAGAACAGGTCGCGACGACGATTCGGAGTGGCCTGCCTCACGTTGTCATCACGCGTCATACGCGCAATCGCGGCCTCCCGTCGGTGATCCTCGAGGGACTCGACGATGCCTTCTTGAACGCACAGGTCGATCGGGTGATCTGCGTAGAAGACGATGTCGACCTCTCCCCGACGGCGCTCTCCACGCTCCTCTACGCCTCAGAGCGACTCGCGGAGCCGCATGTGATCGCCGCCGCACCGCTTCGTGACGGAATCCCGCCGAACCAGTGCATGCTCCTCACCCGAGAGGCCCATCGCGCTTCACGTCCACTGGTTGAGGCTTTCATCGCGAGGTTCCACCTCGACGGCGCGTACGGGAACCGCGATCACGATGCGATTCGCGAATGGCTCGCCGCGCTCGCTGCGAGCCGCGGCGTCGCAGCCCCTACAGCAACAAGCCAGGATGCAGTGCGAGACCTTGCCTGGCGACTTGAGGGAGTCGCGATTCACACGCTGCCGATGCGCCTTGTTGCCCATCGCGGGCTACGCGGGCAGCACAACACTCCGCTCCACGCGATCAGGACTGGTGGCGCATTTGAACGACTCGATCGGAGCCCATGGGAACTGCTTGCCCCACGCCTCGATGCGTGGATTGCGCGGGGCGGGGGAACAGATGAGGTGAGCCTTACGGCCTCAGAGAGACTCTTTGGTTCAATCGCACGACGCGCATACCAATCGGTTCGACGCTTCCGCGCGTAGCGTCTCAGCGGCTAGGGGTTGAGTCTCTTCTCCAAGCGCCCATGCGCTTCGCTGATCACAGTTGGAACCCGCATGAATCCGGCGAGCAGCTCGCTGCGTGCTGCAATCTCTCGCCGCCATGCTGCACCGTCGATTGCGAAGAGTTCGGCACGATCGCTCTCGCTCAGCGTTAGGCCATCAAGCTGCAGCTCATCGGGGCGCGGCAAGATGCCGATCGCCGTGTCGACGCCGCTCACGCGCCCGGCGGCGAGGTCGAGGAGCCAGAGGAGCGGGCGCAGGTTCTCTCCGTAGCCCGGCCACAGATAGCCACCAGAGGCGTCGCG
>JBPCTG010000096.1:0-1088 GCA_051006395.1 Candidatus Limnocylindrus sp.
CTCCTGCCGATTGTCGTGGTCGGGGCACTTGTCGGCGGACTGGTCGGTCGCGCCATTGGGCCGATCGCAGGATTCGCTGGCAACGCCCTTGGCGTTACCGGCCGACGTCGCCCCTCGCGCCGCCGCTAGTCATCAGGGATCAAACGCACGTTAACGTGCGGACGGGCGCTCTCGCCTAGAGGGTGAGGGCGCCCGACGCCGCTGCGATCACCGCAACGGTGAGGAGTCCGATCGCAACGCCGAGAACGCCAGCCAGCCAGGCCCGCGCATTGATCGGCCCAAGCGCATCGCTCGCGCCGTGCCCATGCGCTCCTTCGTCTGCCCCGTGTGCTCCGTGGTCGCTCATCAGGGCTAGTATCTCAGACGATGCGCATCGGGCTTGGCGACGGGTTTGAACTGATCGGCATCGAGAGCGCCGAAGAGCTGCTACTCGCCCCTCCATGCGCTCGTGACGATGCCGACCACGCCACCTGCACGTGGTGGGAGGACGCCGATCGCGGCGTCAAGGCGGGCGTGGCACCACCGAAGAGTGTCTCCAGCCGCGCCACCGCACCAGCCGGCGGCAAGAGCGCGCTCGCCGCGTTTCTCGGCATCGAAGAGGATGGGGGGCCCGCGTTTAATCCCTTCGCACCAAAGGAGCCGACACGCGAAGAGGCGCTCCGCGACGCGGCTGCCGCACCAGGCCAACCGCCGAAGCTCCGCCTGCTGACACGACAACTCCCCGTGAGTGGGCCGATGGGCTGGGTGCTCGTGGCAAAGGATGAGCCCGTCGCCTACTGCCAGGCGGGGCCGCTCTCCGCATTTCCCCGCGCGCAGCGACTGCGCGACCGATACCCAGATCTGCCGGACTCACCGCCGCCGGCGATCGTCACCTGTATCTCGGTGATCCCCGCAGCGCGTGGCGCAGCGCTTGGCAGCGCCCTCGTCGAGGGGGTGCTCAGGCGCCTCGCCGCCACCGGGTTTTCCGCAGCCGAGGCGTACCCGGAAGAGCCAGAGGTGACCCCAGAGCCCGACGCAACCTCTGCAGCGACACGAGCCTTTTGGGAGCGCCTCGGATTCAGCGTTGCTGCAACGGGGCCAGATGGCCG
>JBPCTG010000097.1:0-3877 GCA_051006395.1 Candidatus Limnocylindrus sp.
CGTCGGCGCGGCGAGCAACCCTTGGCGCTGTTCGGCGGAGAGTTGCACGACGCCGCTCACAACGTGCGAAAGTCCCACCGGATCGTCGGTGCCGGTGAGGCGCGTGATCGCGCTGCCAAGCAGCTCATCGCTCTCATCATCATCGTCATCGAGTTCAACTGACGCCTCGTCGTAGTCGCTGATGCGCGTCGGTCCGGCCGGACCGTTTGAGGCGATCAGGAGTCGCTCGATCTCGGCGACGACCTCGCTGGAGAGTGACACGTCGTCCTCCTCCATCGCCTCGTCGATCGCCTCGGGAGTCACCTCTCCGTCGTCACCCTCGTCGCCCTCCACGTCGCTCTCATCCTCATTATCTTCATCGCTCGGCTCTTCGCTTCGCAGCAGGTCGAGGTAACTGACGAAAAGCTCGGAGACGCGCTCAGCTGCAATGGCAACGTCGCTTGCTGGCGCGCCGATCGGCTCGTCGATCGTCTCGATCTCACCGCGCAGGTACGGCTCTTCGCGATTGAGGCGCGTAATCGTGAAGCGCGCTGCGCCGAGCACCACCAGGTCCCAGCGACCGTCGACGTAGCGCGTCGCCTCGCGGATCTCGGCAATGGTGCCGATCTCCGCAAGCCCGCCACGTTCGCTGCGCACGATACCGAACGGCGTGCCCGCCTCGAGGCAGCGCTTCACCATGAGCCGATAGCGCGGCTCGAAGATGTGGAGTGGGAGCGCTACGCCTGGAAAGAGGACGAGATCGAGCGGAAAGAGTGGAACGAGACGCGCACCTGCACTCTCGCCGCTCGATGCGGCGCGCGCGTCGGGCGTGAGCCCGTCGCCGTCCAGGGGTTGCTCAGTGACTGCAGGCCGAGGGCGCGCCTGCCGACTCAGCCGTTCTGAAGCTCGAGCCGCAGCCGCAGCCGCCGACCGAGTTCGGATTGTCGACGGTGAACCCAGCACCCATGAGCGAGTCGACGTAGTCGACCGATGAGCCGTTCACGAGCGGCACCGACTTCTCGTCGAGGTAGACACGCACACCGTTCGTCTCGAAGACACGATCGTCGGCGTTTGCCGTCTCTTCGACCATCATGCCGTAGCGATAACCGCTACAGCCACCAGAGATGATGTAGACGCGGAGGCCGATCGCCGGGTTCGTCTCACCCTTGGTGAGGTCGCGGAACTTCGCCGCTGCGGCATCGGTGAGGGAGAGCACGCCGACCTGCTGCTCCTGGTTCGGCGTCGACTCGGTCGTTGCCTCCTGGTTCAGCATCTGCCCCTCCGCTCATCTTCCGCCAACCGACGGTTGACCTTGGGCCTGATTCTAGCGTGCCGGCTCACCACTCGCGTCAACGCGCTCAACGAGCATGGCAATCCCCTGCCCAACGCCGATGCACATCGATGCGACACCACGGCGCCCGCCGGAGCGGCGCAGCTCGCGCACGAGGGTGACAAGGAGCCGCGCCCCCGAGGCGCCGAGCGGGTGCCCGAGGGCGATCGCCCCGCCGTTGACGTTCACCTTCGCCAGATCAAAGCCGAGGTCGCGGACTGACGCAACCGTCTGGCTGGCGAACGCCTCGTTGAGCTCCACGCGGTCGATCTCATTGGCGGTGAGGCCGGCGCGGTCGAGCAGCTTGCGAACGGCGGGGATGGGGCCGACCCCCATCACCTCGGGATCAACACCGGCAACAGAGGTGGCGACGATGCGCGCGTACGGCGTAAGGCCGAGCGCGCGGGCACGGTTCGCCTCGACGATGAGGAGCGCAGCGGCGCCATCGTTGATTCCAGAGGCGTTGCCGGCGGTGACGCTCCCGCCTTCAACAAATGCAGGACGCAGCTTCGCGAGCGCCGCCGCGTCGGTGTCGGGTCGCGGATGCTCATCGCGATCGACGATCTTCTCTTCGCCGCGCGGACCCGCCACACGAACCGGAACGATCTCTTCGGCGTGCACGCCATTCGCCGCCGCGGCGGCGGTACGACGCTGCGACTCTAGGGCGAAGGTATCTTGATCGGCGCGGCTTACCTTCCAGCGCTCGGCGACGCGTTCGGCGGTCTCACCGAGTGAGATCGTCGGGTAGAGCGCGTGAAGCGCGGGATTCACAAATCGCCAGCCGATCGTGGTGTCGACGAGCGCGCGATCACCGCGTTCGAACGGATGCTCAGACTTGAGGGCCACGAGCGGCGCGCGGCTCATGCTCTCAACGCCACCGGCAACGATGATGTCCGCGTCGCCGACGGCAATCGCCTGGGCGGCACTCGCCGCCGCCTGCAAGCCCGAACCGCAGAGGCGATTCACCGTTTGTCCTGCAACCTCAACGGGGTAACCGGCGAGGAGGAGTGACATGCGAGCAACGTTGCGGTTGTCTTCACCCGCCTGGTTCGCGCAGCCGAGGATCACGTCGTCGATCAGCGCGGGGTCGATCCCGCTGCGCGCCACGACCGCTGCGAGCACGGTTGCGGCGAGGTCGTCGGGGCGTACCGTGGCGAGGGCGCCACCGTAGCGACCGAACGGCGTGCGCACCGCTTCGACGATCCAGGCCTCGCGCAGGGGGCGACCCGGTGTGACCGTTGCCCCCTTTGGGTTCGCAGAAGTGTTCGCCATGAAGCGAGTCTACGCCGCCGGCTGCTGCGGGGAGCACTCGGGTACGATGGTGGTGATGAGCACGCACGAGAGCCACTCCCCCCTCGTCGCAACCGCAGCGCAGGCGACGGCGCCGAGCGTGCAGCTCGCCCTTCCGCGCGGGCTCCCCACGGCTGAAGCGCTCTTCGCCTTCGCCGCAGACGCCGAGAGGCGCATTCGCACCCTGCGCGCCCGTGTCGAGGAGCGTTCCACCACTGCAGGGGGCGCATCGCACGTCGACATCGAGGTGCTCCTCGAGCGCCCGCGCCTGCGCGTCACGACGATCAAGCGCGAGGGTACGAACGCCGGTGGCTACGACGTGTGGTCAACCGATGGCGCATTTATTGAGCAATTTTCCTCAACGACGAAGACGCACACGCGCCGCCCAGTGCGATCCGCACCCGAGGGGCTCGATGATCCCGATCTCCCCGCCGCTTCAGCTCTGCGTAGCGTTGGTGCACCACTCCCAGCGAAGAGCTGGGCGGCGACGATGCTGCGACCTTGGAACTTCTGCAGCGGCGTTCTTTTGACGGGAACGCTTGGTGCGGTTTCGGAGACGACGCTGGCTGGGCGCGCTGCGCTGCAGATTGATTCGGCTGCGCCGCGCGCGATCGGCCTTGATGGCGACCGCGCAGATTTCCGCTATCACGTCGCGTTTGACCGCGTCACCGGCGCGATTCTCGCCATCGAAGAGTTGCGCGGCGAACGCGTGGTGCGCAGCGCCGTTGTGACTTCGTTTGTGACCGACGCATCGATCCCTACCGCCGCATTCGATCTCGAGATCCCGACCGATGCGGTCGGGGTCTACTGAGCGACCGTGGCTGAAGCAATCGGCAGCGCGCGTCTCGGCAAGAGCGTTGCAGCGCTCGTCGCCGCCAGTGACGATCCGGCAACGATCGCAGCACTTCTGCCAGGGTGCGAGAAGCTGCACCGAATTGACGCTGAACACATCGAAGGGCGCCTTGCGACGGAGGTCTCAGGGATTCCGATCCAGGCGGCGGTATCAATTCGTCGCACCGTTGAGTCGCTCCCCGACGGCATAACGCGCCTGCACCTGCGCTTGAAGATTCGGCCCGACATTGGTGGCCAAGCGATCGTTGCGGCGCTCGTCGATTTGCGCGAGTCCGGGGACGCTGCAGCAGAGGCCTCCTGGCGCAGCAGCAGTGAGCTTGACCCGTTCCTCGCCGTCTTCGCCGGTCAGCGCGTCGAGGCGTTCCTCAAGGAGTCGATCGAGCGCCTGATCGCAGGCCTCGCGGCCGCCTAGGCGCCGATCGCGGC
>JBPCTG010000098.1:0-2429 GCA_051006395.1 Candidatus Limnocylindrus sp.
CGCCGAGGATCGACTTGCCGTCGACCTCCTTCTCGCCGAGTCGCACGCGGATCGAGGCTGAGAATCCCGCCGCGGCCTTCACGAATAGCGCGGCTGGGCGCGCATGAAGCCCAACGCCCGGTGGTACTGCGACGGTACGGCTGATCGCTGCCACGCTCTTAGTCTAGGTAGTCTTTCAACTTGCGCGAACGCGATGGGTGGCGGAGCTTACGGAGCGCCTTCGCCTCGATCTGGCGGATGCGCTCGCGTGTCACATTAAATTCGGCTCCAACCTCTTCGAGGGTGCGCTGGCGCCCATCCTCGAGGCCAAAGCGCAGCCGGAGCACGCGCTGCTCGCGCGCGCTGAGCGATTCGAGCGTGGCAACGATCTGCTCGCTGAGCAACTGGCGATTCGCCGCCTCATCGGGCTTCGGCGCCGCTTTGTCCTCGATGAAGTCTCCAAGGTGGCTGTCCTCCTCCTCACCGATCGGCGTCTCAAGCGATACCGGCTCCTGGCTCACCTTGCGCATCTCACGCACACGCTCGGCGGTGATCTCCGTTTCGGTGACAGTCGTCAGCTCCTTGGCGATCTCCTCATCGGTCGCCTCGCGGCCGAGCTCCTGGAAGAGCTGACGCTGGATCCTTGTGAGGCGGTTCAGCTGTTCGTACATGTGCACGGGGATGCGGATCGTGCGCGCCTGATCGGCGATCGCACGGGTGATCGCCTGACGGATCCACCAGGTTGCATAGGTCGAGAACTTGAACCCCTTGATGTACTCGAATTTCTCTACCGCGCGGATGAGTCCGATGTTCCCCTCCTGGATCAGGTCGAGGAAGCTCATGCCGCGGCCGATGTATTTCTTGGCGATCGAGACGACGAGGCGCAGGTTGGCCTTCGTCAACTCCTCGCGGCCGCGCCAGCCGAGTTGCACCACCGCGCCATCCCGGCCGCGCAACTTGCCGTAGGCAGGGTTCTCGGGATCCCAGCCCGCCTCGCGGATCCAGTCGAAGCCGTTCGCATCGAGGTGCTTTCCGGCGAGGATGTGCGCCTCGAGCGCTGGCCAGGCAATCTCGTCGCGCGCCCACAGGAAGAGCTTGCCGAGTACCGGGTTGTCACGGCTCTCGAGGTCGCCAGCGTGCACCGCCTGGAAGGCAAAGTCGATGAGTTCAGTCGCCTTTGCGGCGAGGTTGCGCCGACCTGGCTCGTTGAATCCCTTCACCAGGCTTTTTGCCACGAGGAGGTGCTTTTGAGCCATCTCCCCCGTCGCCTCGCGCGCGGCCTTATCGAATCCCGTCACCTTGCAGTCGCTGAGACGATGGCCGCGCACCCAGGCGGCAATCGCCTCGCGCATCGTCTTGTGCGCGAGCTCGGCGAGTGCGGGGTCGAAGCGGTACCACTCCTTCTTCTTGCGGGTCTTTAGCTCGGTCTCGTGATAGGTCCACTCGTGCAGGTTGAAGACTGCCTTCCACGGCTCGTCGGCCATCTGCTCGCCGAGCTCAATCATCTTCGCGAGGACGACCTCCTCTTCGGCGGTGAGAAGGCCGACGCGACCGATCTCCTTGAGATACATGCGCACCGGATCGTCGATGCCGACCGACTCGGTGACGACCTCTGCCGCTTCAGCCGGCTTCGTCTGTGGGTCGGGTGCCGCCTGTTCCAGGATGACCGCCGCAGCAGCATCGGGGTCGAGGATCTCGACCCCCTCCGTCTCAATCTCAACGAGCGCTGCAGCATCGGGATCCTGCACGCCGGCGAGCTTCTTTGCGGCGATATCTTCAATGTCGCTCCCGCCCACGGCGAGCGACGCCTTCCCAGACTTCGCTCCCTTGGCTGGCTCCTTCGGCACGGACTTCCCCTTCGGGGCCGTCGCCTTTGGCGCAGCCTGCTTCCCTAGTGGCTGCTTTCCTACCGCCTTCTTCGGTGTCTGCGTCGCGGACTTCTTCGCCACAGCCTTCTCGACGACCGCCTTCTGTGGGGCCTTTTTCACCGCTCCCTTTGCGGGCGGTTTCTTGGCAGACGTTGCTGGTGCCTTTGCAGGCGCCTTCGGTCCCTTGGTGGCGGATGCCCCCTTCGGTAACGGGTTCTTCGCCGCAGGCGACGGCGTCACGGCCTTTTTGGTTGCCGCCTTCTGTGGGGCTTTCTTAGCGACCATCTGCGGCGCAACCTTTTTTACTGGCGCGGCTGACTTACCCTTCGTCGCTGCTGCGGTCGACTTCTTTGTGCTCATGCGCCACCCCCCTTCACAATTGCCAAGACGCCCGCGTCGCCGAGTCGTCGATCGAGTGCCTTTCGGCGCGAGGTGAGGTCGCGCTCACGCTCCATTAAGTCGCGTACGCGCTCGCGTTCTGAAGCGCGCTCTGCATCTGCGATCTCGGATCTCGACCAGGCCATCGCCTCGTCGAGTCGGTCCGCCTCAAGGCGCAGCAACGTCTGGTCGATCCCCTTTCGC
>JBPCTG010000099.1:0-2935 GCA_051006395.1 Candidatus Limnocylindrus sp.
ACCCTGCTGCTACGATGGGGCACCGATGAACACCGAAGTGCTCGTGCTCAACCAGGACTACGAACCGCTCAACGTCTGCGCCATGCCGCGCGCCTTCCGCCTGGTCATCGGCGGCAAAGCGGAGATCCTCGCCGAGGGGCGGCCGATCCGCAGCGCCTCGCGCAGTTGGGCCGCACCGTCGGTCGTTCGCCTTCGCCACCGCGTCCGCCGACCGCGACCACGCGCAAAGCTCAGCCGCAAGGAGGTCTTCGTGCGCGACGGTCACCGCTGCCAATATTGTGGTCGCAATGGCGTGCCGCTCACCATTGACCACGTGGTGCCGAAGAGCCGCGGCGGCGACTCATGGGCGTGGGAGAACCTCGTCACCGCATGCACGACCTGCAATCACCGCAAAGGTGACCGCGCGCCAGAGGCGGCGGGACTGCAGCTGCTCCGACGGCCATTTGAGCCGCGCTGCGATGTGTACGCGATCTTCCTCCCATATCTGCGCCACGATGCCTACGCGGCGTGGCGTGACTTCCTCTTCATCGGCGAGGGAGCCGCGGCGAGCGGCGCATGAGCTCCGAGGCGGCGGTCCGCGCCGCCATCCCCGCAGACGTCGCTGAACTCCTCCGCAGCCTTCGAGCCGCGGGATTCGCCGCCTACGTGGTCGGCGGTGCAGTACGCGACGTGATTGCTGGTCGCTCCCCCGTGGATTGGGACCTTGCCACCGACGCCACCCCCGACGCGCTGCGAGCACACTTCCCCAACGCTCGTTATGAGAATCGCTTCGGCACCGTCGGCATTCCAACCAGTGACGGCGCGGTTCGTGAGGTGACGACCTTCCGTGTTGACGGTCCGAGCAGCGATGCCCGTCGACCCGATGCGATTCACTTAATCGGCGACCTACGCAGCGACCTTGATCGTCGAGACTTCACCATCAACGCGATCGCCTTCGGCCTCGGTCGCGGCGAGGGCGCGGAGACGAGCGATCCGGTCGCAAACGGTGCACTCGCCGACCCGCATGGCGGGGCCGCAGATCTCGCGGCGAACAGCTTGCGCGCCGTCGGTGACCCAGATGCACGCTTTCGCGAAGATGCACTGCGAATGCTCCGCGCTGCGCGTTTCGCGGCACGCTTCAACCTAACGATCGATCCACTCACCGCCGCCGCGATCCGCCGCGACGCGAGCCTCGCCGCGAGCCTCTCGGGCGAGCGTGTCGGCGCCGAGATCGAGGGGATCCTCGCCGCGGCGCATCCGGCTGTCGGCGTCGCGCTCCTCCACGAGCTCGGCCTTCTCGCCGTCATCGCACCCGCGCTGCACGCGGCATGGAGCGACGATGTTGCTGCGCGCATCGAGGCGATCGGCGCCCCTGGATCAGCCGACGCCCCTGATCCGCTCGGTCGACTCTGGGCGCTCATCTCGCCGATCAGCAGCGACGACGATGCTGTCGAGATCCTCGCCGCCTGGCGACGCCCGCGCGCCACCATCGCCGCGGTGCGTGCGTTGCGTCGCATTGACGCGATGCTCGCAGCGGCGTTGGGTGGAAGTGATGGCGAAGCTCTAGCGGATCAACCAGCGGCGACGGACCTACGGATCAGCGCAGCAGAAGAGAGCGGCGATCCACACGATGCCGCGCGCCAGATGCGGCGGAGGATCGCGGCGAAGGTCAAGCCCAACGGCGGTGCCGCCACGCTGCTGGCCGCGCTTGAGGCGGCCGATGCGGCTGGTGCACCAGCACTCCCTGCCGATCTCGCCATCGGTGGCGACGAGTTGTTACGCGAACTTGGCGGCGCGCCCGGGCCATGGCTCCAGCCACTCCTCAAGGCGCTGCTCCGTGAGGCGGCGCGCGGCGCGGTGCAGAACTCCCCTGCGGCGCTCATCGCGCGGGCACGCGCGCTGAACCGCGCCTAGCGCTCGCCGCTAGGATCTACGCATGCCAACTACCAAGCAGACGGTACTGATCACGGGGGGTGCCGGATACGTTGGCGCCGCCTCAGCGCACGCCCTGCTCGCCGCCGGGTATCGCGTGGTGATCCTCGACGACCTGAGCACCGGTAAGAGCGACGCGATCCCGAATGGCGCCTCGTTCATCGTGGGGAGCTACGCCGACCCGAACCGTGTTGCCGACGTGATCCGCGACGGACGCGTCGACGCGATCCTTCACTGCGCCGCGCGCAGCATCGTCGCCGAGAGCGTCGTCGCCCCGGAGCGCTACTACCGCGAAAACCTTGTCGCCGGCCTCGCCCTGCTCGACACGGCGCTCCGCACCGGCGTGAAGCAGATCCTCCTCTCGTCGAGTGCGGCGGTCTACGGTTCGGCTGGTCGAGGACCCATCGACGAGGAGGCGCGCCTCTCGCCGGTGAACCCCTATGGCGCGACGAAGGTGGCGCTCGAGGGGGCGCTCCGCTTCTACGCTGAAGCACACGGCCTGCGCGCCGTGGCGCTTCGCTATTTCAACGTCGCTGGATCAACGAGCAAGGTGAGCGAGCGACACAATCCCGAGACGCACCTCATTCCGATCCTCGTCGCCGCGGCGCGCAGCGGTGAAACGTTCAAACTCTTCGGCGACGACTACCCGACCGACGATGGCAGCGCGGTGCGCGACTACGTGCACGTTGCCGACGTTGCCGATGCGCACGTTGCGGCGCTCGCCGCCATCGCGGCGCTGCCGAACGAGCGTGGCCTCGGCGCCTACCTGCCGGTGAACATCGGCAGCGGCCGTGGCACGAGCGTCTACGAAGCGATCCGCGCCGTGGAGCGCGCAACGGGGCGCACCATCAACGTTAAAGTTGAGGCGCGTCGCCCCGGCGATCCCGCGCGCCTGGTCGCCGACATTTCGCGCGCCGCAAAGGCGCTTGGCTGGCGCCCGAAGCGCACGACCATCGCCGAGATCATCAAGGGCGTCGCCTAGCTCGAGCGATTAGCCCTTCCGCTGCTCGGGGACGCCCTGCAG
>JBPCTG010000100.1:0-27542 GCA_051006395.1 Candidatus Limnocylindrus sp.
GCCGCGGTCGACGCGGGGGTGCGTCACGTGCAGGCAACGATCAACGGCTACGGCGAGCGCGCTGGCAACGCGAACATCGTCTCGCTCCTCGCGAACCTCGCGCTGAAGACGCCGTATGCCGTGGCGGGGGCAGATCGACTGAGCGAGCTGAGCGGGCTCTCGCACGCGGTTGCCGAGATCGCAAACCTCGCCCCAGATGATCACCAACCATATGTCGGACGTTCGGCCTTCGCTCACAAGGGTGGCGTGCACGGTGCAGCGCAGGTCAAGACGCCGCGTGCCTACCAACACATTGATCCAGCGATCGTCGGCAATCGCGGTCGCCTCGTCGTCTCGGAGCTTGGCGGCAAGGCCAATGCCGGGAGTCGCGCCGCGGAGCTCGGCGTTGGGCTCGCCGAATCGGGTCTCGACTCAAAGGCGCTCTCGAACCTCGTAAAGGAGCTCGAGTCGGAGGGCGCAAGTTATGAGGGGGCCGAGGCGTCGTTCGAGCTCCTCGTCGAGCGTCACCGACCGGACTATGTCGCCCCATTCCAGGTGCTCGACTTCACCGTGGTTGTGGAGCGACGTGATGGCACTTCGACCCGTGCCGAGGCGACGGTAAAGGTCGAGGTGAACGGCGAGCAGCTGCACACGGCCTCCGACGGGAGCGGCCCCGTCAACGCACTCGACCGTGCGCTGCGCAAGGCGCTTGGAGCCTTCTACCCACAGCTCGATGCGGTGCACCTTGTCGACTACAAGGTGCGCATCCTCGACGGCGCCTCGGCGACCGCGGCGAAGACGCGCGTGGTGATTGAGTCGGTCGCCGGCGGCGAAGCCTGGTCGACGATGGGGGTCGGCGAGAACATCATCGCCGCTTCAGCCACCGCTCTCGCAGATTCGCTCGAATATGCGCTGCGTCGAAGCGGAGGCGGCACATCACGCCGCTCCGAGCGCGCCGTTCCGCGATGAGCACAGCACAATGAGCGCAGGGCTGCGCGTGGCCTACGCCGGCGAGCCAGGCGCATTCGCCGAAGATGCGCTGATCGCCTACTTCGGCGAAGCGGCAACATCGCTCCCCGTCGGTTCGTTCGGTGCGGTGCGCGAGGCGATCCTTGACGGCCGCGCCGATGCCGGCGTGCTGCCAATCGAGAACGTGGTGAATGGAACCGTGCGCGAGACGCTCGACCTGCTCCGCGACGGGGCGCTGCAAATCCTTGGCGAGGCGGTTGTGCCGGTTCACCTGGTGGTCGCGGCGCTCCCTGGGGTCGTACTCGCCGAAGTCCGGCGTATCTACAGCCACGCGCAGGCGCTTGCGCAGGCAGAGGGTTACCTGAAGTCGCGCGACTGGACGCTTCTCACCACCTACAACACCGCCGGCGCCGGCGCGATGATCCGCGAGCGCCGCGAGCGCGACGCGGCGGCGCTCCTGTCGCCACGCGCAGCCACGCTGCACGGCCTCACGCCGCTCACCGGTCCTGTTGAGGGGAGCGAGGGGAATCGCACCCGTTTCTGGATTCTGCAGCGCGCGGAGGGCGCCACGACACGCGGAGCCGCAAGGGCCGAGGCGTCGAACGGTGCGATGAATCGCACGACCCTGCTGATCGGCGTGAAGAACGAGCCAGGGACGCTGCTCGCCGTGCTCGCACAGATCGCCTCTGCTGGATTGAACATGAGCAAGCTCGAGTCGCGACCGAGCGCAGGCTCCGACTGGGAGTACGTCTTCTGGGTTGACCTCGACGCGGGGGAGGGCGACCCTGCCCTCACCACGGCGCTCGAGGGGCTGCATGGCGTGACCACGGAGTTGCGCCTCCTCGGCAGCTATCCCCGCGCGACCGAGCCAGCGTCGCGGGTCTAGACTCGCGCCATGGCTACCAATACCGCGGGGCTCGCCGCACAAAAGATTCTCGTCGCGGGCGCCTGGGAGAGCTCAGATCGCCCGCATGAGATTCGCTCGCCGTTTGACGGACACCTTGTTGGAACGACGTATCTCGCCTCATCAGATCAGGTCGAGCGCGCGGCGGCTGGCGCCGTTGCGGGATTCGAACGCCTGCGCGCGCTCGGCACCTGGGAGCGCGCAGCGATCCTTCGTGCGATCGCCGCAGGCATTGCATCGCAGCGCGATGTGCTTGCTGCGCTGCTCTCCGCCGAGGCGGGGAAGCCTATCCGCGACGCCCTCACCGAGATCGATCGTGGCGCATTCACCTTCCGGCTCGCCGCCGAAGAGGCGGAGCGAATGATCGGCGAGACGATTCCGCTCGACCTGATGCCGTCGAGTCGCGGACGCCTCGGCATCACCCGACGTTTTCCGATCGGACCGATCCTTGGGATCAGCCCCTTCAACTTTCCGTTGAACCTCGCGGCGCATAAGGTCGCGCCTGCGATCGCCGCTGGGTGCAGCATCGTGCTGAAGCCCCCATCAGCAGATCCGCTCATCATGCTGAAGGTTGCGGAGATTGCCGTGGCGGCGGGGCTCCCCGAGGGTGCGCTGAGCGTCATCCCGACCGATCGTGCGAGCGCCGATGCGCTCGTTGATGACGAACGCTTCCGCCTCCTCTCATTCACCGGATCGCCGGCGGTCGGCTGGCCGATGAAGGCGCGCGCGGGAACGAAGCGCGTGCTTCTTGAGCTCGGGGGCAACGCAGCATGCATCGTCGACCAAGCCGCCGATCTTGATTGGGCGGTGAAGCGCACCCTCATCGGCTCGTTCGCCTACGCAGGGCAGGTCTGCATCAGCGTGCAGCGGATCTTCGTGCACGAGGCGATCGCCGACGAGTTTGAGCGACGCCTGGTAGCCGGTGCGGCAAAGCTGAAGGTCGGCGACCCTGCCGACGCGACCACCGACGTCGGCCCACTCATCGACGACAAGGCGGCGGCGCGAACGCAGGAGTGGATCGCTGAAGCGGTCACGGCGGGAGCGCGGCTCCTTGCCGGCGGTGCACCACTGCGCCCCGACGCACCACGACTCTTCGCCCCTACGATCATCGCCGACGCCCCACGCACTGCCCGGGTGTGCAGCGAAGAGGCGTTCGCGCCGCTCGTCGTGCTCGAGCGCTTTGCGACCTTCGACGACGCGATTCGGTCCGTCAACGAGAGCCGATTCGGCCTGCAGTGCGGCGTCTTCACCAACGACCTCGCCCACACCCGCAAGGCATTCGACCAGCTCGAGGTCGGCGGCGTGATCATCAACGACGTTCCCACCTACCGCATCGATCACATGCCGTACGGTGGCGTGAAGGAGTCGGGACTCGGTCGCGAGGGTGTTCGCTGGGCGATCGAAGAGGCAACGGAGTTGCGCCTCCTCGTTCTCGCCGACCCGCAGTAGCCTCGCGCGCAGCAGCCCTCGCCTCGCGCACGGCCGCAGGGAAACTTCTAGCCGGCGAGCTCCTCAGGGGCCGCAGCGATCAGGCGCTCTAGCGCCTCACGCACCGCGCGTCGCGCGCGTCTCATTCGCTTCTGCGCGCGCCGCACCTCGTCACTCGCCGCCTCGCCAACGCTCACACTGGCCCCCTGAATCAACACCTCGCGATCGCCGATTGCAACCGATCGATTCGTGGCCGCAGCTGGAACGATTGCTGGCGTGGCGGGGGCAAGGTTGCGCGGCGCCACGGGGCGAGGAGAGCCTGCACGGGGCCGCGGCGGAGTGGTACGACGCTTCGGCTGCGTCGTCGTTCGCGCCGCATCGCGCGCTGGCTTCGGGGTGCTCCCACCCGGCGTCGCCGCGCGACCGAGTAGCGCCGCGATTGCACGGAGCGCCTCAGGGGGAGCGCTCTCTTCTGATCCACGTCCGCTCGACGTGCCGTCGAGTGAGGGGAGTTTCACTCGGCGCGGTTCGTCGGCCATCTCTCCTCCTTCGCTCTCAATGCGCCGCTCGCGCACCACGCGAGCGCGAATGTGCCGATCGGCACCTGTGAAGGATAAGGCGTTCGGGGCGAGTGGTAGGCTCGGAGCCCATGCCTGCTGAGATCGTCGCCCGCTCCCTCGCATTCATCAACTGGGTGGTGCTCGCGAGCCTCGCGGTCGGTTCGCTCGCCGCAATACTGTTGCTCACCTACCGCTCGGTATCGACCCGCGGCTTTCGCGGCTTCGCCGTCTTCGCCGCGGGCGGCTGGGCCTTTCTCGCCTGGCTCGCCGATGGGGCGCTCCCGATCCCTCCAGCTGGCGCCCCGATTAGCGTCGCCTCCGCAGAGATTGACGCTGCGCGACGCCTCCTCCTTGTGCTCGTCGCTTCGCTCTCGGTCGTCTGGACGTTGCGCATCGCCGCAGGCGGCGATGGACGGAAGATCGGCGTGCTCACCGTTGTCGTTGGCGTTGGCGCACTGCTGCTCGGCGCGGCCGGGTGGGGGGCTACGCCGCTGCTCGCCGTCGCACTCGCGGCGCAACTACTGGTGCTCGCCGCCGTCACCGGCGGCGCATTCGCAGCGATGATCCTTGCGCACTGGTACCTCGTCACGCCAAAGCTCCCCGAGGCACCACTCCTGCTGCTCAGCCGCACGCTCGGCGCGGGGATCGTCGTGCAGTTGGCGCTCTTTCTGATTTGGCAGTTCGTGGGGCTCGGCGGCCTAGGATCGGGGTGGGACTTCTTCGCGATCTTGCGCCTTTCGATCGGCCTGATCTTTCCGGCGCTGCTCACCTACGCCGGCTGGCGCACCGCTAAGTCGCGCTCGATGGAGTCGGCGACAGGCCTGTTGTACATCGACCTTGGCGCGGTAGCGACCGGAACGATCCTTGCCGCTGGCCTCTTCTTTGGGGCGGGAATCCTCGTCTAGCGCGTGACCCACGACTCGATGCAGATCACGGTGCGCCTCTTTGCGATCCTGCGCTCCCGCGAGGGGAGCTCGACCATCGCGATGCAGGTACCGAGCGGCGCTACCGCTGCTGCGCTCGTCGACCGATTCTTCGCCGATCGCTCCGCACTTGTCGCACTTCGTCCGCACATTCGCGTCGCGCACAACGGCATCTTGATCGCCCGCGATGTGGAGCTCGCCGCACTCGCGTTGAGCGATGGCGACGAGGTTGCGCTGCTCCCGCCGGCGAGCGGCGGCGCCGATGCGCTCGATGCCGATGAACTCGCTTCGTCGCTCGTCCACGTTGCCGGCGGTCGCAGGATCGCGCGCATCCTCCCAGCGCCGCTCGACGCTGCCACCGAAGGACGACTCGTCGGGCTGATCGCCAGCGAAGGCGACGGCGCGGTGGTGACCTTCGTCGGCCGAACGCGTGCGACGCCGGGAACGCCCGCTCCGGGCGAGGAGGCGACGGCGGCGCGCGTTGCCAACGAGCGGGTCGTTGGCCTTGAGTACGAGGCGGCGGCGGGGCTCGCTGAGCCGGCGCTCGCTGCGATCTGCGACGCGATCCTTGCCGCGTCAAACGGCGCAATAGGTGGGATCGGCGTGGTGCACGTCGAGGGGAGCGTTCCGCTCGGTGCTACGAGCCTCGTTGCGGTGGTCGCCGCCCCGCACCGCGCCGCCGCCTATGCGGCGAGCCAGCAGCTGATCGACGCGCTGAAGCGCGACGTGCCGATCTGGAAGCTCGAGCGCTTTGAGAGCGGCGAGGTCTGGTCGGCGAACGCTGACGCGCTGCGCGGCTAACGCCGCTCGCGGCTGCTAGAAGATGCGAACGATCGTGTAGATGATCTTGTCGCCGTTCGGGCGCAGGACCTCGACCTTTTCGTCGACCCTCTTGCCGAGCAGCATCTTGCCGAGCGGGCTCACGTCGGAGATTTTCGGTGGATCGCCGCTTGGGTCCGCCTCGGTGGAGCCGACGATCTTGTAGACCTTCGGCGTCTTCTGGCGCCCCTCGATCACCTCGACGGAGAGGCCGAGCGCCACCTCGCTCTTGGAGCGCGGCGGCTTGATGATCTCGGCGTTGCGAAGCTTTTCTTCGATCTCCAGGATCTTCCCCTCGATGAAGCTCTGCTCGTTGCGGGCGATCTCGTAGTCGGCGTTCTCGCGGAGGTCGCCGAGCTCTTTTGCCGCCTTGATGCGTGCGATCACGGCGGGGCGCTGGTTATGGATCAGGTCGTGCAGCTCCGCCTCAAGGTCGGCGCGCCCCTGCTCGGTCAGATAGACGGGTCCAGTCATGCGGGGGAGCATAGCCGCTCGGAGAGGCGAGGGGGAGACGGGCTCGATCCTGCTCGCGCGTGCCCTGTTCCTGCTGGTCGGCGCGGTGCCACGCGCTATGCTGCAGGCTCCGCGCACGAAGTGCGTCGTATCGAAGGAGGCACCATGGCCGACGAAAAGAAGATCACGCTCTACGGTGCCGACTGGTGCGGCGACTGTCGCCGCTCCAAGGGGTACCTCGACGCCCACGGTGTTGCCTACACCTACGTCGATGTCGACGTCGACGCGGCAGCTAAGGCGATGATCGAGACGATGACCGGCGCGAAGTCGATCCCCGTGATCGTCTTCGACGACGGTAGTTATCTCATCGAACCGTCGAACGAGGCGCTCGGCGCAAAGGTTGGGCTCGCCAAGGACTGAGCGCGCAGCGATGCGCGCGGTTGCGCGATTAGAAGGTCAGTTCGTCGAGGCTCTCCACTACCGCGTCGGCAACCTCGGCACCGCCGATTGCCGAGTGCGCGCCGGGCATCGGCACGAGCACCACAGTCATCCCTGCGGCCTTCGCCGAGCGCGCGCCATTGGTGGAGTCTTCGATCGCCAGTGAGCGCGAAGGCGTGATGCCGATTCGTCGGCACGCCTCGAGGTACACGTCGGGCGCCGGCTTCCCTGCAGGGACTTCGTCGCAGCTCACGTAGGTGGCGACCACGTCGTTGAGGCCGAGGATCTCGAGGAGCGTTGCGATCGCCTGTGGCGGACTCCCCGATGCTATGGCGATCGGACCGCGCGCGGCGGCGCGTCGAACTGCGGCGACCCCAGCGACGATCGGTCGAACACGACCAGCACGGTAGCGGGAGAGGAGCGCGTCGATCGTGCGCTCGCCGATCCAAGCGGGGTCTGGGTGATTGAGGATCTCCGCCATCGCTACGCTCCACTGCGCCGTGTTCGCCCCGTAAAAGCGCAGGTAGTCGTCTTGCACGATCCTGCCGCCGACCTCGTCGGCCACCTCGTCGCGCGCCTCGAGCCAGAGCGGCTCGGTATCGCAGAGCACTCCATCAAGGTCGAAGACGACCCCCTCGGGGTTACGGGCGATGGCGGGGATTTCACGGTGCTCAGGCATGCACCAAGAGTACGCGCCCCGCTACCCTTCGCGCATGGAGCAGAGTCGCAGCAGCGAGATCACGATGCAGCGCGAAGAGGTTGCCGCCTGGGAGGCGCGCCTCGTCGCAGCGCTGCACGGCGGTGCCGCCGGCCCACCGATCGCCGAACTCCCGTTCTTGCAGCTCCCCGCATGGGCAGCGAATAAATCGCTCACCGGCTGGAGCGCGGTGCGCCTCGTTGCGCAAGCGCCGAACGGCTCGTGGGCCGGCGCGCAGTTTCTCATTCGTCGACTCCCCGTAGGGCTCGGCGCGATCGCCTATGCGCCACGTGGGCCGCTGGTCGTCGCCACCGACGACGTCCTTGCGGCGAAGCTGCGCGCAGCACTCTTGGGCGGCCTCGGCGCACTGCGTGAGGATGGCGTGACGCTCGTGCGCATCGAACCGGGTGAGACGCGCGTGCTTGTGGAGGGCGACGATCAGGTGACCCCACCAGAGAGCGCCACTGGGCCGCTGCGCGCAACGTGGAATGACGCTGCGCGCGCCGTCGGAGTTGCGCTCCTGCCGGCGCGACCGGTGCAGCCACGCAGTAGTCGACGCATCGATCTCGCGCGTGGGATCGACGCGGTGCGCGCCGATTGGCGCCGCACCTCGGCGGCGTCGGCGCGTAAGGCGGCCGAGGCCGGCGCAACGATGCGCGTTGGCGGTGTCGCCGATGCCGAGGCTTTTCGCAGCGTGATGCTGGCGATCGCCGGCCGCACCGGCGTGAAGGTGCGGAGCGCCGCCGCCTTTGCGCATCTCATTGCGTCGCTCAACGCCGCGCCGAGCGCCGGCGCAAGTGGCCTGCGAGCCGGCGGCGAATTCGCGATCGCCGAGTCGGCCGAGGGGCACGTTGTGGGGGCGCTCCTCTTGGCGACCACCGCAACGACGACCACCGAAATCTTTGGCGGCGCCACCGACGAGGGGAACGCGATTCGCGTGCCGTATCTGCTCAAGGCGTACGCGATTGAGCGCGCGATCGCGCTCGGCAGCCGCACCTACGACATGTGGGGGATTTCAACGCAAGGGATTGCAGAGTTCAAGGCCGCCTGGGGCGGCACGGCCTATGCGTACCCCGGCGGATTTGATGTGGTGATCGATTCGCTGCGCGGGCGCCTCGCGCGCGCGGCGCTCGACCTGCGCGGCTTCGGCGGTTAACCGCGGCTTCGGCGGCTAGCTTCGCCGTGCGGCGCGACGCCCCGCGTCGAGGGCGAGCAGCGTCAGCGCACCAACGATGACCCAGGCACCGAAGATTGGCTGCGGCGCGCCGGCGATCGCAAGGCCGAAGAGCCCAACGAGGAGGAGTCGTGCGGCGTTGAGCGCGAGCAGGCGCGAGGGCCGCGCCAGTTTCGCGTGCCAGAGCGCGTGCGCTGCAGCGAGCGCGACAACGCCTGACTCTATGAAGAGGGCGAGCCCAACGAAGAGCGCGGCGAGCACGGCGCGGGCGATCAGCCCCGGCTCGATGAGTCCGGCCTGTGCCGCCGCCTCGGCGACGAGTGCTGCCGGGTCAATGCCGAAGGTTCCGAGGGCGGAGAGGGCATCGGCGCCGAGTTGATCGGCAATCGTTCGACCGACGCCGACCCAAGTGAGGTCGGCGAGATCGATCGCAGCGGCGAAGGTAGCGACGGCGGCGAGCAGCCCGAAGGCGAGCGAGATGACGCCGAGGAGCGCGTTGCCTATGACCGCGGCGACCAGGAGCACGCCGCGCTCGCGTGGCATCAGCGCACGTGCTCGAGGGCCTGGTTGAACTCCGCTTCGATGTCGTCGAACGATTCGATGCCGACGCTGATCCGGAAGATACCGCCACGCTTCGGCATTGGGTAGACGAGCGTGTCGACTTCGCCGAGGCTCACTGCCACGCCGAAGATGTGCAGGTGATCGGAGAAGGCACGCATGGCGTCGAGCGGATCGACCCCATCGGCCGCGCGCGGCTTGAAGGCGAGCATCCCGCCCCATGAGCCGCGCAGCACCTTGTCAGCAACGGCGCGATCGGGGTGCGAGGCGAGGCTCGGGTGGCGCACCCACTCAACCTTCGGATGCGCCTCGAGCAGCGCCGCAAGCTTCGATGCGTTGGCGCTCGCGCGCTCGATGCGCAGCGGCAGCGTGCGAGCGCCGCGCGCGATCAGCCACGAGTTGAACGGCGATGCCGCCTGGCCGAGCAGGTCGGTCTGACGACGGATCGGATCGATCAGCGATTTCGAACCTGCGACCACTCCGCCAACGGCGTCACCGTGCCCAGAGAGCCATTTGGTCGTGGCGTGGAGCACGAGGTCGGCGCCGAGCTCGAGCGGCCGCACCACAGCGGGGGAGAGGAAGGTGTTGTCGATGACAAGGAGTGCCTTCCCCTTGTGGGCGATCTCAGCGAGCGCTGGAATATCGCTGACGCGCATCCACGGATTCGAGAGCACCTCGGCGTACAGCACTCGCGTGTTCGGCCGCATCGCAGCGCGCACCGCGTCGAGGTCGGTGATCGCCACCGGTGTCACTTCGATGCCACGCGTCGGAAAGTCTTCAGCAAACAGGAGCTGGCTGATGATGAATAGGTCGTCGGCGATGACCATGTGGTCGCCCGACTTCAGGTGAGCAAGGAGCGACGCTGAGACGGCGGCCATCCCCGAGGCAGAGGCAATTGCCGATTCGGCTCCTTCGAGCGATCCAAGCTTCTCCTCGAGCGCCGCAGTCGTGGGGTTTGAGGTGCGCGTGTAAAAGAACGCTCCTGGCTCCCAGGCAAGTGCCGCGTCGACCGCCGCCTCCTTCTCGTCAGCAGTCTCGAAGCTGAAGGTCGCAGTCTGGTAGATCGGCAGATTGTGCGCGCGCGTCGTAGGGTCGGCCTGCTCGCCGGCATGGACCGCGCGGGTATCGAAGGCCGTACCTTTGAGTGGTTTCGCTCCGTCTTTTGCCATGGTGGGGAGTCTAGGGGCTCGGCGTGGGGCTCGCGGGCGGTTCAGTCACTTCAAAGGCGAGTTTGATCACGTCGAGCGAGAGAATCCGAGCGTCGTGATAATTGAAAACGAGGGGATCTGCGTCAACGAGCGACTCCTGTGGATCTGTAAGCGGTTCGTCATCGCTCCCAATCAACAACATGGTGACACTGAACCCATCACAAGCGGTGAGATCGATATTTTCAATGCGGACAGTATCTACATAGAACGCACCGGCGCTCCAATAGGACTTGATCGTGAGGCGCACGTCGGCGTCGCACGCACCGATGGCAAATACGCCGTTGCCATCACCGAAACCACCAGGTGCGCCAGATGCCCCAGGTGCGCCAGATGCCCCAGGTGCGCCAGACGCTCCAGGTGCGCCCGATGCCCCAGGTGCGCCAGACGCTCCAGGAGATCCTTTCGAGCCGTTCGATCCTGGCGAACCACTCTCTCCCGGTGAGCCGGCAGGTCCCTGCGAGCCTGGGGCGCCGCTCGCGCCAGGTGCGCCGTCGGATCCGTCGCTTCCAGATTGGCCGGACCTTCCCGGCGCCCCAGTAGCCCCCGGAGATCCGATTTCGCCGGGTGCACCCGCCGGGCCGGGCGGCCCTGAAGGCCCAAGCAGCCCCGAGCCCCCGCCAGCTTCTTGCGACCACCCGAAGGTGATCAGGAGGGCGAACAGGACGGCGAGCGAGGCGAACCGACGAAGTCCGTACCGATCGGCCGCACTCCGGCGCATCGACGCGACGGTTGTACCGCTTTCGGTCGGTTCAACTGCCAGCGGAGCCCCTATCTCGTCGCGATCGAGCACCTAGACCTCCAATGTTGCTTTTCTGCCACGTTGGACTAGGCTAGTGCAAGACGACGACCATAGCCAGGTAACGACTGAGATGAGGTACCCCAATTGAGCCGTTCTCCGCGAGTTTCCACCGTTATCGGCAGCGGTCCACTCGCGGCCCGTACGGCGCGACGATCGCTTCGAGGCGTGCGCCTTGTTGCCGGCCTGCTGATTGTTGGCGCACTTGGCGCAAACGTCGCAGCTGCGAGCCTTGGAATCAGCGGCCAGCAGACGCTCGGCGTGGGGCTACAAGATGTCACCGCCTGCGACACCGACGGCTTCGCCGTGGTACCCGTTTCGGAATACGTTTCCGCCAGCACCGCATTTGTGGCGAGTGCCATCAACCTCGGCGGCACGACGGCTACCTCTGCGCGAGCGATGTCTTCTGCCTGCGTCGACAAGACCATGACCCTCGTGATTCTCACGAGCAACACCGGCGGATCAGGCACAACGACGGTTCCCGCCACCGCGATTCCTAGTTCGGCGGCAGGCAATGGTGGCTGGTCGTTGGTTCTTCCGACGGCGTTGCTCAGCGAGGACATTGTGAAGGTCGTCATCCAGATCGAAGACTGAGCCCTCCAGTGAAGAGCAGCAATATCAGCCGAGGCGGATTCTTCCGCAATGTCGTACCGAGAGTCGGTCGCACCTCTGCGTCGCGATGGTTCATCGCAGGGGCAGTCTGCGGGGTCGTCGCAAGCACCGTGTTTGCCGCGAGCTTTGGATTCAGTGGCGATACCACCCTCGGCACGGGAAGTGTCGCCGTGACCCAATGCGATAGCGACGTGACTGTTGAAATCGGCAGCGCCTACGACATCGCATCGAGCGCCTTCACGGTCTCGGCGATCACGCTCGCGGGGATTGACAGCGGTTGCGCGAACAAGCGATTGCGCCTTGTTGGATATTCAGGAAGCGTTACCGCTATCGACACCGTCACAACCCTCGGCGCATCTCTCGGCTGGGAGAGCACGATCACTATCAGTCCAGCGTCGGCGATAGGCACTGACCAGCTGCAGGGGACCGCGTTGGAGATCAAAGATTGATGTTGCCGCTCAATGGCGCAACAGGCGAACCCTTCGTTACACCCGATCGCCTCTCGCTTCGTACACGGCTGGGTGCCGAAATTTCGATCGAAGGGTTGACCGTTGGTGCGCCGGCGACCGTTGAGATCGCTGTTCGCCCAAAGGGCCAACGTTCCCGCCGACTGCGCATTCGCAGGGTGGGCGACGGGAGCATCACCTTCGGTGCCACCCAGCATCTCGTCGGGGAGTCGCCGGCCACATCGATGGAGGCGCAACCCTCTCTCCTCGCAAAGTTTGGCAATCACCTCGCGAATCTGCTCTTCGTCGCCGTGCTTGCTCTCGGCGTTGCTACCCTTACCGGCACCGTCACCCTGCAGGTCGTCACCTCTGGATCGATGGCCCCGACCCTCAACGTCGGCGACCTCGTCGTGGCCGTGTCCGATGAGATCGTTCCCCCGAAAGGCGGCGACATCGTCATCTTCTCTGGAACGAAGCTGAATGGAGCCGCGATCGGCCCCTTCGCCCACCGAATCGTGGGGGGCAGCGCCGCGACAGGCTGGCAGACCCGCGGCGACGCAAATCCGTCCAACGACCCCTTCGTCAGCGGCCCCACGGAGGTGCGAGGGACGGTGATCGCCTGGGCCCCTGGGATCGGCAGGATCTTCGATCCGAGGGTCCTGCTCGTGCTGCTCGGTGGGTTGGTGGTCCTGCTTCTGCTCCGCTAAGGGCCGAAGATCATTTGCCGCCTGAATGTCGTAGGGGGTAATATCCTCTCTCACGGAGACGATTGGCATCGACGTCCATTTAGTTAGGGAGAAAACCGGCATGAACAATCAGCCAGCTCCAAAGGGCAATCGCAAGAACGCCATCCGACTCCTGGTCGGAGGCGGTGTCGCCGCCTTCATCCTCGGCAATGTATTGGCGGCTGCGATCAATATCAACAACGGCACCACAGTGAACTTCGGTCAGGGCGCAGCTGGCATGACCGCCTGCGCAAGCGGAATCAGCTATTCAATCAACTCCGATTTCAATACCTCGGGCTTTCAAATGCAGAGCATCGAGGTGACTGTCACGGATCAACCGCGACTCGATGCCAGCGGCAGCCCTGTAACCGACACCGTCGGAACGATCGGTGCATGCGACGGAAAGAACATGACGATCTACGCGTATTCGGTTGGAACGGACAGCGGTAGTACGGCAATCGGGACAATGTGGCTCTCGCTCGGCACCAGCGGAGTTCTCACCGAAACCTACGTCATCTACGCCGCAGGTGCTGGCGATACCCAAACCGGCGTTGCCGACGCGTCGCCTCGGTACGATTCGCTCGCCGTGACGCCAGCAACGCTTTCGGGGCTCGCCTTCGAAGTCACCGATCGCTAAGTTCGAGAGGCGCTGGGCGATGGGCAAGCGAGAACGAGAACGTGAGCGCGTCGCAAGCGATGGCGAGCCGCTCGTCATCGACCTACCAGAAGGTCAAAAACTCTACGTAGGTCGTCTTGAAGAGGGAATGGCCATCGAGGTGGCAACCTGGCGTGGAGTTGGCGAACCCGACTCTCGCGTTGCTCGCATGATCATCGCGGCCAATCGCGACGGAGCGCCCCAGGCTTCAGCCAACGCATCCCCGTCCACGGACGTGAGCCGTTGGGGTGCGCGTCCAGGAGAAGCCCGTGCGGAGTCTCCCGCGATGGCACAGACCGAACTTGCGGGGGGAGATCGCTCGTCAGAGGGCGACGCTGCGGGTTCGGGTCGACGCGCACTTCGCTTCGCGCGGCGCGCTGCATCGCTTGCGATTGGTGTGCCGCTCTCGGCTGCAACCGCCGCGGTACTTGCGGGCTGGATCGTGGTCGCGAAGCCGATCCCGAGCCTTGCAACAGAGTTGGGGCTCGGAAACTCGGGGGTGATCATCGCCGCAACTGCCCCCAAGTATGAGGTTGGCGATGAGGTGCTTGCGCGGGTCTCTGCTAATTCCAACCAGGCTGCGGTGGTCGCAAGCGTCTTGTCCGTATCACCTGGCAAAGTGACGATTGCGACAAATGGTTCGCCGGTCGTGCTCGAAGAGAGTCAGATTCTCGGTCGATTGATCACGAAGTTGCCGGTAGGCGCCGAGGCGGTCGATCGACCACTTCTCGCGGGGGCGATGATCGCTGCGCTCTTCATCGGCATCCTTGTCTTTGCCCTCTAGCCGCGACCCGCGGCACAAGAGCTAGTCGATGCCCGCTCAAGGCGGGAGGGTACGGCCCCTCAGAGAGCGACTCCAGATCCTTGTTATCGCAATCGTCTGCGCCCTCTCTGCCAGTACGATCGCGGCGGCATCGGCGGATCGAAAGCCATTCGGTATCGTCGACGAGCCGCTGTACGCGCCGGGCGCAATCGCGATGGCAGCATCCCTGAGCGGCGCGGGTCCTGCACGCCTTGATACGACACTCTCATCGCACCCCCCATTCGGATCCCTGCTGCTCGGGCTCGGCCTGCTCGGCCCATCGATCTTCCCGGCTCCTATCGCTCTCGACTCGTCGAGTGCCGAGGCGATGTGCGTGATCTCTGCAGGCAACAGCGGATCGGCGGCGATTGTGCAGCGCGTGCGCCAAACCGAAGGGTGGGGGCTGCGGGTGGACCTAGGCTCCAGCGCGGCAGCCGCGGGTAAAGCCGCTGCGACATCGATCGCTGCCGAACCAATGTCATGCATTGACCTGGTCGATCGGGCGGCGGTGCTTTTGGACGACGGGTCGATCGTGATTGCCATGGCGCCTCTCAACTCAGGCGCGCAACCCCGCCTCTCCGCACCGCTCGCGGGACCGTGGAGTTCGATCGCCCCGCTGGGGGAGGGCGGAGGAGGCGGACTTCTTGCACGTGCGGCCGACGGCGTATGGTGGCGGATCGATGATCCAATCTCCGGCGGAGGGAAGATTTCGACCGGATTTGCGGGCGAGCAGCTGCTTGGAATTGGCAGCGTCGCAGCCCTTGATGGATCTGGCGCCTCCCTAGACGCGGCGAAAGCGAACAAGATCGGCGCCCTGTTGAACGTTTGCGGATCTGCGAACTGCGGAGCGTTCGCCGAGCGGTTGATCGACGGTAGGGCGTACCTGAATGGCGACGTCGAAGATGACGCGCGCCCAGGTTTTCGCGAGAATCTCGCCGCCATTGCCCCCGTTGCCTACGGACATGCCCGTGCAGCGATTGGACTTACGGGTGACCAGATCGTGCTGGTAGACCTCGACCACCCCGATGTGGTGCTTGCGAGTGTGCCGTTCACTGCCACGAAGCTGCGCATGGCGCTCTCTCGCGCAAGTGCCGATGGGTTTCGCGTCGTGCTCTCCACAAAGGGTCGGATGTACAGCGTGGTGGCGAGCCTCTTCCCGTCGCCGACGATTTCGCTCACGGCGACTGCGCGATTCAGCCAGATCGACGGGGTGTATCCAGCGGGTGGCGACGGGCTGCTCGCGGTTGCGATTCGAGACGCTGCGGGCGATCCGCACTTGAAGTTGATGGAGTCACTGCGCCTCAAAGAGATCGAGGGGCGAGCGCTCGACGCACCACTGACCGAAGTGGGGCCGTATGCCGTCTCACTCCGTGGCACGGGACACTCGATTCTCCTCGCGCACGCTGCGCGCACCATGGTCACCATCGATACTGCCGCCGCGAGCGCGCGCCTTAGGCTTCCCCTCTTCGTTGCAGTTGGGCTCCTCGTTGGCGCGGTGGTGCTCCTCGCAAGTGTTGCAGGCGCCGCCGGTGCGGTCGCCGCAGGGATCGCGCTGCTCCTTGCGCCACCACTGTGGGACTTGGGAACCGTCGGAATGCTCGATGGCCTGCTTGCAGCACTGCTTGCCGTAGCCCTTGCTGCGGCCGCAGCTTCGATCGATGCGACCCGCGCGGGCCCGCGGCGCCTCCTGCTCTTCGGCGCTGGGGCCCTCACCGGACTCGCCGCAGGGGTCAAGCTCTCGGCGCTCATCGCAGGGGCGCCGCTGCTCGCGGTGGTTGCGATCGCTCGATCGTGGCGCGAGGTGGCGACCGTTGCGCGCCGCGCGATGGCGTTGATTGCAGCCTTGGGCGCCGGAGTTGCTGCGGCGGCGCTGATCACCGGCGCAGGATTCGGTGCGGCGCTCAACCTCCTTGCCTGCGGCGCAATCGTGGGTCTCGCACTGCGAGATCGCGGGCGTATCGACGACGCTCCGTTGCGCTCTCGAATTGATGGTGTAGTGCTGGTATCGACTGGAGTGATCGCAGGGGTTTTGGCGGCATTCGTCGTGCCGGTCCTCATCGGAATCAACATCGGCGGCCCTGCCCTTGCAGTCGGCGACGCGCTACGACTCTGGTTCGCTGAGGGGGCGAAGATCGCCGAGGGATTCCTCATCGACCATCCGTTGGGCCTTCCGTTCTGGGGGCTTGCGCTCGGACTCGGCGTCGGCTTCGCAGGGAGTGTCGCCCCAGGTGCGTTTGCCGCGCTATGGGCCGCGATTGGCACTCGCTTCGCACCTGGACATCGCGCGGGCCCCGCCACACAGATGCGCACCTCCGCTGAGCAGGAGACAGGCGCGAGGATTATCGGATTGCTCCTCTTCTCGGCACTCACGCTGGTGGTGTGGGCGCCTCTCTCGCGCATTCTCTTCCCTTGGTACGGCGCCACCATGCTCGTGCCCCTGGCCGCCGCGTTTGGCGTGGCATTTGCCTCACGAGATCGACGGCTCATCCCAATGCTCGTTGGTGCGGCATGTGGTCCAGCGATCGCCTGGCTGAGCGGGCCAACGCTCTGCCTCGCCGCGGTCACTCGACTCGACCGCGGCTGTCAAGCGATCGGATCGACGGACGTGGCGGGGACGGCGGTCTTGGTCATTGTTGGCGTGACATCGAGCCTTACATTTGCGGTTCTGCTTCGGCGGGCGTCGCGGTCTCCTAGCAACCTGCCGCGGTTTCTGCGCAGCCCAGGAATGCTCTTGATCGCAGCACTTGCTGGTACTGTGGCAGTCGAGTTCGCTGCCCTCTCGGCGGCTGCGCATCTACAGATCGCGCCGTTGAGCGCTTTCCCTGTCGTCGTTGCCATGGAGATCGTCTGGGGCGGAGCCATCGCGGCAGTACTGGTTCTTTGGCGCCGCGTCTCTATTGCGGTTCCCCTGCTGTTTGGGGGTAGCGCGCTTGTGCTCGAGGCCGCTCGGGCGATCGATCTTGGGACGTCACTTCGACCGTGGTACTTGGCGGCGACGCAGGTCGACCGTGTGATCCCGCAGCCGCAGTTGCACCCGGTGCCGCTCGTCGTCGTTGTCATAGCAGGATTGATCATTGGGTTCATCGGCGCAGTCGCCAGATCGGTTGCAGACTTCGGGCTACCTACACCTCTCATGCGATACTACGCCCTTGCGAGAGGTTCATGGAAGCGACTTACTTCTGGGCGGGGAGAACGATGGAAAACGAGATAAGCCGCGCCGCACACGCGGGCAACCTGGCTCCGCCGAACGAACGGAGCACTTCAACGGGCCTCCGACTGAGCCTTGGTCTGCTGATTGCGGCTGCGCTGGCCATACCGTTCTCAATCTTTTCGGGGCAAAAGGCAACTGCGGCTCCACTAACGCGACCGGGAGGGACTCCAACGTGCGTATCGTCCACGTCAACTCTTCCTCAGCCGACAGAGCTGCATGCTAAGAACCTCTACATCAGCAGCACCGCGAGCGGGCTTGGTTATAGCCTTTATACGGGGTATTCATTCACGAATGCGGCCACCGCGGTTGCGCGTACGAATGTCTACATGCGGTACACGAATTTCAGTTCGGGGATCATTCCTGCACTCTACGGACGCCCGAGCGGTTCGACCACTGTGACTTCGTCGGTGTTGGTGACTGGCGGAGCAACGCAAGGGACGATTGCGGCGAACTCTTCGAACACAAAGGCGTACGGGTACATCACGATTACAGGAGCCTCTGGAGCTGGCGCTCAGTCCTACGACATGGAGCTCTGGAGCGGAAATCCCGACAGCGACAGTTCGGCCACAGCGATCTGCTACTACACGGACGGCTTTGACAACATCGCCGGAGCGCCGAATACGAACGCGAACACCGTATCGAGCGTAACAGTCAACAAAACGCCGGTGCTGAATGAAACGTTCACGGTGACCGTCGTTGGCGATACCAAAAACGTCGGTTCAGGAACTTCTACCACCGATAACGGCGCTACTGTGCTCACGCCAGCTGCACTCAACGACTGGCCGGCAAACGCGGTTCGACTCGAGGGATTAAGCATGTCAATCACCGGTTTGTCAACCTACAACGACACTCTAGCCAAAGTTGTAACTCCACCGAGTAACTCGACGAATCCCTATACCCTTGTGTATACCTTTCGATTTATCGCAGGAGCGCCAGACGGATCAAATCCTAAGGTGTATCCCGTCGGACGGATTCCCAGCGGGTCGCAATACAAGGAGACAGATCTCACTTCGACGAGCCTGAATCTCACCTTCACATTGGGCCAAGTGGTGAATGTCAATGCGATCGCAAACCAGAAGACCAGCACCAGTGGCATTACCGCAACAGCAACTGCGGACTCGGGCCTTGCGATCAGCTCCTATGGAACGTCGACTCCGTCGGTCTGCAGCGTGAACAGTTCCACGGGTGTCGTCACGTGGTCGGCGGGCGCTACCGTGCGCACCTGCACCGTCACCGCTACTCAGAATGGGAACACGACCTACGCAGCCGCCACGGGATCAACCTCATTCTTGATTTACCTCGATCAGGTCATCACCTTTGTGGCTCCGAGCACCAAGACATTTGGAGACGCGAATTTCTCTGCGGGTGGCACAACGAATGCGGCGTCGGACGGTGGGAGCGTGACCTACTCATCTTCGACCACCTCGGTGTGTACCGTTTCTGGTTCTACGATTCATATCGTAAGTGCCGGCGACTGTACGATCACCGCGTCGGCGGGTGCCACGACGAACTATGCAGCGGCCACGGATGTGACGAGAACGTTCACGATCAACAAGGCGACCCAGACGATCACCGCCCTGACGAACGGCAGCGACGGGACGACCGCCACGTACAGCTCGCCGAACGGCACCGTCACCCTCAGCTCCTCGGGGGGATCGGGGACGGGGAGCGTCACCTACGCAAAGGTCTCGGGCGACTGCACCGTCGTCGGCACGACCGTCACGATCACCGGCGGCACGAACAACTGCGTCGTCGAGGCGACGAAGGCCGCCGACACCAACTACCTCGCCGCCACCGACCAGGTCACGATCACCGTCGCCAAGGCGACCCAGACGATCGATTTCGGAGCGCTCGCAGGAAAAACCTACGGCGACGCAAACTTCAGCGTTTCAAGCAGCGCAAGCAGCGGACTTGCTGTGACCTACGATTCGAACACCCCAAGCGTATGCACGGTCACCAGCAGCGGAACGGTAACGATCACTGGTGCTGGAACGTGCACGATCGTCGCATCACAACCTGGTAACAGCAACTATCTTGCGGCAATCGACGCGTCGCAATCCTTCGAAGTTGCGCCAGCGGCACCCACGATTACCTTTCCCCAGCCGCCTACGAAGCTCATCAACAGCACGTACACGCTCACGGCATATGCGAACTCTGGTGGAACCATCCACTACAGCACCTCAACGCCGGACTATTGCAGCGTTAGTGGCAATGTAGTGACTACGTTGGCACTCATCGGAGACTGCACCATCGACGCGACGGTCGATGCAGAGGGGAACTACACCTCTGGGGGGCCCGAGACGAAGACTTTCTCCATCGTTGAAACGATCCTCGATATCGCCTCAATCGTGTATCCGAACGTCATCTACATGGATCCCCGCAATGACTTTGTCGACTTTCCTGAGCCGTACCTGGACTCCTCCGAGAATGTTGCATTGTGCATCGTTGCTGACGATGTGCGCGCTGACGCAATGTTCGATATTGGCACGCGCGGAAGCGCCGACAGTTCAGCGGGGGGTGTGGCCATTCGAAGCGACCAGTCGCGAACGGTGTCGGTGACCGGTCCGCGCAGCCAAGCTTTGGGCAAAATCGCCAGTCTCCGAGTGAAGTGGTCCAGCGGTCCAGCGGGAATCGTCGATCATGCTGCGATCAGCATCGTTGTATACAACGCCGCGGTAAGCGCTCTTAATTTCAATTGTGACAACAGAAAGTTCTACAACGGCGATGGGTCGCTCCGTAACACGCCAGCTGGCGCGAGTGCCTCGGTGACAGTGAACATTCGCTCGCTTACCTTGCGTGGCGCGACTTCGCACGCGATGCTTCTCCGTTGACGGGCGTGGCCGAGACTCGTCAGGAGAGAGTGGAGCGGGAGAAGAGTCTCGAACTCTCGACCTTCTGCTTGGGAAGCAGACGCTCTACCAACTGAGCTACTCCCGCGAGAGGTTGAAGGATACCGCAGGGTGCCCCTCCGCGGTGCTTCTCCCCGCGCTAGGCTCAACGCTATGGAGATGAGCCTTCGCCTACTCGGCCGGGTCGGCTACGACGAGGCGCACGCCCTACAGCGGCGCCTCGTAACGGAGCGCGCCGTCGGAGCGGGGGTCGACACGCTCCTCGCCCTCGAGCATGACCCTGTCGTTACCCTTGGGCGCAACGCGTCAATCGACCATCTGCACCTCAGCGAGGCGGAATATGCAGCACGCGGCATCGCGCTGCGCCGCGTCGAGCGCGGTGGCGAGGCCACCTATCACGGGCCGGGGCATCTCGTCGTCTACCCGATCGTTGCGATGCGCCTCGCGAACATCTCGCTGCGCGCGCACATTCGTGCGCTCGAAGGGGCACTGATCGACGCCTGCGCTGCATACGGCGTGACCGCCGAACGTCGCGACGGTGCGCCAGGCTGCTGGGTCGGCGACCGAAAGATTGGTGCCGTGGGCGTACGCGTGGAGCGTGGCGTCGCATGGCACGGCCTCGCCCTGAACGTCGGTCGCGACCTCGGCGCATTTGAACTGATCGATCCGTGCGGTCACATCGGTGTGACCTCGACCTCGGTCGCCCTCGAGCGCGACTGGGCGGCGGTGGCCGCAGGGCGTCGCGAGGCGGTCGGCGCACCGCCACCACCACTCGACGAGGTTGCCCGCCACATCGCGCGCTCGTACACCACGGCAGTTGGGGCGACCCTGCGCGAGGCAATGGATGTGCGCGGCGAATATGCGGGCGCCGATACGCTGAACCCGATGGCGGCACGAACTTGAGCGGCGGGATTTGGGAACTTCGTCGCGATGAGATCACCGGCTGGTGGTCGGCAACCGTCGTCGACCGCGAGTTTGTCCCCGCGCGCTTCAACGAGGAGCGCGTCTCTGGCGCCCGCGGCGCGAGTTGCGAGAACTGCGCTGCAGCAGGTCCTGAGGTGTCGCGGCGAACGCTACGCCAGGGGGCATTCCACTCCGTGGGAACGCGGAGCGAGGCGATCGGTGCAGATGACGGGCTGCTCACCATCAGCGACATGGATCGCGCTGGATCGTGGTCGACCCTTATCGCCCCTGTCATGGAGCACGGCGAGCTCGACACCGCGGAGCCGGCGCTCGTCGCGTCGTTCCTTACGGCGATCCGCGACCACCTGCGTGCGGCGCGCGAACTCGGCGCAACGGCCTACGTGCAATACGTGCGAAACGCTGGTGCGCAGGCGGGGGCGATGAGCGATCACCTCTGCTTCGAGGCGTACGATCTTCCTCAGGTGCCCCATCGTGTCGCCGAAGAGATCGGTGGTGCGGCGCGCCTCTCCATTCGCAACGGCGGCTGCGCATTTTGTCGCATCTCCGAGGAGGAGCAGTCGAGTGGACGACGCCTCGTGCACCGCGATGCCCACGCGGCGATCATTGCGCCGTTTGCGAGCCGCTCGGCGTTCGAGACATGGATCGTGCCGCACCTTCACGCCTCGGACTTCGCCGACGCCGACGGAGCGACGTTGCGCGGCGTGGCTGAAACGATCCAAACGGCGGTGCGCGCCTTACGGGCGATCGGCGCGCCGCCGTACAACCTGCTGCTGCATACTGCGCCGCTCCGTGAGCGCGTCGAGTCGACCTACCACTGGCACTGGGAGTTGCACCCGCGCCTTCGGCCGATCGGCGGTCTGGAGCTCGCCTCAGGGATCCCCGTGGTACCGATCTCCCCCGAAGAGGCGGCGGCGGAACTCCGCAAGGCGCTCTCCTAGCCCCCTGCTAGGATCCCCCCGCAGCCCGCAACGTGGTCGCCAGAGAGCGGCCGGCGGCGAGAGGAGAGAAGCGATGGCCCGACAGGTGATGAACGCGGAGGAGATCCGCCGAGCCCTTACCCGCATCTCGCATGAGATCGTCGAGAAGGAGGGGACCGCCGACCTGATCGTCGTCGGGATCCAGCGCCGCGGGGTACCGCTGGCACGCGTCGTTGCCGACGCGATCAAGGAGCACGAGGGCGTCGAGGTTCCATTCGGCACCCTCGACATCAGCTTCTACCGTGACGACCTGACCACCATCTCCGTCGCGCCCGTCCACAAGGGGACGAGCATTCCTGGCGACGTCACCGGCAAGACGGTGGTCCTCGTCGACGACGTGCTCTACACCGGTCGAACGATCCGCGCGGCACTCGACGCCCTCATCGACTACGGTCGACCGAAGGCGATCCGTCTCGTGGCCCTCATCGATCGTGGGCATCGCGAGCTACCGATTCGCGCGGACCACGTTGGAAAAAACATTCCAACAACGAGCGAAGAGGTCGTTCGGGTCTGCGTGAAGGAGATCGATGGCGAGGATCTCGTCAAGGTCGAACTCCTTGCGGAGCATCTCGCCGCGAATGAGGCGGCAGAGAAGAAGGCGAAGGGCTGAGCGCGGGCTCGAGGAGGCCGCCGATGACGCCCAACGAAGCTCCACGCTCGCGCGCCGCAGGCGCGCCATCAGATCACCGCCACCTGCTCGACGTTGCAGGGCTTGAGTGGGGTCAACTTCGCAGGCTTCTCGACGCGGCTGGGAAGATGCGCGCGATCCTCGCGACCCCCGAGCGTCGTAGCGACGAGTTGCGCGGCACGATCGTCGCCACCCTCTTCTATGAGGCGTCGACACGCACGCGCCTCTCGTTTGAGATCGCCGCACGTGCGCTCGGCGCCGAGCTGCTCTCGTTCGATGTTGGAACCTCGTCGGTCGGCAAGGGGGAGTCGCTCGTTGACACGCTGCGCACCCTGCGCGCGCTGGGCGCAGATGTGGTGGTTTTGCGCCACGAGCGCTCTGGCGCGCCGTGGCTTGCGGCACGCGCATTCGACGGGAGCGTGATCAACGCCGGTGATGGGTGGCACGCTCATCCGACGCAGGCGCTCCTCGACCTCTCGGTGCTCAGCTCGCGCATCGGCGGCGCCGACGGGTCACTGCGTGGTCGATCGATCGCGATCATCGGCGACCTGCTCCACAGCCGCGTCGTGCGCTCGAACCTGCACACCCTGATCGCCGCCGGCGCCTCAGTGCGTCTTGCGGGGCCAGCAAACCTCGTCGCCGGTTTTGCGGAGCTTGCGGACGCGCTGACACGCGAGGCGAGAGCGCGTTGCGGCAACGTCGCTGGCAGCGCGCAGCTCGTCGCATCGATCGACGCGGCGCTTGATGGCGTGGACGCCGCCATGGCGCTTCGCATTCAACGGGAGCGCTTGAGCGGCGGCGAGATTGATTCACTGGAGGGGTATCGCCACGATTGGGGGCTGACCGAAGAGCGACTCGCGGCGCGGGCGGCGTCCGATTGCCTCGTGATGCACCCAGGCCCAATGAACGAAGGGGTCGAGATCGATGCCGATGTTGCCGACGGGCCTCGCAGCATTGTGCTCGATCAGGTGGCGGCTGGGGTGCCGATGCGCATGGCCGTCCTGTCGCTTGCAGCGCGCGGTGAGTTGCCATGAGCCACGGAGTGACGCGGGATCTCGGAACAGTTTGGGTCGTTGATCCGGTCGCGGAGCTCGCTGGCGCAGCGAACGTTGCGCTGCGCGATGGGTGCATTGAACGCGTTGATTGGCGTGATGGTGCCGAGGCGGCCGCTGCACGATTCCGTGCTGGTGGCGAACCCGACCTCGGCGATCCAACCGAACTGCTCCTGCCGGCGTTCATCGATCTCCATGCCCACTTCCGTCAGCCGGGGGCGGCAGCCTCAGAAGATGCGGCAAGCGGCGAGCGCGCCGCCGCGCACGGTGGATACGGCACCGTCTGCCTCATGCCGAACAGCGAGCCCGCCGCCGACAGCGCTGAGCGCCTCGCCTCGATGGTGCGTATCGATGGCGCACGTCGCGGGGTGCGGCTTCTGCCGATTGGCGCCGCAACGCACAGTCGTGCCGGCATGGCACTCGCGCCGCTCGCCGACCTTGCCGCCGCCGGCGCGATCGGCTTCTCCGATGACGGGAGCCCCATCGCTGATGCGACGCTCTTTCGCGCCGCACTGATCGGCGCAGGCGCCCTCGACCTGCCGGTCATTGAACACGCTGAGACGCCACACCTCACCGCAGGTGGCGAGGCGGCCGATTGCGCCGTTGCCACGCGCCTCGGGCTGCGACCGTGGCCCGCCGCCGGCGAGATCGAGGCGGTCGCGCGCGATATCGCGTTGCTGCGCGAGGCGCTCGCCACCGAACCGCGCGCTCGACTCCACCTGACGCATCTCTCGACTGCCGCGGCGCTCGATCTTGTGCGTGCAGCACGAGCCGAAGGGCTGCCCGTGAGTTGCGACGTGACGCCTCACCACGCCGCCTTCACCGACCGTTGGATTGCCGGTGATCGCCGCTGGGCCTGGGAGCAGTCGACAGACAACCTGTTGCCGCCAGACCCTACGATGGATGCTTTCGACAGCAATCTCCGTGTTTGCCCGCCGCTGCGCGGCGCCGACGACGCCGCAGCGTGCCGCGCAGCACTACGCGACGGTACGGCGCTCGCGATCGCTACCGATCATGCGCCGCACTCACGCGAACGCAAGGAGATGGAATTTGGCCTCGCAGCGAACGGGATCGCGGGGATCGAGACGGCGCTGAGCGTTGCACTTGCGGCTCGAGCTGCTGGTGAGCTTTCGCTCGTCACGATCGCGCGTTCCTTAGTGACGGGGCCCGCATCGCTGCTCCCTGCAACGCATGCGCCGCGCGGGATCGACGTTGGCGCCCCCGCCGATCTCGTCGTGATCGCTGCTGGAGCAACCTGGACGCCAAGCCGCGCGACGCTCGCTGGGAAGAGCCTCAACACGCCGCTGATCGGTCGTGCGCTCCCCGGCGTCGTGCGCCTGACGCTTGTGAGCGGCCTGGTCGCTTGGGAGGCGCCAGAGCGTTAACGCCTCGTCGCACGGCGCCCGTAACGTGCACGCGGCGTAGGTTTTTGCGGGCGTTGACGCCACCCGCCACAATGATCACATGAGCCTTCCGCCCGCCTCCGCTACGCCGCAGCCACCCGAGTACAAGGGTGCGCCACTGAACGCCGATCGCGGTCCAGGGCTCGGCTGCTTCTGGATCCAGGCGGTGGCACTCGTGGTCGTGATCATCTTGGCGCCGCTCTCTGCGGTGCTGAACTGGGGGGCCACGATCGCGACGATCCTCCTCATCGCTGTCGTCGTGCTGTTGCTGCTCGTCGGCCAGACGTCGATATTCCTCCTGCGCCTCGTGGCGGCCGATCGACGCGGGCGCCGCGCCCCGCTGAGCGGCCGAAGCAAGACGGTCGGCGAGCTCGAGGACGAGGCGCGTGCCGCTGCCGCACGGCCACCCACGAGCGGCGATGACGTGGGAGAATCCCGCTGATGCCAGTCTTAGCAACCTACTTCTCCGTGCGTCGGGGCCGCGATCCTTTCTTCAAGTTCTTCATGCGCACTCTTTTCCCGCGCACCGTGAAGACATATGAAAAGAAGTTCGGGATCAAGTTCCTCGGCTGGTACAACGTTGCCCACGGTTGGGACTTCGACAACGTGATCCTCTTCGACCTTCCAAACTACGAGGCGCTCGATCGCCTTGAGGCCGACGAGTCGACTCGCGCACTCGGTCACCGTGCAGGCGAGTGGATGTTCGAGCGACACCACTCCATGTTCCTGCGCGAGCGACTTTCGCGCGACTTGGAGTACCGCGGTTGATGGCAGCAAAAAAGACTGCCGCGAAGAAAAGTGCAGTAAAGCGCGGCGCACCGAAGCGCTCAACCCTCTCTCCTGAGTTTGCGCGCCGCGCCGCCGACGCGGCTGAGGCCGCGGGTGCAGAGCGCCTGACCGCCGTGGAGCGCGCCGCGGATCAGCTCCGCCGCTACCTCAACAGCCATCGCCCGATCCTCCTCGTTGTCGCGCCGCTCATCCTTGCGGGAAGCGCCAAGGCGCCGCAGCTGATCCTCGACGGTGATCTTTCGTTCCGCGTCATCTCCTCATCGGGGCGCGGTCGCTCGAGCCTTGATCGCGTGAGCGCCGCGGAGATCGTGGAGCTCTGGGGGTCCGCCGATCTGTACGACCGCATCGAAGCGGCGCTCCGCAGCGCGGCAGGGCTCAAGTCGCGACCGACCGGCGCGATCATCGCTGGCCTCGGCGTCGCCGGTGACCACGGCGCCAAGGTTTAACGCGCCGATGGGCCCTGCGCCCGTCGCGGCGAGCATCCTCGCTATCGGAGAGCTCGCCCCCGGGCGCACCACCCTCGAGCTGCGTGCCCCAACGCTCGTTGCGGGCCTTCGCCCTGGTCATGCACTGCATCTCGTGCGCGCCGAGGCCGGTGGCTATCGCCTCCGGCGCGTTGCGCCAGTCACAAAGGTCGATCCACTGCGCGGCAGCGTTGAGGTGGCGCTGCAACCACGCGCCGACGGCGGCCATGACTCGCTCGCCGAGTTGCGCGTTGGCGACGCGCTGACCCTCGTCGGCCCGATCGGACGACCGATCGCTCTCGACGCAAAAGGGTCGAACCTACTGCTCGTCTCTGACACCGAAGGGTTCGCCTGGCTGCGCCTCCTCGCGATTTCGGCCGTTGCAGCCGGTCGCTCCGTGGCCTTCATCCAAGGAGCGCAAAGCGCGCATGATCTTGCGCCAGCGAGCCTCCTTCCTGAACAAGTCGAGCTCGTCGTTGCGACTGCAGACGGCAGCCTCGGTCACGCTGGCGTCGCCGCCGATCTGATCGCGAGCTATGCGTCGTGGGCTGATCAATCGTTCGCAGCGGGATCGGCGGCACTCCTCGCCGGCGCCTACGACGCTGCCCAGGGGCGTCGTGGACTGGATCGCTCCGCGGCGAATGCGGGAGCACGCGCCAAAGGCGGAGCGAATCGCGGTAGCTGGATGCAGCTCCTCCTCACCCATGAGATCGGTTGCGGGAGTGGCGTCTGCGGCGGTTGCACTTTGCCGGCTCGTTCGGGCGACGTGCGCCTCTGTCGCGAAGGTCCGGCGATTGCGATGAGCGAGTTTCGTAGCGGAGCGACCGAGTAGTGCCGCAGCGCCGTCGCACCAAGGTGCACCCAGCGCCGCGATCAAGCGAAGGTCGCGCGAAAACCTCCGCGCCAACCCCACCTGAGCGACTGAACGCTGCAACGATCGATCTTGCGGTGGAGCTGGGAGCGCGCGCGCCACTGCGTCTCCAGCGACCGGTAGTTGTTGCGAGTGGACCGCTCGGCTTTGGCGCTGAGGCGGCGACGCTCATCGACTTGCGCGACGTTGGGCTCTTTGTGGTGCGCACCGCAACGCTGACCGCCCGTC
>JBPCTG010000101.1:0-2635 GCA_051006395.1 Candidatus Limnocylindrus sp.
TTCGGCGACGATGCGCAGCGCGTCGATGTCGAGACCAGAGTCGGTCTCGTCGAGCACCGCCATCTCGGGCTTCAACAGCGCCATCTGCAACATCTCGAGTCGCTTCTTCTCGCCGCCCGAGAACCCATCGTTCACGTAGCGAGTCATGAACCCTTCGTCGATCTTGAGCGTGGCGATCTTCTCCTTCACGATCTTTCGGAACTCGCCCATCGTCATGCCGCCCTTCACTGGATCGGACGGATCAAAATCAGGGTCGCGTTCCAGGCCCGATCGGCGCGCGTTCATCGCGGTGCGCAAGAAGCTCGCAACGCTGAGGCCAGGGATCGCCGTGGGGTACTGGAATGCAAGGAAGAGTCCGAGGCGCGCACGTTGGTCGGCTTTCAGTTCGAGAAGGTTGTGACCCTTCCAGTGCACCTCGCCAGCGAGAATCTCGTAGCCAGGATGACCCATGAGCGCATAGCTCAGCGTCGTCTTCCCGGAACCGTTCGGCCCCATGATCGCGTGCACCTCGCCTGGCTTTACCACCAGGTCGATGCCGTCGAGGATTCGCTTCGTCGGGTCGGAGGCGGGCGCAACGACGAGCCCCTTGATCACCAGGTGTGCTGCGCTGTCGCTCACTGTTCCTCCTATCGTTCTGCGCGCTATCGCTTGATGGCGATCGGCGAGCCTGGCTTGGCCAAGTCGGCAAGGGTGAAGGAGTCGAGCGCCGTCGAGACCGCGTCGCGTACGCGACTCCAGAGGTGTGCCACGGTGCAGGAGCCGGCGCGATTGCACGGGCTCCCCTCTTCGGCGAGGCAGGACATCGGCACGATCGGACCTTCGAGCGCGCGCAGCACCTCGCCCATGTGCAGTTCGTTGGCGGGTCGAGCGAGTCGGTATCCGCCATGTGCGCCGCGCTGACTGTCGATGATCCCCGCGTCGCGCAGGCTGCCAACGATCTGCTCGAGGTAGGCGCGCGGCAGGTCTTCGGCTTCAGCGATATCGGTCAGCGAGACCGGCTCGCCGTGATCCATGCGCGCGAGGGCAACCATGAACCGCACGCCGTATTCGCCGCGGGTGCTGAATGCCACGGCCCCGCTGCCGTGCAGTCCCCGTGCTCCCGTTTCGGCTGCGTGCGTTCCGGTCATCGCGCCTCCTACTATTCCGACGAATCTTGTCGGATATGAAGATTAGCGCAGCCATCGGTGCCGCGCCTGGGCACGCTGCATGTGCGGAGGAGCTAGTCGCGAACGGGCGTCTGAGAAACGGAGCGTGTCGCGGAGGCTTCGAGCATCTCGGCCTGGCGGGCGAGGAGCCAGAGGAGGTCGGCGAGGCGATTTAGGTACGCCAACAGGTGCTCACCGGGGAGCAACCCTTCGCGGCCGAGGGTCACGCACCAACGCTCAGCACGGCGAATGATCGTGCGCGCAAGCTCGATCGCCGACGATGCCTTGCTCGATCCTGGGATCACGAAGTCTTTCGGAAAGACGATCGTCGCCTCGGTGGCGGCGAGCAGCGCGTTGATGCGGGCGAGCATCTTCGGCGAGACCTTGGTGCGCCCCTCTTCGAGGCGATCCCACGCGTCGGGATTCGTGGCGAGTTCGGCGCCGACAACGAAGAGATCGCGCTGAATCGAGAGCAGCGTCTCGTCAAGCGCGCTGATCCCTGCGCCGGTAAGGCCGATCAGTTCTGCGCGCGCCATGCCGAGCGCTGCGGTCGCTTCGTCGACGGTGCCGTACGCCTCGGTGCGCACGTCGTCTTTGCTGATGCGATCACCGCCGAAGAGGAGGCCCGTGGTGCCAGCGTCGCCCTTGCCGGTTGCGACCTTCGATGGGGGAAGTGCGAGGTCCTCGTGTTCGGCGGCGCTCACCACTCGAGCCCAGCGTCCTTCGGATCCCAGCGCTCGGCGAGGAGCGTGACCTTCACCGGATGCTCGAGCACCGACTCGGCCTGCTCCTTTACTTGGGCGAGCATCGAGCCAGCATATGGGCAGAATGGGGTGGTGAGGATCATCTTCACCTCGGACTCGGTCTCGCCAACGATCACCTGGCGAATGAGCGCGAGCTCGACAACGTTCATGCCGATCTCGGGATCGACCACAGAGCGGAGTGCGTCGAGGATTGCGAGCTCCGTCGCGCGCTTCTGGGCGTCAAACGGAACGGTGGCGAGCGTCTCTCCGGCCACTGCGTCGTCACTCATGAGGCGAGCGCAGCCTCTTCTACCGTGAGCCCCGGTCCAAGCAGCGAGCCGTCTTGGCCGAAGAACTCGGCGTAATCCGCTCGGTTCGCGATCGCATATTCGTATGCGCGGGCGATGCCGACGATGCGCAGCTCAGGCATTTCGGCGAGAAGTCGCGCCGCGTCGTAGCCACTCGCGCGCAGCTCCAGCAGGCGTCGCACGGTGAGTCGCGTGCCGTAAAGAAACGCCTCTCCGTTCTGCACAAGCGGATCAACGACCACCCATTTGATTGTCACGTTACGCCCCCTTGTAGATCGCCGCGAGGAAGCGGTTGCGCTTGCGCAGGTCGCCGCCGAGGCGTCGGTGCCACTTCAGCACGGCGATCCCCTCGCTGAGCGCGGCGTCGGCAAACGTCGCCGCCGCGCCGGTGAGCGTCGATGCGACGGCGATGCGCAGCCCCTCGTAGAGATCGGTCACG
>JBPCTG010000102.1:0-1050 GCA_051006395.1 Candidatus Limnocylindrus sp.
CGCAACGGGGTTGGCGCGTGCTCGGGAACGAAGGCCGGCAAGCCATCATCGGCGAGCGGAACCTCTTGTCGGTCGAGCAGCCGCATCCCCGGCTCGTACCGTTCGTCGAGGAGCACCTCGCGCAGGAGCTCCCCCGCGTCGGGCGCCTCCTCGTCGTGACCGGCGCGGACGGGATCTCCCGTTGAGGTGCGCTGATCCGCGCTCACCGCCGGGCGAGTAAAAAGCCGATGAACGCCAGGGCGACGCCGATGATGCGCTGCGGCACGATCGGGATCGCCGTGGTGCCGAAGAGACCAAACGCGTCGATCGCCACGGCGGCGCCGAGCGATCCCACGATGTAGACCAACGTTGCGCTGGTGACCCCGAGAAGCGGCACCGCAAATGCGAACCCTGTGACGATCACCGCGCCGTACGCGCCACCGGTGAGGAGGAGCGGCGGCATCTTTGCCGCTTCGACGATCTGCAACCGCCCGGTGAGCGCCGCTGCGATGGTGACCACGATGAGTCCGCCCGCGAATGAGACCACCGCTGCAGTCAGTGGATCGGTGCGCTGCCCAAGCTGCGAGTTGATAACGGCCTGCACCGACGAGGCGACACCCGCGATGATGATGAAGACGAGGACCGCTACCGCTTGCATGGTTCCCCCTCGCCCTGCCACACGCCGCGCGAGACGGCTATTCGCCCTGGGCCCGGGTGAAGCCCTCTTCGCCGTTCCAGGCGCGGAGCTTCTCGAGGTGGACCCACGGGGCAACACCGGCGACGCGCACGAGGAGCCCAGCGATCGCCTCGTCTGTCACGGGCTTCGACGTGTCTCGAGCAACGAAGCGTGAACGGAAGAATCCAGGGTGATCGAACGCCGGCGACATCTTTGTCCACACGACGGTGCCGCGAGCAGAGACCATGCGAAGCTCGAAGTCTGGGCCGGTGAGCGCCGCGAGCTTTGCTCCGAACTCAGCCGGTTGCATCAGTGTTTCGACGAAGATGTCCACTCCGATCACCGCGGAGGGTCCAACCTCTGCGCGGCGTGCCTCGCCATCGGGCCAACGCTTG
>JBPCTG010000103.1:0-1982 GCA_051006395.1 Candidatus Limnocylindrus sp.
GATCTCCTCACCGCGCGACCGCGTCCGGTGATCTCGCTCACCACGGCGCCTGGAGGTTTTGAGGGCGAAGGGTTTCCGGTGCGCCGCGCCTTCATGGGTGCACCGCTCAACGCCATCGATCCGTTCATCATGCTCGACCTGATGGGCGAGGTGGAGTACGCGCCCGGTGAACCGAAAGGGACACCGTGGCATCCGCATCGTGGTTTCGAGACTGTCACCTACATGCTCGACGGAATCCTCGACCATCGCGATAGCAACGGCGGTGGTGGCCGCATCAGCGACGGCGACACGCAGTGGATGACCGCGGGCGGCGGCATCTTGCACATCGAGACGCCGCCAGAGTTCCTTGTGGCGAGCGGCGGTCTCTTTCACGGATTCCAGCTGTGGGTGAACCTGCCGCGTGCAAAGAAGTGGGCGCCGCCCGCGTATCAAGACATTCGCTCCTCCGAGGTGAAACTCCTTGCCTCCCCAGATGGCGGCACGCTGCTGCGCCTGATCGCCGGCGATGTTGGCGGACACCAAGGGCCAGGCTCGACGCAGACGCCGATCACCCTGGTGCATGCAACGATCCAGCCGGGCGCAGAGCTCGACCTTCCGTGGCGACCCGACTTCAACGCGCTGGTGTACGCGCTCTCCGGTCGCGGCAGCGTTGGCGCTGAGCGCGTTGCAATCGAGAAGGGGCAGCTCGCCGTGTACGGCGCAGGCGATCGCATCGTAGTGCGCGCGTCGCAACACCAGGACCGCCGCACCCCAGCGCTCGACGTGCTGATCCTTGGCGGCGAGCCGATTCGCGAGCCGGTCGCCTGGCTCGGGCCATTCGTGATGAATACCCGCGACGAGGTGGTGCAGGCGTTCGAGGACTACCAGGCTGGGAAGCTCGGCGTGATCCCCGCAGCGCACAGCAACCCGCACAACACGCCGACGAGCGTCGTCGAGTCCTAACGGCCCGCTCGCGCGGCTAGACTGCCGCGATGGAACTCTTCCTTATTGGGGCCACGCTCGCCCTCTCGATCAACCTTGAGCTCGGAGTCGTGAACGTTACGGTCGTGCGAACGGCGATCGAGCGCGGCGCACTCCCCGCCTTTCTCATTGGCCTCGGCTCCTGCATCGGCGACGTCGTTTGGGCCTGCGCCGGCGCCCTCGGAGTCTCCGCCCTCCTCGCTTGGCCCCCTGCAGCATGGATCCTGTGGCTCGGTGGAAGTGGGGTGCTCTGCTGGCTCGCCGCCGCGGGGCTGCGCGACGCACTACACGCTGGCGCGATCGACGAGTCGTCACCGCTTCGCCGCGCCAACGGCGTACGCGCCGTTGGGCTCGGCCTCGCGATCGCCCTCGGCTCACCGACGCTGATCATCTGGACTGCCACTGTCGGCGGGAGCGTGGTCGCGGCGCACGCGTCGAGCGCTGCGGGCTTCGCGCCATTCATTGCCGGATTCGCCACGGCGGGCGTCATGCACTCCGCTGTCTTGTCGGGGATCGTTGGCGCAACGCGACGCCTTGCCGGCGCGCGCGTCATTCGCGCCGTTGGATTGATCTCAGCGCTGATGTTTGCGGGGTTCGCCGTTGGGATCTTCGTCGACGGCTTCCGTCGACTGGCGCTGCCACTCCTCGCCTCATAGGCGCGAGTTCTCTTAGGTGCGAAGCCGCCTTTTCGCGCGCTACGCGCCTTCGCCTAGTCGCGATTTCGCGCGGCTATCGCGTTCAGTGCCCTGTGCAGATGCGGGAGATCGGCGCTTGGTACTGCTGCACCGAAGCGCGACGCGACCGATGCGAGGTGCCCAGGTGCTGCAGCGCGAAACGCCTTGAGCCCAGCCGGGGTGAGCGTCGCCCAAAAGACGCGACCGTCGGTGGCGCAGCGCACGCGCGACACCCAACCCGATGCGCTCAGCCGATCGATTCGGCGGGTGAGTCCGCTCTTCGAGATGATCACGTGGTCGGCGAGCTCGCTCATGCGAATGCGTCGCTCGGGGGCGCGCGCAAGTTGC
>JBPCTG010000104.1:0-24553 GCA_051006395.1 Candidatus Limnocylindrus sp.
GCCCGCAGACCAGACCTCGAGGTCGTACTTGCGCATCTGCACGAATCCCATGTCGCCGGTCGCCATGAGCAAGACGCGATACGGCAGCTCAAGACGCTGCAGCAAGATCTCCGCGCGGCTGGTGAGCCACTCCAGCGCCGCGGCGGAGTCGGCGGGACGCTCGAAGCTGACCATCTCCACCTTGTCGAACTGGTGCAGGCGCAGGATCCCGCGCGTCTCGCGCCCAGCGGCACCGGCCTCGCGACGGAAGCAGGGGGTGTACGCGGCGTAGCGAATCGGCAACTCAGCACCGTTGAGGATCTCGTCGCGGTGCAGGTTCGTAACGGGGACCTCAGCGGTGGGGGCGAGGTAGAAGCCATCACGGCCGACCACATACATTTGATCCTCTTTGTCGGGGATCTGTCCGGTGCCGCGCGCCGACGCCTCGTTGATGAGGATCGGCGACCAGATCTCGGTGAAGCCGTTCTCGCGCACGTGAGTGTCGAGGAAGAGGTTGATCAGGCCACGGATCAGCGCCGCGCCGTCGCCGCGATACGCGGGGAAGGCGGTGCCCGCAACCTTTGCGCCGCGCTCTAGGTCGAAGATGCCGAGTTGCTCGCCCACGACATCGTGCTCGGGGGCGGCGCCCGTCGCAGGGTCCGAGCCATCGGCGCCGATCGGCGGATGCCCTTTTGGCGCCCAGGTACGGATCGTCGTGTTCGCTTCGGCGCCACCGACGGGAATGTCGAGGTCTGGCGGGTTCGGAATGCGCAGCAGTGCATCGTCGAGCGCCGCCTCTGCAGCAGCGAGCCGCTCCTCAAGGCCGCTCAACTTCGTGGCGATCGCCTGCGATGCAGCCTTCAGCTCGACAACCTTCGGATCGTCGGCGGCAGTCTTGGCGGCGAGGAGCGCCCCCACTTTAGCGGAGCGCGCCTTCCTCTCGGCGCGGAGCGCGTCGACCTCGGCGGAGAGCTCGCGCCGCTGCGCGTCTGCGGCGATAGCGACGTCGACGAGCGCGGGATCTTCGCGCTTGGCGATCGCCCCCGCACGAAGTCGTTCGGCGTCTTCTCGAAGTCGCTGGGCTCCAACACTCATGCGCGCACTCTACTCAATGCGACACGGGAGTGGCGCCGAGTAGCCACGTGGCGCAGGCGCTCAGCGCACCGCTCCGGCGGCGCGGAGGCGGGTGACGATCATCGTGTGGTCGAGCGCGGCGAGAAGCCATCCTGCGCGCGGCCCGTTCGTGCGGCCGAGAAAGGCGGCATAAAGCGAGGTGAAGGCGCGGAGCGGCGGGAGACCCCCCTCCTTTGCGGCGGTGAAGATCAGGCTCTGCCACGCCTCTCCCCCACGCGGCTTCGCAGCATCGGCAGCGTCGGCGAGCGCGATCAGCCAGGCGCGCTCCTCTGGCGAGAGCGCGGATATCGCATCGGCAGGGAGTTCATCGCGCACCGCGATGCGCGCCTCCTCGGGCGCGTAGTCGGCGAGCCAGTGGCGCACCGCATCGATGCGCTCATCGAGCTCCTGCGCCTCACTCGCCGTGAGCGGGCTCCCCTTCTCTGCCGCCGCGCGCGCTCGCGCGTCAACGCCAGGAAGCTGTAGGAGTAGTGCGAGTTGGCCAAAGGCGGGTCGCCACGCTGCGGCGGCCCCCTTCGCCGCGGCGACGTCGGCATCGGCGATCTGGCTGTAGAAATGCATCCGATCGTGATCGGTCGGCAGTTCGCCGCGCACCTGCCCGCCGGCCGTTGCAGTGCTGATCCGGTCATACTCGTCGAGGAGTCGTGGGATTGCATCGGTCCCCGATGGGTCGAAGTCGATCGCCTGGTTCGGGCGCGGACGCAAGAAGAGGAAGCGGAGCGCGCTCGGCGGGATCGACTCGGCGACGGCGTGAGCGGCAGCGCCGCGGCCCTTCGAGGTGCTCATCTTCTTTCCACCAACGTTGAGGAACTCGTACATCACGTTGATCGGCGGCTCGCGATCGAAGACCTCACGCGAGACCGCCTCGCTGCGATCTCGGGAGCCACCCTTTGTCGAAAGGTCTTTGCCGCACCCTTCGATGGTGATCCCCATAAGCGACCACTTCGCCGCCCACTCCACGTTGAACGGCATCTTCGCGGCGCCACCGAACGGCGCGACGCGCCCTTCGTGGCCGCACCCCTTCGCCCACGCGACGTAGTCGGGGAGGCAGCGATAGTGCACCGTTTGGCCATCCCAATCGTCGGCGAGGGTTGTTCCAATCCGCCCGCACGCCTCACAGATCACTTGCACTGGGAGCCAGCCAGCCGGTCGCTCCACGTTGCTCACGCGCAGGTAAAGGTCGCGGATCACCTGCGCCTTATCAAGTGCGGTGCGCATGAACGGGTCCATCTTTCCTGTGGGGTAGATCTCAGAGAGCCAGTAGAACTCTGGCCGAATGCCGAGGCGCGCGAAGGTGGGGAAGAAGAGCGTCTCCACAAAGTGGCGCGCGTAGTTCTTTGCAGTCGATCCTTCGGGGGCAGGGACGCGCGAGAGTGGCACCCCCATGTACTTGTCGACGGCGTCGGGGGTGAGGAGCGCCTGCGCGTCCATCGCGTCCATATCTTCCACGCCGTAACGGAACTCCACTGGCACGCCGCGCGCGCGAAGGGCTCGGGCGATCACATCGTGAACTACCGGACCCCGCAGACTCCCGACGTGTACGGTCCCCGACGGTGTCTTGGAGTCGTTGACGACTTGGGGTCCGGAGACGCGTTCAGCAAGTTCATCGGCCCAATACATGGGCGAATCCTAGCGCCCAGAGCGGCCGGCGGCCCCCCGATCGGCGAGCGCCGTGAGTTTGCTGCGGAGCGAGCGCAGCGCCGAAGCGTCGCTGAGGGCAACGAAGAGGGTGTCGTCGCCGGCGACCGTGCCGACGATTTCGGGGAGGCGGAGGCGGTCGAGCGAGGCTGCAATCGCGTGCGCGCTCCCCGGCAGGGTGCGCAGCACAAGGATCGATGCCGCAGTCGAGAGCTCAAGCGGCACGTCGGCGAGGAGTGAGCGAAGGCGCGCCTCTGCCGTCTGCTCGACGCCAGCCTCGGCGGGGAGCGCATAGGCACTGGAGCCGCCGCGCTCGGCCTTGTAGAGGCCGAGTTCAGTGATATCGCGGCTGATCGTCGCCTGCGTCGCCGGGATCCCCTGGGCGCGCAGCGCCGTCACCAGCTCTCGCTGCGTACGAATGGCGCGACTCGTGACGAGATCGCGTAGCGCGCGGTGCCGAACGCTCTTGCCGAGGTCCACCGTTCGGGTTAGCTGCCGCCGCGCGAAAGTGCGGTGCCAACGAGGAGCAGCGCAAAGGCGATGCGGTAGAAGACAAAGAGTCGCGTCGAGCTCCCTGAGAGGAGTCGCAACAGCAGCGAGATCGCCAAGAGGCCAGCAAAGAACGAGGTGGCGATGCCGACGAGAAGGAGCGGTACCGAGCTATCGGAAATCCCGCCCGATTCGACGAGCTTTCGCAACTCCAGCAGTCCGCCACCAGCGATCGCTGGGATACCGAGCAGGAAGCTGAAGCGCGCCGCCGCGGCACGATTGAAACCAAGCAGCAGCCCAGCGCTGATGGTTGCACCGGAGCGGCTGATCCCGGGGATGAGGGCGAGCGCCTGCGCGAGCCCAGTAAAGATGCCATCGAAGATCGCGATCCCCTCGAGTGGTCGCTCGCGACGTCCGAACCGCTCAGCAACGCCGAGCAGCGCGGCGCCCGCGAGCACCGCAGCGGCAACGATTATCGGACTGCGCAGCGCTCCATCGATCAGGTCTGATGCGAGCGCGCCTGCGATGGCGGCAGGGATCGTGCCGAGGATGATCGCAACGATCAGCCGCTCGTCGGAGGCCTCACCGCGCGTGTGGCCGAGCGAGAAGATGAATCTCAGGACCACGCCAGTGAGTCGCTTCACCTCGCGGCGCATCGCCACGAGCACCGCGGCGAGGGTGCCGAGGTGGAGCACTGCGGCGAAGGCGAGGGAATCTAGAAGTGGGTCGTTAAGCAAGAAGAGGTACGGCACCGCGTAGAGGTGCGCCGACGAGGAGATCGGCAGGAACTCGGTGAAGCCCTGCAGCGCCCCGAGGAGCGCAGCGATGATGACCGCGGGGATCTCTGTCATCGCATCTCCTCCTGATCCTGCTCTCTCGCGCGACCTTGCTGGTCACTACCGAGATGTGACGACGGGCGATGCCCCCTAGGGGGCACCGCCCGTGTCGTCGATTTCACCTGTGCCGCACCATGCGGCGGATCATCACGAACCGATGAAGAGCGGAGCGAGCACGAGGGTGACAGTCGCCAGCAGCTTCACGAGCACGTGAAGCGACGGGCCGGCCGTGTCCTTGAACGGGTCACCGACGGTGTCGCCCACGACCGCTGCCGCGTGCGCATCGGAACCCTTGCCGAGGACCTTCCCCTTTGCGTCCTTTAGCGCACCAGATTCGATGTACTTCTTCGCGTTGTCCCACGCGCCGCCGGAGTTGTTCAGCACCGTCGCCAGAAGCACGCCGCTGATCGTTCCAACGATGAGCATGCCGGCAACCGCCTCGGCGCCGAGCAGGAGCCCAACGACTACTGGGGTCGCAACCGCCACGATCCCTGGCGCGATCATCTCGCGAAGGGCCGCCTTCGTCGTGATGTCCACCACGCGCGCATAGTCCGGGCGCACCCGGTAGCTCATGATCCCCGGCATCTCGCGGAACTGACGTCGTACTTCGACGATGATCGACTGCGCCGTGCGGCCTACCGCGCGGATTGCCAGCGAGCTGAAGAAGTACGAGAGCATCGCGCCGATGAAGGCGCCGATAAAGACGTTGACGTTGGCAAGGTTGATCGAATCCATGATCGGGCGCTGGGCACGCTCAAGGATGAGGTTGACCTTGTCGATGTACGCCGAGAAGAGTAGGAACGCGGCCAGCGACGCCGAGGCGATCGCGTAGCCCTTGGTGAGGGCCTTGGTCGTATTCCCGACCGCGTCGAGGCGGTCGGTGATGTGGCGGATCTTCTCGGGGGCGCGACTGAACTCCGCGATCCCGCCCGCGTTGTCGGTGATCGGCCCGAACGTGTCCATCGCCAAGATGTAGGCGGTGGTCATGAGCATGCCCATCGTTGCGACGGCGGTGCCGAAGATGCCGAACTTATCGACGTCGGCGCCGACGAGGTTCGCCGCGAGTGCCGCCTGCTGGCCGAGCCAGTGCGAGGCGAAGATCGCGATCGAGATCGTGACGGCGGTGACGAGCGTGGTCTCGAAGCCCACCGCGGTGCCAGCGATGATGTTCGTGGCGGCGCCAGTGCGGCTCGCCTCGGCGAGCTCGCGAACCGGTCGATACGAGCCGGCGGTGTAGAACTGCGTGATGTAGACGAAGGCGACGCTCGTGGCGAGACCCACGACGCCGGCGCCGAAGAAGTAGAGCCACGCGTTCGAACCACCGGTCTGCAACATCACCGCGCAGGTGACAGCAAGGCCCACGGCCGAAAGGAGCGTGGTCGCCCAGTACCCGCGATTGAGGATGTTCATCGGATCCTCTTTCTCGTTACCGGTCACAAAGAACATCGCAACGATCGTGCTGAGAAGTCCGAAGGCGCGAACGACGAGCGGGAAAAAGATCCACGCCTCTGGGTTCGCCCAACCTGCGCTGCTCGCAATCGTGAAGGCGCCGACGCCAAGGATCATCGCGCCGATGTTCTCGGCGGCGGTCGACTCAAAGAGGTCGGCACCACGGCCGGCACAGTCGCCAACATTGTCACCAACGAGGTCGGCGATCACGCCTGCATTGCGGGGGTCATCCTCGGGGATCCCCTTCTCCACCTTGCCGACGAGGTCGGAGCCGACGTCAGCGGCCTTGGTGTAGATCCCACCGCCGAGCTGAGCGAAGAGCGCGACGAAGGAGGCGCCGAAGCCGTAGCCAACGATGAGGAAGGGGGCTTCGGATGGATTGGTGAGGCCGCCGAAGGCGACGAAGACGGCGTAGACGCCGAGGAGCGAGAGGGCGACGACAAGGAAGCCCGAGACGGCCCCACCGCGCATCGCGACCTGCACCGCCTTCACGACGCCCTTGCGAGCGGCGGCCGTGGTGCGGAGGTTCGCCTTCACGCTGATGTACATCCCGATGATCCCGGAGGCCATCGAGCATGCGGCGCCGAAGAGGAACGCAACGCCGGTGCGAATGCCGAGGTCGATACCGTAGACGCTTGTCTCGGCGACGGCCTGGGTCTCGAATGCCGAAATCAGCGCGCCGATCCCGATGGAGCCGGCGATCGCCAACACGGCAATAGTGGTGTACTGGCGGCGGATGAAGGCGACGGCGCCCTCAAAGATGGTTCCAGCCACGTCTTGCATGGCGCGGGTGCCGCGATCCTGCCCGAGCACGTTGCGTGCCAAGAGCAGTGCAAAGACGACCGAGATCAACCCGGCCGGCAGGACCATGTCTTGCAACATCGTCGTCGTGATCTGTCCATTCATCGTTGTGTCTTCCTCCGATACGTCCAGGTCCGTCGCGTGGCCGCGGTGCGAGCACCGCGCTTCGGGTCGGGCGTCTGTCGGTCTTCAAGGCAACAGCCCTGGTTGGGATGGGCACCCAACAGGGCGATGGTAGGGGTGCGGTGTGGGGGGGTCAACCGCAGCCCCCTATACTGCCCCCATGCGTGGTCGTCGCCTCCTCCTCGAGATTGCCCAGACGGTCGCCGTCACGGCTCTCGTCTTCTACCTGATCCAAGGGTTCATCGCCCAACCGTTCAAGGTTGAGCAGACCTCAATGGAGCAGACCTTTGAGCCTGGCCAGTACGTCATGGTCGACAAGCTGACCCCGCGCATCACCGGATTCCATCGCGGTGATGTGGTCGTCTTCTTTCCCCCGGCAGGTTGGCCGCAGGGGAAGAAGGAGAACCCGACTCCGTACATCAAACGCGTCATCGGCCTGCCAGGCGAAACGATCACGCTGGTCAACGGCGTGGTCAGCGTTAGCGGCGGCCCGCTGAGCGAGCCGTATGTTTTCCGTGATGACGATGGCGCGAGCCTTGAGGGCGAGAACGGGTCGTGGACTCTCGGCCCCGACGAACTCTTGGTGATGGGTGACCATCGCTCGAACTCCTCCGACTCGCGCATCTATGGACCGATCCCGACGAAGGCGGTAATTGGTCGCGCCGTACTTCGCTACTACCCAGTCGACCGCATGAGCTTCGTTGCCGCGCCAACCTACGGAGCGCCGAGCCCTTGAACCTCGTGGGGCAGGGGCTCCCGCTCGCAATCGTCGCAGCGCTCCTCGCAACCCTCGCGGTTACCGGCGCGCGTCGCGCTGCGTGGATTGCCCTCGCTGCACTGGTGCTCGTCGCTGGGGTCCTCGAGTTCCCCGATGATGGGCGCTACCCGACTGGGCTCTTGCTCCGCCTCGCAGCGCTCTGGGGTGCGACGTTAATCGTCCTCCCTGCTGGGCTCCTCGACATTGCCGCGCTTCGCCGTGACCTCTCCCCGCGCGTCATCGCCGAAACGTTGACCGCACACCCGGTCGTTGCAGCCAGCGCGCTCGCGGGGCTCCTCCTGGGCGCCGTGCCGCTCGCCCTTCCGATTGAGACGAGCGTTGCGCCGGTGCGCGCCGCAGGGATCGCACTCCTCGTCATCGGCCTCCCGCCGCTCCTCACAAGTGGCTACGTTGAGGCGACGGGGCGAGCTGCGGTGGTCGCCCTGACGGGCGCACTCCTGCTGCGGGCTTCGGTGCTTGGCGCGCTCGACCCGCTCGCCGCGGTTGCGATCGCCGCGGGGCTGGCGGCGATTCTGCTCATCAGCTCGAGCGTCGCGGGTCAGCTCACCCTCAGTGAGGAGGAGTAGTGCCCGCAATCGATACGACGCATCTCATCGCCACCCTGCGCGCGATCGGACCTGCGCTCATCGCCCTCATTAGCCTCGTCGCCGTCCCCGTCGCGCGCCATCCGCGCTTCGGCATTGCAAATCGATCGAACGACCGTGCCGAGATGGTGGTTATTTCGCTCCTCTTCGCGAGCGGGATCCTGGCCTTCCTTGCTGGGAGCGACTACCGATCGAGCGCGCTGTTCGGCGGGATTCCACTCGACCCATCGGAACCTGGGCGACTGCTCGTTGCGCTCGGCGCGCCGACCTTCGCCCTGATCGTTGTGGTCGGCGGTGGGCGACGCGTAGGGACCATGGGACAGATTGCCCTCTTCGGCTTGGCGGCGATCGACCTTGCGCTCGCAGTCCCCGACGGACTTGCCCCAGTTGCGATCCTGATCTTCGGCAGCATTGGCCTCTCTGCGTTCGCCGCCGGATCGCGCGGCGACGCAGCGCGGGCACGCGCCGTCTTCCGCGACCTTCGGGCCACGGCGATCGCGCTGCCGCTGCTCGTTACCGCGGAATTGCTACGCAGCGCAATGCCCCTCTCGGCGACCGACGCGAACTACGCGACGCCGACCTCACTCGGCGCCGGCGCAGCGCTTGCGCTCGCTGCGGTGCTCATGAGCTCGACGGGAGTCTTCCCCTTCCACCACCGCCTCGTGCGCATCTTCGAAACGCTTCCGATCGTCGGATCGCTCCTCATCGGCGTCTGGATCCCAACTGCGCTCAGCCTCATCGTCATGGGTGAGATCTCTTCGCTCGCTGCGGGGGTACCTGAACAGATCGGCGGCGCGGTGGTTCCCGCACTCCTCATCGCCGGCTCGGTCGCCATTGCATTCGGCGGTTCATCAGCGCTTCTCCACGATGACATCGGCGAGATAGTCGGCTTCCTCGCGGTCGGCAACGCCGGTTGGCTCGCCTTGGCCGCTGCGGCGTTGTTGATCAATCCCGACAACGACGCGGCGCGGCTGCTCCCAGTGCCTGGAGCGCTGTCGCTCTCGCTTTTCGGCCTCTGGTTGATCAGCATTCGCAAGCAGTACGAGGTGACCGCGATCAGCGACCTCGGAGGTTGGGCTCGACGCACTCCCGTCTACGGCGTCATCTTGATCGCTGGGATCATCGCGATGCTCGCCCTGCCGCCGGGCGAGATCATCTCCGCAAAGATCAACGTGCTGACCGCAGGCGGCAATCCGATCATCGCGATTGTGGCTACGCTCGGGCAGCTCGGGCTCGTCGCAAGCGCGGTGCGCATCTTGCTCGTTGGATTCACCGTGCCGAGTCGCCCTGTTCGCCTCGCTGCGTTGCGAAAACTCCCTGAGCTGCTCGTGGTCGCGATCCTCTTCGGTGCGATCACCATCGCCGGCGCGGCGGCCGGATGGCTCTCGATTGCCTCGCGTGGCGCTGGGCCACTCCCATCGGCTCCGCCGTTGAGTTCGCCAACCGCACAAGCTCCCGCGCCAAATGAGACGGCATCACCCGATGGGTCGGGGGCGGCGGGGTCGCCTGCACCGTAGGCGAAGCGACGAGGGCTACTCCTCGTCGGAGAGGATCCACGCGTCGGTCGCGCGGGGGTAATCGATCGTTCCGTTTGCGCCGAACCAGAGTTTTATCTCGGCTGCAGCAGTCTCTTCACTGTCGGATGCATGGATCAGGTTCTTCGCTGTCTCCAGGCCGAAGTCTCCACGAATCGTGCCGGGCCCCGCCTCATGCGGCTTCGTTGCGCCGACCATCGAACGAACGACCGCGATCGCGTTTGGCCCTTCGAGGACGATCGCGACGAGCGGGCTCGAGGTGATGAAGTCGACGAGCCCCGCGAAGAATGGGCGCTCGGCGTGAACGGCGTAGTGCGTCTCAGCGAGCGCGCGATCAACCGAGACCAGCTTCAGCGCCGCGATGCGGAGTCCGCGATCCTCGAATCGCGAAAGGATGCGACCGACGAGGAGGCGCTGCACGCCGTCGGGCTTGATCAATACGAGGGTCTTCTGGCTAGCGCTCATGAGAGGAGCCTAGCGGAAAGAACAAAGATCAGCGTGCTCACGGCTCCAGCCCTTCGGAATCGACGGAGCCTTCGTCGCCGGCCTCGCCACCAACGCTTGGGCCGGCGCTCGGCCAAGCACTCGTCGGCAGTTCGATCTGCACGTACTGTTCAGCGCGCACGTCGAGCCATGTTCGCAGTGGTGCCTCGTTCGGTACGGGAACTCCAGCGCGATATTCAAGCTCAATGGCCTCGTCTCCGCGACGCAGCACGTAGCGCAGGTGCCCAACCTCTTCAAGGTCGAACTGCACGCTGTCGAACGCGTCGACGTTGATCGTGATGGTGAGCGGGGTGAAGATGGAGCTTACCTCTGGGTCGTCGCCGAGCACCTCTTCGACCCAGCCGATCCCTGATGCAATCGTCACACCGCCCTGCTGCCGACGATACGAGACGGTCTGGCGCAGGAGGGGTCGCAGCACGTTCGCCTTGTCGGCGCGACCGATCGCCAGGCCCTGATTGACGAAGATCCCGGGGAGCTGCTCGTGGTGATCGTGATCCATGCGGAAGAGAGCGTAGCGCAGGGGGCGCGCCACCCCGCTCCGTGGCGCAGCCACGATCAGCGCCCTGGATCAATCGGCGCCCCCTATCATCGGGGCGATGCGCTACGCCGTCGATCTGGGGAACAGCGCCGCCAAGGCGGGGTGGCTTCAGAGCGGTGCCCGACGCTCCGTCCGCGTCCCTGCACCGATCGATCACGCCGGCGCCGCTGCGTGGCGCCAACAGATCACCGCACTCCTCGATCTTGCCGTCGCTGAGGGGGGCCAGGCTGAAGAGGTGGCGTTCGCCTCGGTCGTCCCTGCGGCCACCAAGGCGCTCCTCACCCTGGCCGCCGAGCGCACCATCGCGATGCGCGAGCTGACGTCAACAGACACGCCGCTGAAAATCGCCCTCGACGCCCCCGGGCGACTCGGCGTTGACCGCGCCTTCGGTGCCTGGCACGCGTATGCGACTTGGGGTGCGCCGCAGGGTCGCGGCGCAATCGCCGTGACGCTCGGAACTGCACTCACGCTGACCTGCGTCACGCGCTCTGGCGAGATCATCGGTGGCGCAATCGCCCCCTCGCCACTGCTCGCCGCCCGCGCCCTTGCTGTCGGCACTGCGGCGCTCCCAGAGATCACCCTCTTCGACGAGAGCCCCGATCTCCCCGGTCCGATCGGCGCGACGACCGATGCTGCGATTGCGGCAGGCATCTTGCGCGGAGCGCGCGCAACGCTGCATGCGCTGATCGAAGAGTCGGTCGGTGAGATGACACGCAGGGATCCGAGCGCGCCGCGCCCTGCGATCGTTCTCGCTGGCGGGGCTGCAACCGCCGGCTGGAGCGCCGGAGTCTACGCCGATGCGCGCGAGGCTGAGCTCGTCATCGATGCGATCCTCGCCCTTACCGCAGTGAATGCGCCAGCAACGGGTGTGCCAAGGATGCAGCGATGAGCCCGAACGTTGCGGGACGCCCACTTGAGGGTCGACTCGTCGTTCTCGGCATCACCGGATCGATCGCAGCCTACAAGGCTCCAGAGATCGTGCGCGCGCTGCGCGCCGCTGGAGCCGATGTGCAGGCGCTCCTCACCCCCGCGGCAACGCGCTTCGTCTCGCCGCTCACGCTCCGCACGCTAACGGGGCGCGCCGTTGATGCAGATCTACTCGACCTGCTTCCCGACGGACGGATCGGCCACATCGTTGCCGCCGACAGCGCCGATGCGATCCTCGTCGCCCCGGCGACGGCGCAGTGGCTTGGCGCCATGGCGGGCGGGCTCGCGGGCGACCCTGTTACTGCGGCGTGCCTCGCAACGGGTGCGCCGGTGATCGTTGCGCCCGCGATGGATGGCGAGATGTGGGAGCACCCCGCAACGCAGTCGAACGCACGACGCCTCGCCGAAGACTTTGGCTACACGCTGGTCGCACCCGAGAGCGGGGAGCTCGCCTCAGGGAGCAGCGGCGTCGGTCGACTCGCCGAGATCGCAACGATTGTCGCGGCGGTGGAACGCGCCATCGGTAACGCACCAGTGCGCGAGCCGAACGCAGCGAAGCGCCCGCCGACCGTTGCCTCTGGCGACCTTTCGGGGCGCCGCATCGTCATCACCGCAGGTGGAACCGAAGAGGCGATCGATCCGGTCCGCATCCTCGCGAACCGCTCCTCGGGGCGCCAAGGGATCGCCCTCGCCGAGGCGGCGCGCGATCGCGGTGCCGATGTGCTGCTCATCGCGGCGCGGGTTGCGGTGCCGCTCCCTGAAGGGGTCGAGATCGTGCGCGCGATGAGCGTCGCAGCGCTCGAGTCGGCGCTCACCAGCGCGCTCCCCGCGCTCCCAGCGTTCAGCGCACTGCAAGCACAAGGCACGGACTCTGCAGCCGGTGCACCTGGCGCTGACGCGCTGATCGCCGCCGCCGCCGTTTCGGACTACCGCCCAGTCGGAGGCGCCGCCACGGAGAAGCTTCGCCGCGACGGCGAACTCGTGTTGCGCCTCGAGTCGACGCCAGACCTACTCGCCGGTGTCGCAAGAAGGCTTGGCCCGCGCGCGACGCGCCACACGATCCTGGTCGGCTTCTCTGCAGAGAGCGGCGGAACGACGCGCGCCGCCGAAAAGCTGGCGTCAAAGGATCTCGACCTTGTCGTCGCCAACGACGTGACGGCACCAGGGGTCGGATTCGAGAGCCTCGACAACGCCGCGGTGATCACCGGCGCCGACGGCACAACGACGAGCGTTGGCCCCGCGCCAAAGCGCGTGGTCGCCGATGCGATTCTCGATCGCGTGGCCGCACTACTCGCAGCGCAACGATGAGCGGTCAACCTCCTTCCAGTCGCCGCGCCACCATCGCCGACCTGCGGGCGGCGCGCGATGCGAAGACGCCGTTCGCCGTGCTCACGGCCTACGACCGCGCAACCGCGGAGATCGCCGAGGCGGCGGGGGTCCGCGCGATCCTCGTCGGCGACTCGCTCGCACAGGTCGCGCTGGGGCATGAGTCGACCGTACGCATCGGAATGGACGAGATGCTCCACCACGTCGCGGCGGTCGTGCGCTCCACATCAGTGCCGCTCGTCGTCGCCGACATGCCCTTCCTCTCATACGCCGACGAGGCAATCGCCGTAGCAAATGCCGGACGCTTCCTTCGTGAGGCCGGCGCAGGCGCGGTGAAGATGGAGGGAGGCGCCGAGATGGCCCCGATTGTCGGGGCGCTGGCGCGCAGCGGTGCCCCGGTGATCGGCCACATCGGCCTCACACCGCAGTCGACGCTCACGGAGGGTCGTCCGCGCGTGAAGGGGCGCGCCCCCGATGCGGCGGCGGCGCTCCTCGCCGACGCACTCGCTCTCGAGGCCGCCGGAGCGGCGGCGATCGTCATAGAGCTCGTTCCTGCCGAACTTGCCGCCGCGATTACCGCGCGGCTGCACATTCCAACGATCGGAATTGGCGCAGGGAACGGATGCTCGGGCCAGGTGCAGGTGATTCCCGACCTCCTCGGTCTCTTGGCGGGGCGGCCACCGCGTCACGCACGCCCATTCACCAACCTACGCGAGCGTGCGATCGCCGCGATCGAGGCGTGGCGCGCCGAGGTCGAAGACGGGAGCTTCCCCGGCGCCGCAGAGTCGATCGAGAGCGACGAAGCGCTGCGCAGCGCGCTTGCCGCGTTCGAAGCGATCGATCCAGCACGCGACAACGCGCCGCACCGCTAGCGAGCGATGCAGATCGTTCGCACTCGCGAAGATCTCGCCGAAGCGCTTCGCGTCGCAAAGCAACCGATCGGCCTCGTTCCCACAATGGGCGCGCTTCATTCAGGCCACGCCGCGCTGATCGCTGCGGCACGCGCCGCATCGGGAACGGTCGTCGTCTCGATCTACGTCAACCCCCGACAGTTCTCAAGCGGCACCGATGTTGCGGCGTATCCGCGCGACCTTGATGCCGACACTGCGCTCGCGCGCGCCGCCGGGGCAGATCTCATCTTCGCCCCCGACGACGCAACCATCTATCCGCCGGGCGACAAACCGCCTGCGATCGATCCTGGGCCGCTCGCCGTGCGACTGGAAGGTGCGGCGCGACCCGGGCACTTCGCCGGGGTCGCGACCGTCGTGACGATCCTCTTCGACCTTGTCTCCCCAGATGCCGCGTGGTTCGGCGAGAAGGACGCGCAGCAGCTGCGCGTCGTCGAGGCGCTCGCGCAGCGTCGCGGTGGACCTGCTATCTACCGCGTTCCAACGGTTCGCGACGCCGACGGCCTTGCGCTCAGCTCGCGGAACGTGCGCCTCACCCCATCAGGGCGAGCGACGGCGCTGGCGATCCCACGCGCGCTGCAGGCGGCAACGAGCGCGCACGCCAGCGGTGCTAAGACTGTGGGTGCGATCCGTGCCGCCGCGCTCGCCGAACTGCGCAAGAGCCCCACGCTCGATCTCGACTATCTCGACATCGCAGATGGTGCGACCCTCGCACCGATCGCGGACGAAGGGCCGCTCACGACGGCGGTTTCGGGCGAGCTGCTCATCACTATCGCTGCGGTCGTTGATGGGGTGCGCCTGATCGACGCCTGTACGCTCCAGGTCGCGAACTAGCGGATCGGTCGGCCGGCGGCGAGGATCCGATCGATATCGAGCGACTCGGCGACGAGGCGCTTGATCTCGTCGATCTTGCGAAGGTCCTCGGGGTGTGTCTTCACCAGAAGGTCGTGAACCTTCGAGGCGACGGTGTAGGTGTCGCCCTCCATGAGCACCGCGAACAGGTCGGCGCGTCGAATTAAGTCGATCGTCTGCGCGCTCGGTCGATAGCCGCCGGAGAGCACGAAGCCGAGCGGACGGTTCGGCTGTTCACCGGACGAGAGCCAGAGCTCGGCGAGTGCGGCGATCACGTCTTCACGGTCGCCAGGGACCACCACCAGCGCGTCTTCGCCGATGCGCTGCATCACATGGTCGGGCTGCATCGCCGCAACGGAGACGCGACCGATGATCGCGTCCATGTCTCGCCCTGGCCAGATCGTTTCTCCCTGCAGCCCATCTTCAATGATCGCGAGCGTTGGGTTCGAGAGGATCTCGCGATACGGGAGCACGCCGAGGAGCGGTATCTTGTGTCGGGCGAGGCCGCGTTCAAGGAGTCGCGGCAGCTGCGGCTCCATCTCGAGATTGACCTTGTTGACGATCGCGCCGGCGACCTCGACGCCGCGGGCGGCGAAGAGTGCGGCGTTTAGCACGATCTCGTCGATCGGTCGTCCGATCCCCCCCTCGCTCACGATCACGACCGGCGCACCTAAGAGTGCGGCAACATCGGCGTTTGACAGGCCAATCACCGCGCCAACCCCGGCGTGGCCCGTCCCCTCAAGGAGGAGCACGTCGCGCCCATCCGCCATGAGCCCTTGTGCCGCAACGATGCGCGCGCCGAGATCTTCGACGACCTCCCCCTCGATCACCTTGCGCGTGAAGCCGCGCGGGATCTGCACCGGCGAGAGCAACTCGGTTGGGTCTTGCAGGTCGAACACCGCGCGCATGAGCGCGGCATCTTCGTCGGCGGGGACGCCATCGATCATGATCCAACGCTGGCCGACCGGCTTCATGAATCCTGTCTTCAGGCCACGCGAGCGAAGTGCAGCGAAGAGGCCGAGTGAGGTGGTCGTCTTGCCGCGGTTCTGCCCGGTTGCAGCAAGGAAGAGCTGGCGCGCCGCCGCGCCGGCCATCGCGACTACTCTCCGCCGCGCGGCGCGGTACGGCGCTCGATGAGCGCTACCGCTTCGCGGAGTCGCGCCACGATCTCGGGGTCGACGTCTTCGCGTGTGATGTGCGTGCCGAGTCGATCGAGTACATCGGCGGCGACCGAGAGGAAGACCGCGGCGTCGGCGATGAAGAACTCCGAGTCGTTGCTGTAACGCACGAAGGTGAGGCGCCCCTGCAGGGTGCGTCGATCGTCGGCGTGTGCCACCTGCGTGGTGAAGTGGTGCCCCTGGATCCCGTCGGGATTCGAGAGGAAGCTCAGTGCGTTGTCGATCGCAAGGCCGAAGCGGGCGCGCCAGCCGGTGAGGCGCTCCAGCACCTCTTGCGGAAGGCGCAGGTCATCGGCCTCGGCGAAGACCTCGGGGGTCGCGGTGAGTGCCGTGACAAGTGTTGCTCCCTGTCGCTGGCCGAGCATCGCCTGCAGCGAGCGCTCGAGCGTCACCACCTCGGCATTGAAGTGGCTCGAGGTGATCAGGTCAACGAGGAGGTCCTCAACGTTGTCGAGCACCGCCCCGTCGCCGAGCGCGGCGGCGAGCGATGCCATCTCCTCACGAAAGAGGAAACGCTCCTCGTGGTCTAGCCCCGTCATTCTCCCAGGCCTACGGGTAGATGCCGCGAACGGTCATGGCGTCGGCAACGCGCTTGACCGAAAGCAGATAGGCGCCGAGGCGGAGGTGGCTCTTCTGCGACGACGCCATCTCGTGCACTTCGTTGAAGGCGCGGACCATCTTCTTCTCGAGTCGAATGTTGACCTCGTCCTCCTCCCAGAAGTCGCGGTTGAGATCCTGCACCCACTCGAAATAGCTGACCGTCACGCCGCCTGCGTTGCAGAGGATGTCGGGGATCACCATCGTCCCCTTCTTGAAGAGGATCTCATCGGCCTCTGGCGTCGTCGGGCCGTTCGCAGCCTCGGCAACGATCTTGGTCTTCATGCGATCGGCGTTCTCGGCGGTGATCTGGTTCTCCAGCGCTGCTGGGATCAGCACATCGCACGCGATCTCGAGGATCGCCTGGTTCGAAACGGGAGTTGCGCCGGCAAAGCCTACGACGCTCCCCGTCTTCTTCTTGTGTGCGTCGACCGCGTTGAGGTCAAGTCCTGCCGGGTTTTGAATGCCGCCGCTGCTGTCGGAGACGGCGATCACCACGGCGCCGAGCTCAGAGATCAGTCGCGCCGCGATAGAGCCGGCGTTTCCGTACCCCTGCACGACTGTCTTCGCCCCCTTCAGGTCGAGGTTGATCTTCTTCGCCGCCTCGCGAATGCAGAAGACCGCGCCGCGCGCCGTTGCCTCATTGCGGCCCTGTGATCCGCCGAGGGCGATCGGCTTGCCAGTCACGACGCCCGGCACGGTGTATCCGACGTGCATCGAATAGGTGTCCATCATCCAGGCCATCGTCTGGCTGTTGGTGTTCACGTCGGGCGCCGGGATGTCGGACTCTGGTCCGATGATCACGGCGATCTCCGTGGTGAAGCGACGGGTGAGTCGCTCCAATTCGCTCTGGGAGAGCTGCTTCGGGTCGACGGTGATCCCGCCCTTGCCACCGCCGTAGGGTAGGTCCATCACGGCGCACTTCCACGACATCCACATGGCGAGCGCCTTGACCTCTTCGATGTTCACGTCTTGGTGGTAGCGAATCCCCCCCTTGGCAGGACCGCGCCCGAGGTTGTGCTGCACGCGGTGGCCCTCGAAAACACGCGTGGAGCCGTCATCCATGCGCACGGGGAAGTGCACGGTGAGCTGGCGGCGAGGCTCCCGAAGGACGGCGGCGATCCCTGGCTCAAGGCCGAGCTTCGTCGCGGCGAGGTCGAACTGCTGCTGGGCAACCGCCCAAGCGCTCTTCTGTGTGGAAGCCATCTGGGAACCTCACTTCATGCTCCGCCGTGGCCCACTGCCGCGGCGTCCGCCGTGAGGCGGTTTCGTGCCGATGCTACACCCGCCCCTCAGGTGGCGTTGCCGCGCACGCGGCACGCACGTGGAGGGTCGCGGGGGCTAGGAGCGAATGAGCGCAACGCCGAGGCCGCGTGGCCCCGTGTGCGGCCCGATCGCTGCTCCAGCGCGCACGATCCCAGGCTTCAGCGCGCCGATCGCAGGGAAGCGGGCCGAGAGTTCGGCGCGGAACGCCTCGACGTCAGGGGCCTCGGCGTGCAGGATCGTGAGCTCTTCGACCGGCGATGCGCCAACCAGCTCCATGAATCGCTCGCGCGCCTTCGATGCGGTGCGTGGCCGATCAAGCGTCACAACCTCGCCGTCGACGATGTCAATGATCGGCTTCACCGCAAGGAGCCCACCGATTGCGGCGCGCGCTGGGCTGATGCGCCCACCCGCCTTGAGATAGTCAAGGGAGTCGAGGAAGAAGATCACATGCGTGCGCGGGATGGCGCGCTCAAGATCTGCGACGATCTCCGCTGCAGAACGCCCCGCGTCTGCGAGTCGCTTTGCTCGCTTCACCAAGAGCCCCTCTGCCGCCGAAGCCGTAGCGGTGTCGACGAGGTGGATGCTCCTCGCCTGCGGATGTGCGCTCGCCGCCATCTCCGCACTGCGGTAGGTCGCGGAGAGCTTTGAGGCTACGTGAATGGAGAGGATCTCTTCGGCCCCATCGGCGAAGGCGCGGTCATACGCCGCGGTGAAGGCGGCGGCCGGTGGCGCTGCGGTCTTTGGGAACGGCGCGCCAGGGGCGGTGAGTCGGCGCCAGAACTCGTCCATGGAGATCTCTTCGCCGACCTTAAAGCTCTCGCTCTCGAACGAGACGATGATCGGAACGATCACAACCCCGAGCCCTTTCGCCTCGCTCGGCTGAATGTCCGATGCGCTGTCGGAGATGATCGCGATCTTCGATGTGCCCTTGCTCACCGTTGGCCCCCTCTGCGCTGTCGACCTGCGGGCAGAGCTGCTCGCGTTCTGAGTCTATCCCCGTGCGCCCCGCACGCGCGTCGTGTTCCCCGCCCCGCCCGTGGTGTGATCGAGGGGGGTAGACGCACACTCAGTGCGCGGCGACCCCGCGGCGCACATTCGGGGGAAGGATCTCGTCTTCCACGCGCCGCAACACGAGCAGCGCGCCGCCGGCGATCACGAGGAAGCCGAGGGTGACGTAGACGAGCCCGTCGACACCGAGCGTTGCCGCAACGTCACCGGCAACCTTGGTGCCGATCACCTGGCCAAGGCCGAGGAAGATCGAGTAGAGCCCCATCACGGCGCTGCGGTCCGTTTTGTACCGCTCCGAAACGTCGGCGAGATAGCCGAGCGCTGCAGGGGTCGCACCCGCCAAGAAGAACATCGATCCAGAGAGGATCAGTAGCAGCGCGACGATGAGGGGCAGCTCGCTACCAGTCATGCGGTTCAAGAGCCAGACGGCGGCCATGGCGACGACGAAGGCGACAACACCACCGAGCAAGACCGAGGTGCGGCGGTAGCGATCAAAGGAGTTTCCCCAGAAGAAGAGGCCGAATCCACCGACCAGGGCGAGGCCAGCGAGGGCCGAGGTGATCATCGTCGGTGAGAAGCCAGAGAGGAGGAACTGCCCGTTCACCGCAACCCCCGAGCTCCCCGTAAGTAGGTAGAGCCCCTGAGGAACCCAGACGCCGACGATCGCGTTGATCGCGACCCACGTGGGAACGAAGAGTAGGATGCCGCGTTGGCGGAAGAGGTGCGCGTAGCGACGCAGGCGATTCTCCACAGCGCCGTCTGGGCGCGAGTGATGATCCTTTACGCCGTAGGCGAAGAGGGCGAGCGCGATCAGATAGATCGCGCCGTTGATGAAGAAGGCGACTCCGCCGAAGGCCTCGTAGAGCGGTCCAGCGAGCGCCGTGCCCGCAACGAGGAGTCCGCCGAGCGTTGCAACCTCGAAGAGCGTCACCACGCGGCCGCGCAGGCGCTCGTCGTGGCTCGTCTGCGCCGCCACGTAACTGAGGATCGACGGGACGCTCGCAGCCGTCGACGAGCCCTCGAGGAGCCGCGTGGCGATGAGCAGCGGAATCGTGAGCGCGAACGGCGTGATCAGCACCGCAACAAGGCCGAAGAGCGGACCGAGAAGCATCACCGGCTTGCGGCCGATCTGGTCGGCGAGCACCCCGAAGATCGGTGAGCCGAGCAGCTCGGTCACATAGAAGGCGAGGGAGATGGCCGCCACGTCGGCGGTGCTCACCTGGATCGTTCCGCGGTCGCGCAGGTGAGCCGTCCAGAAGACGAGGAGCGCCCCGGTGGTCCCGGTCGCGGTCCGCAGGATGAAGGTCCCGAGGAGGAGGGCGCGCATCGATCGGGTCATGTGGTTGAAGGATAGCCCCTCGCTATACTCGCCGCATGTCGACCAACGTCGCGCAGAGTTACCCGTATCGCCTTGAGCGCGAGGAGGATCGCGCCGCTGCGATCGCTACGACGCTCGCGGCGCACGAGGGGCTTGCCGACAAGGTGCAAGCAGCGTCGCTCCCCTACGACGGCGCCGCTGGGAGCAGCGCTTGGTCGTGGCGCTGTCGCACCGCTGGCTGCGCCGGCGTGATGCACACGGCGGGATACGCGCGAGAGAAGCGCGGGCTCGTCGCCGTCTGCGACGGCTGCGCCGAGATCGCCCTGCGGTAGCGACGATGAGTGGAGCTCGCGACGCCGAGATCGTTCCGATCAGCGCGGCGAACCGACCGACGCAGGTGGAGATCGTCGGCGATCGCATTCGCGTCTCATCACTAGAGATCGTCGACCGCGCCCTCGCCGGCTATCTTGAGTCGCGCTCCGTCGAGGAGCGCGGCGAAACAGTCGAGCGCGCCCTGCGCGTGGGCCTTATGGCGCTGCAGAGCGCCAGCGGCTCCATCGACGTTGACCATGTGCGTCGCGCCTTTGAAGGATTCGAGCGCGAGCTGCAGGATTCGCAGAAACGCGCCGCCCTCGAGGTCGAGACGCTACTGCGCAAGACCTTCGCCAAGGATGGCGGCGAGATGCCAGCGACGCTGGAGCACTTCCTCGGCGACAAAGGCGAACTCGCGCGCTTCACCCAAGAGCTCTTCGACGAGAACCGCCGCGACTCGGCGCTCGGCAGGATTCGCACAATCCTCGACCGCTACTTTGATGGCGACGCGAGCATGCTCGCGCAACTCCTTGACCCCACCCGCGAGGCGTCGCCGCTGCGTGCATTCCGCACCGAGATCTCCGAGCGCTTCGATGGTGTGATCGCGCGAATCGTCGAGCTCGATGCATCACAGAAGGCGGCGAAGGGTGAGCGCAAGCGCGGCACCGCAAAGGGCGCCGACTTTGAGTCGCGCATCGTTGCCGAGTACACCGAGATGCTCCGCGCCACCGACGACGCGATCGAGGGGACCGGCGGCGTCACAGGATCTGTAACCGACTCCAAGAAGGGTGACGCGGTAATCACCCTCAACGCGAAGGAGGGTGCGGCACAGACGCTTCGCATTGTCGTCGAAGTCAAGGACAAGGCGATGACCCAGCCGGCAATAGAGAAGGAGCTCGCCGAGGCGAAGGAGAATCGCAAGGCCGATGTTGCCCTGATGATCTTCAGTGAGGCGGCGGCCCCCGCCGGGATCGCCCCGTTCCAGATCAATCGCTACGGCGTCTTCTGCGCCGTAGACCCCGAGGCCCCCGACCTTGCGATCCTTGAAGCGGGGTACCGCCTCGCCAAGATCTCCGCGCGTATCTTGAAGCGCACCGAGGGGAGCGGCGCTGACCTCTCTGCAGTAAAGGATGCGATCGAGACGATGCGCAGCCGCCTCGAGACGGTGAAGGAGATCAAGAAGACGCTCACCGCGATTGACGCAACGACCGACAAGGCGCGCGATGAGCTCGACACCCTGCGCGCCGCTGTTGCCGCGGAGATCGATCGCATTGAGGAACAGGTCCGAGCGAGCGCCGCCGCCGCGAAGGGCGGATGAACAACCCACGTGCCGTCGGCGCCGCCGCCGACTGGCGCCGCTTCCTTACGGGGCGCTTCGCCGCCTTCCGCACCCTCGCAATCTCTGATGCGATAACGGTCGCCCTCGCCGGCGATGGCCTTGCGATCCCGCTCGCCACCACGCTTGGCGCGTCGCCGGCGCTCGCAACGCTCATCGGCCTCTTCCCTTTCGCTGGCGGAATCCTGCAGGGGCTCGTGCCGACGGCGCTGCATCGCAGCGGCGGCGATCTGCGGCGCCTCACCATCCTCATCGCCGTTATCGGCCTCGCTCGACCACTCCTCTATCTCGCCGTCGTGGTCACCGTCGCGATCGGACTGCTGCCGCCAATAGGCGGCATCGTCCTCATCGGCCTCGGCTTTGGCATCGGCGCAACGTCGCAGGCAATCGCGAGCGCCAACGTGCAGACCTGGTTCGGCCGGATCCTCCCTGAACGCGAACGCCGCTTTGTCGCGCCGCGCGCGCTCTCGATCCAGTTCGGCCTCGGCTCGATCCTGCTGATCCCCGTTGCGCTCCTCGTGCGGGTCGGCCAGGCGGATTGGGGGGTTGCGATCTACGCTCCCGCGTTCGGCGGAGCGCTCCTCTCGAGCCTCCTGTTCATCCGTGCGCTCGGCCGCCTCCCCCGCCCGGGGAGCGTCACGATGCAGCGTGGCGCCGCGGCAACTCCACTCTCTACGCCGGTGCGTCGCTTCATCCGCACGAACCTCATCGCCTGCCTCGGCGCAGGCTTTGCGCCGTACCTTTCCGTCTACGCGATCGTCGTCCTCGGCCAGTCGGCGGCGTTCGCCATTCTTCTCTCCGCGATCGGTTCAGCATCGGCCCTCGTCGGCGCGATCCTTATTGGTAATTGGCTCGAACGCGGATCGGCGAGCCGGCTCTATCGCTCCTCGCTGATCGTGCGCGGCGTCGGCATGGCCTCATCGGTCTTCGCGGGGCCGTGGAATCCGTTCGCGCCTCTCGTGTTGATCATCGTGATGATCGTTGTCACCGTCGGCTTCGCCGCCGGCATGCTCTCGGCCCAGGAGCGACTACTGCGTCTCGCCGCGCCAAGTGAAGCGGTACGCGCGCAGTCGGTCTTCGGCGCGACGAACGCTGCCGGCCTGGCGATCGGGCAGGCGGTCGGCGTGGCCGTCCTGGCCCTCCTCCCCGTCGTCTACGTCACCTATGTCGGCATCTTCCTTATCACTGGGGCGTTCCGCCTCGTCGCCGCGGCCACCGCCGACGTAGGCGGCGGCTGGGATGCCGCCACGCGGATCAACCACCCTGAGGAGTTCCCCCCAGAGCCAGCACTCGAGTCGAGTCGCTAGACTTACTACGAGCCGCGATGCGGCAGGTTTGAGGCTAGGGCTCGCCTCCCGGCGAGCTACCAGGAGGATCGGATGCGCGTTCCCGTAGAGATGCCGCGACTCGGCTACGACACCGAGGTTGGCAAGATCGGTAGCTGGAAGGCGAAGGTAGGCGACGCCGTCACCGCCGGACAGCCGATCGGCGAGCTTGAGACGGAGAAGGCGACCGTGGAGTTCGAGGCGCCCACCGCTGGCACCCTCGTCGAGATCGTGACCGCCGCCGGCAGCGAGGCCGCAGTCGGCGCCGTGATCGCCTATATCGACGACGGCAAGTAGGCGGGACGCAGGTGGAGAAGCCCGGCCGCACGCCGGTCACCTTCACGCCGATGCGCGCGGCGATCAGCCGCCGCATGGTCGAATCAAAATCGAAGGCGCCCCACTTCTACGTCTCGACCGATATCGAGATGGAGGCGGTGATCGCTGCGAACAACGCTATCAATGAGGCGCGCAGCGGCGATGACCGCGTCACCCTCACCGCGTGGATCGTGCGAGCGCTCGCGCAGTCGCTCGCGGCGGCGCCGGCGCTCAACGCCGTGTGGAGCGGCGAGGCGCTCGAGCGCGTCGACGCGATCAACATCGGCATCGCGATCGCGATCCCCGACGGGCTCATCGCCCCAGCGCTCCTCGACTGCGCAAACAAGGATCTCCCGACACTTTCGGCGGAGCTACGCGACCTGGTGGCGCGCACCAAGGCGAATAAGTTGCGCCCCGCCGAATTCTCCGACGCTACCTTCACCCTGAGCAACCTCGGCGCCTTCCCTGTGACGCAGTTCACCGCGATCGTCACGCCGCCGCAGGTCGCGATCCTTGCGACCGGCAAGAGCGAGGCGCGTGCAGTGGTGCGCGACGGCATCGTGGTCGCACGGCAGATGCTCACTGCGACACTCTCGGCTGACCACCGCGCCGTCGACGGCGCACTCGTCGCAGCGTTCCTTGGCGACCTGAAGAGCAGGCTCGAGTTGCCCGCCGGGCTCGCCCAATAACGGCGCGCGCATCAACGATGCGACGAACAGCGTGACGCCCAACGACGAACCTCTTGGCGGGCGGTCCAACTACGCGGGGGCGGGCCTTGACCGCGACGACCTACAACACGATCCCGTCGTGCAGTTTCGCGTCTGGGTTGCGGCGGCGATCGACGCAGGTGCCCCCGAGCCACTGGCCGCGGCACTCGCGACCGCCAGCGCCACCGGCGAGCCGAGCGTTCGCATGATCCTCGTCCGTGGCATCGACGACGCGGGGCTCGACTTTTACACGAATCACCTCAGTAGGAAGGGGCGCGACCTCGCCGCGAACCCGTGCGCGGCGCTCACCATGTGGTGGCCGACCCTCGAGCGCCAGGTCCGCTGTTCCGGGCCAGTTGCTCCACTCGGCCTGGCAGCATCTGCCGCCTACTTCGCGACGCGCCCTCGCGAGAGCCAACTCGGCGCCTGGGCAAGTGCCCAGGGGGAGACGATCCCCACCCGCGCCGACTTGGACGCCCTACTCGCCGCCGCGGCGGCCGCACACCCTGAGGGCGGCGCGGCACCCCAACCGATTCCCCTCCCGCCACACTGGGGCGGCTACCGCCTCTCCCCTGACCGTTGGGAGTTCTGGCAGGGGGGGCGCCACCGCCTCCACGACCGATTTGAGTACCTGCGCCCCGCCTCCAACGCCCCCTGGGAGATCCGGCGCCTCCAGCCCTGAACCAAACCGCAGTCGCCGCAAGTGGCTGGAGGCCACCGAGTGCGCGACAGGGGTCGCGCGAGGGGAGCGCGCTCCGCTAGGATTCGCCCAAGCGCAGATCGCGCTTCA
>JBPCTG010000105.1:0-4284 GCA_051006395.1 Candidatus Limnocylindrus sp.
AGTTTCAGCTGCGGCGGAGCGCGCGCTGCGCGTTGCCTTAGGGACGCGCCCTGCTCTGCCGCGCGGATCGGTTGCGACGCGAACCCCAGCGCGTCGTGCGTCGAGCACCTCGCGCGCCGCCGCATCGATCGGCTCGTACGGTGTTACCGACGACTCAGGTCGACGGGCGTCACCACCCGGCTTTGGTGCGATGGTTGCGGCGATGCGTTCCTCGCGCTCGGCGAGCCCCTCCTCCCAGCGCGCACGTGACTGCGCCTTTGCGAGCGCGACGGGATCGGTGCGCACGATGAGGATCGCGTCGCCGTCACGGTCGGTTCGCGCCGTCGCCTTCCGTTCAATGACGACGGGCAGGCGCAGCCCGATCAGGAGTCCTTTTACCTCTTCGGCGACGAGTGATCCGTCGCGCGCGGCGAGTAACCTGCGCGCCTCTTCGTCGTCAACGGCCATCGCGATCGTGTCGCCTTCGTGTGCCGCGATGCGCGCCGCCGCGACGCCTTGTCGCAGCAGCGATCCCGCTCCCCCGCCCGGGGTGCCGTCGGGCAAGACAACCATGCTGCGGCGGCTGCCGCGCGTTAGGTTTCCAATGACGGTGATGCCCCCTGTCCGCGCCGCCCATGCGGCGTCGCGACCGAGTCCCATCATCGCAACGGCGATCCCGTCAGCGCGAGGTGTTGCCTCCCCGCGGGTTGTCGCCGCTTCGATGTCGGAGAGTGGTATCCCTCCAAGTTCGCCGATGACAAGGTTGATCGCGCGCCGAGCGCGCTCGTGGTGACTTGCCGAAGCGTCGCGATCAAAGTGATCGAGCGCTAAGGCGGCGATGGCGGAGGCGCGTTTTGACGCATCACTGATCGCTGCGGTGACGGCCGCGGCGGAACGTGATCGTGATGTCCTTTGTGGTGGGGCGACAACAAGGATCGCTCTCGTCCCCAAGGTGCGCTCTTCAGCGGGGCCGTTCGGTGTTCGCACCAATAGCGCCGCACCGTCGCCGATCGTGGCATCGGGCGCGGGGCGGGCGAGGATCGTCGGCTCGGGGGAGCTGAATCGCTGCGTCATGGATGGGGAGGATACGCCTCGCGGTGGGTTCTTTTGGTTAGGCGGGGGTAGCGTTGTGCTCTGCTCAGTCGGCGTGCGGGCCGGGGGCGGCGAGCCGCACGGCGATTCCAAGCACGCGCCCGCCTTCCCCGGTCGTGGCACCAGAGAAGGCATTGGCGATCTCGACGCTGCGGAGATGAAGTTCTTGTGCGGCGGCGCCATCGAGCGCCTCAACGATCGCCTGGGTGCGGTCGAGCCCAGCGAGTCGGCAGCGCCCTGAAAGGTGCGGGGCGATTGCGGCGATGAGTTCGTCGAAGAGCGCGGCACGTCGCGATAGATGCAGCGCCTCCTCAAACCCGAGCGCGCGTGCTGCGTCGGGGAGCAGTGAGCCGAGCTGCTCCGGGCGCCCTTTGCGCTGGCGCTGCTCAGCCATGGTTCACCACACCCTGAGCCTCGCTGCCGTTCGCGCCGCGGCGGATTTCGGTGATGGCTGCACTGGCGACGAGTGCCGGCGGTAGGTCGGCGAGTGTCGTGGTGGTGACGATCGTCTGGGGAGTTGCGGCGATGCGGCGCACGAGATGCTCGCGGCGCTCTGGATCGAGCTCCGAAAAGGCGTCATCGAGTAGCAGCACCGGGGGGCGGCCCTTCTCGTCGACGAGCAGCTCGATCTCGGCGAAGAGCAGGGCGAGAAGCACGCTGCGCTGTTGCCCGCGTGACGCAACGTCCGCCATATCGCGCCCGCCAACGAAGAACGTTGCATCGTCGCGGTGCGGACCAACGAGCGTGTGCCCCTGATACATCTCGTTTGTCGCCGTGTCGCGCAAGGCTGCAGAAAAACGCGTGGTGATCTCTTCGCGCGTGGCGCCTTGTGTGTAGCCCTCACGCGAGTGGTACGCGACTGAGAGCGGCGGCTCGTCTGGAGCGACCTCGCGGTGCGCGGCGGCGAGTGGTGTAGTGAGCGCGTCGAGAAGCGCGAGGCGCCCCTCGATGATCTCGGTGCCGGCAGCGATGAGGAGCGCGGTCCACGGGTCAAGCTCGGTGGCGAGGGCTCGTGCCGCCGACTCGTCCGCCTGCGCCTCTTTCAGTAGGTGGTTGCGTTGGCGCAGCGCGCGGTCGTAACGCGTTGTGGCGTCGTGATACCCGGTGCGCCACTGGGTTGCGATGCGGTCGAGCGCGCCGCGGCGCAGCGCAGGGCCACCGCTTACGAGCGCCGTCTCCTCGGGGACAAAGGTTGCTACACGTAGTCGCGCGGAGAGCGCGCTGCTTCTGCGTGACGTTCCGTCGACGAGATGTCGCGCGCGGTCATCACGCGAGAGTTCAACGCTGAGCGTCGATCGCGCGAGTGGGTCGCCGGCTGGGGCGTCGTTGTCGGCGACCGTCAGGGCAAGTGAGCCGTTGAGGGCGCCGTCGGCGAGCAGTTCGCGCAGTGCGCCTGCGCGATGTGAGCGCCCGGTTGCAGCAACGAGACACGCCTCGACGATGGTGGTTTTTCCTGCGCCGTTCGAGCCCCAGAGAAGTTGTGGCCCTGGGCCGAGTGCGACCTCGCCTGCGCTCCAGCTCCGGATGTTGTGCAGGGCGATGCGCTCGATCACCGCGCGCCTCCCGGTGCGTTGCTTGCGGGGGTGGGGATCAGGAGGGGGTGCGGACCGGCATCACGACGTGCAGGTAGTCGCGACCGTCGAGCGGGCGAAGCAGGCCAGGGGCCACCGGCCCAGTGAGCTCGAGCGAAAACTGATCGCTGTCGACGCGCGACAGCACGTCAACGAGGTAGCGCGCATTGAAGGCGATGGTTGTCCCCTCGCCCTCGACCTTCGCCTCTACGTGCGCAGCATGGTCGCCAACGTCTGCTGCAGCGGTCACGTCGATCGAGCCACCACCCTCGGTTTTGATCGCGAAGCGCACGATGTGTGCCGACGAATCGGCGACAACCTGCGCGAGCCGTACCGCTGCAAGGAAGAGGTCGCGGTCGAAGGTCGCCTTTGTTGTGTGCGACGACGGGATCACCTGCTGGAAGTTTGGGAACTGCCCGTCAATGAGCCGGCTCACGAGCATTGTGTCGCCGATCTTGAACTGCACCTGGTTCTTCGCCGGCGTGAGGGTGATCTCCACCGCGTCGTCGACGTCGGAAAGAATGCGGAGCAGTTCGGCGTACGCGCGCGCTGGAACGATCATCGTTGTCTCGGGTGCGCCCTCTGAGAGCGCGGCGCCAGCGACGGCGATGCGGTAGTTGTCTGCGGCGGCGAACGTCGCCTTCTCTCCAGCGAGCTTCGTGAGAACGCCGGTGAGGATCGGTCGAGCCTCGTCGCCAGCGGCGGCGAAGACGGTCCCTTCGAGCGCGGCCTTCAGGGCGCGCTGGCTGATGCGCGCGGTGACGCGCTCGCCGGCCGCGCCAACCTGCGGGAAGTCGTCAGCTGGGGTTGCACGGAGGTGTGAGGCGTGTCGACCACAGGTGATATGCACGCGCCCGTCGGAGAGCAGCTGCATGTCGATCTTTTCGTTCGGGAGCCCGTTGACCACATCGGCGAGCAGGCGAGCAGGAATGGTGGTCGCGCCCTTCTCTCCAACTTTCGCGGGGACCCAATGGGTGATCGCGATCTCGAGATTGGTCGCCACAAGCCGGATGCCACCCTCTTCTGTCCCGATGTAAACGTTCGAGAGGATCGGCAGCGTGTTGCGCGAGGCGACGCCGTGCCCAACGACCGCGAGGCCGCGCGCGAGGTGCTCCTGGATCACTGAGAACTGCATCGTTCCTCCACATCAACCCAAACGGTTCGTCACTAGTGTCTTACATCTTACCTTCCGTAGCACCCGTCTTCGTACTGTGGGCACCGTGGGCACCCGTGCTCAACCCCGCACAAACCCGTGGTGGGAAAACCCCACCCGGCCACCCCACCCCCCCTCGCCCTGGGGAGAAATACCCCCCTGGCGGCAAAACGAGGGGAAAACCCGAGCGGCCTTATCCACAACTGACAGATGGTGTGAACAGCATCTCGCCGAAAAAAGCCCACTTATGGCGGCTTCTCCACCAGTTTTCCACCGCGCGGCGTGCAGCCTACGGTCGCGCCGCAGGCGAAACGTGTGGGCGGGGCCTACTGGCGGGAGGCCGAACCTTGTCCGAGACGGAGCAAAGCCTCGCGCAGCAAGGCAACCTCACGGCGCAGGTCGGCGTCGTAGCTCATCTCACGCTCGATCTTTGCGCACCCGTGAATGATGGTTGAGTGATCGCGGCCGCCAAGCGCCCCGCCGATACGA
>JBPCTG010000106.1:0-8479 GCA_051006395.1 Candidatus Limnocylindrus sp.
TTGGGTCGACCGCCTCGACAAGCGCCTCGTGCTGATCGTCGCGAACCTCTCGCGCGCGGTCGCCTTCTTCTTGATGCTCGGCAGTGCCGACTCACTCCCCGCCGTGCTCGGCCTCAATATCTTGGCGAGCATCATGACAACCATCTTCGCGCCTGCGGAGCTTGCGATGATCCCGCTCATCGTACATCGCGAGCAGCTCGTCTCGGCGAACGGACTCTTCACCTTCACCCTCAACGCCGCCTTTGCCATCGGCTTTGCGCTCCTCGGCCCCGCCGTCGTGCGCATCGCCGGCCCAGAGGCGGGGATCATCTTCGTCGCGGTGCTCTTCCTTGCAGCAGGGCTGCTCTGCTTTGGGCTCCCGGCAGCTCCAGCGACGCGCGGTGCCCTCGGAATCATTGGAAAGACGCGTGAGACGAGTCGCACCACCACGGCAGAACTCATGGAGGGGTTGCGCTACATCTACAACCACGGGTCGGTTATCTGGTCACTCCTCTACCTTGCGATCGCTGCGAGCGTCGTTGGAGTGATGGGCGTGCTTGGACCCGAGTACGTCTCGTCGGCGCTCGGCCTCTCGCCACGCGACTTCTGGCTTGTCGTGCTTCCGATCGGCCTCGGCGTCGTCACTGGCATTCTGGTGCTGAACAGTTGGGGGAAGGCAATCGCTCGACGCCTCCTCATCGAGCTTGGCCTCTTCGGCGTTGGTGCTGGCCTTGCGCTCCTCGCTCTCGCGCAGCCGATCAGCGCTGCAATCTCTGACGGGGCGACGCAGCTTGGCGGCCTCCCGCTCTCAACCGCCGCCTCGGCGTTCGCCACCGTGATCTTCATCGCCTACTTCGCCGGAGCCGCCTACGGGTTGGTGGCAATCCCGGCGCAGGCCGCACTCCAAGAAGATCTCCCCCCCGAGGTGCGCGGCCGCGTCTTTGGTGTGCTCAACATGCTCGTTTCACTTGGAAGCTTTGTACCCATCATCGCCGTGGGTCCAATCTCCGACGCGGTCGGGGCTCCGAATACGCTTCTTGGCGTTGGAGTCTTCATTTTGCTCGTGGCGCTCCTCTCGCTCTTTCGCCGCCCGCGCCAGGAGCCAGCGCAGAGCTAGCGAGCTAGGGCGACGGCGATCTCGGCGGCGAGCGTTGCATTCGACTCCGCGAGCGCGAGGTTTGCCGGGATGGATCGTGAGGCGGTAGCCGCGGCAATTGCCGCCAATATTCGCGGCGTCGCCGCAGGGCCAATCGCCCCCTCACGAGCGGCAACGGCGAGCCCCGACTCAATCGCCGCGGCGATCTCTGCCGCGGGGATCTCTGCGTCTGCAGGAATTGGATTGGCGACAAGAATTCCACCACCCCAGCCGATCGACGTTGCAGCGGCCGCGATCGCTGCAATCTCCGCAGCGCTCTCCGCACGGTGGGGGAGCGAAATGCCGCTCGTTCGGCTCCAGAAGGCGGGAAACTCACTGCAGCGATAGCCAACGACCGGGACGCCGAGTGTCTCGAGGTACTCGACAGTCTTCGGTAGATCGAGGAACGCTTTTGCGCCAGCACTTACGACGATGACCGGGTGACGCGCCATTGCGCCAAGGTCTGAGGAGATGTCGAAGGTCGTCTCTGCGCCGCGATGCACGCCGCCGATGCCACCGGTGGCGAAGGTGCGAATCCCAGCAAGGTGGGCGATCGCGACGGTCGCCGATACGGTGCTCACGCCGATCGCCGCGCCGCGGGCAAGGGCGATCGGAAGGTCGCGCTCCGCAAGCTTCCAGTCGCCGGCGAGGATACGCTCGATCTCCTCCTGCTCGACGCCGGCGATCATGCGCCCGTCGAGCACGCCCGTCACCGCGGGGACCGCCCCCGCGGCGCGGATCGCGCGGTCAACGCGCTCGTAGCACTCGCGGTTGTGCGGGGCGGGGAGCCCGAACGACGAGGTGATCGTGGATTCCAGCGCAACGACGGGGCGACCGTCGGCGAGTGCCGCCTCCACCTCGCGCGAGAGTCGTACCGCTGACCGCTGTGCACTCATCGCTGATCCTCCCGCTGCGCCAACAGGTGTCGTCGCGCCGCCGCGTGCCCTGCCGCAACCGCATCCTCCCATGAGGCGCCACGAGTGTGGGCGACGAGGAGTCCGCCGGCGAACGCGTCGCCGGCGCCGGTGCTGTCGACCCAGCCGTCGATCGGCGGGGCGGGGAGTCGGGCGAGGATCGCGCCGTTCTCGGCGCGGGCCTCTGCCTCGCGGGGCCCACGCTTCAAGATCAGGGTTGCTCCACGGAGTGGACGTGCGAGAAGGTCAAGGTAGTCCGCCTCCTCCTCGTTAGCGAAGAGAATCCTTGGTTGCAGCGACGAGAACTGGTCGCGACTCGCCTCTGGACCCCACGCGGCCAGTGCGCCGACCGACGAGGCGTCGAGCGAGGTGGAGATCCCAGCATGTACGGCGGCGGCGAAGAGGTGCCTCGTTGAGCTGGCGAGCGGTTCACCGATGAGGGAATATGCGGGGGCATGGAGATGTGCGACTCCATGGAGGAGCGCAGGTTCAGGGCTGGCGGTAATCGAAAGGGTGAGCGCCGCTGCACGGTCGGGGAGCATCGTTCGCTCGCCGTCGGGTTCGACGATCACAATGATCCGTGCGCTGCGCCCTTGACGCTGCAGGTGCGGCTCCACCCCTGCATCGATGAGGGCGCGCTCAAGCGCCGAACCGGCTGCATCGTCGCCAATTGCACCGATGAATCGCGCTCGCCCGCCCGATGCCGCAGCGGCCACCGCAACGTTTGCCGCGCTGCCGCCCCGCCGGGTAGTGATCGCAGCGGCCGCGTCACTGCCCCGCCGCCACGGGGCGGCGAGACGCACCGCAATCTCCTCGATAAGGTCGCCAACGCTGACGATGAGGGGGGCGGGGGTGGGATCGCTCATGGCGGGCAGTCTATCGGCTATCCTCCAGATCCTCGGGCGGTTAGCTCAGTTGGTTAGAGCGCAGCCTTGACATGGCTGAGGTCACAGGTTCGAGTCCTGTACCGCCCACCAGACGCGCGACGGCGCACCAGGGCGAAAGGAGCGACGGGGATGGCCGACGAGGCAGCGCCGCTCGCCGCCGTAGAGGAGGAGCTCCTCGCCGCCCCCGCTCGCGGCTCCGCCGATGAGATGCTCGATGCCGGCGCATCCGATCCGCTCGGGCGCATGCGCCACTCTGCCGCCCATGTGATGGCCGACGCGGTGATGAGACTCTTCCCGGGCGTGAAGCTTGGCATCGGCCCGGCGATCAACGATGGCTTCTACTACGACTTCCTTTTAGCGCGGCCCTTCACCCCCGACGATCTCGCCCAGATCGAGGCGACGATGGCGACGATCGTCGCTGATGACCACACCTTCAAACTCGACGAATACACCTTTGACGAGGCGCGCGCATCACTCGTCCGCTTCGAGCAGCCGCTGAAGATTGAGATCCTCGACGACCTGAAGGCGAAGGCGGAGCGCGACGGAGAGCCGCTCCCGCCCGTCACGACCTATAGCCACGGGCAATTCCAGGACCTTTGCCGCGGGCCACACGTGGAGAGCACCGGAAAGATCGGGCCATTCAAGCTCCTCTCTGTCGCTGGCGCCTACTGGCGTGGCAAGAGCGATCGTCCGATGCTGCAACGCATCTACGGCACTGCCTGGTCGACCCAAGAGGAGCTCGAGGCCTTCCTCTGGCGCCGCGAGGAGTTGAAGAAGCGCGATCATCGTCGCCTCGGCGTAGCGCTCGATCTCTTCTCCTTCCACGACGTTTCGCCCGGGAGCGCCTTCTGGCATCCGAAGGGTCAGCTGCTCTGGCGCACTCTGGAAGGTGCGATGCGTCAGCTGCAAGATGCGCGCGGCTACCAGGAGATCTCAACGCCGATCATCGTGAGCAAGCGTCTCTGGGAGCAGTCGGGGCACTGGGAGCTCTATCGCGAGAACATGTTCATCATCGAATCAGAGGGCGAGGAGTACAGCCTCAAGCCGATGAACTGCCCGGAGAGCACCGTTATCTACAAGACGCGAACGCGCAGCTATCGCGACCTCCCGCTGCGCCTCGCCGAATACGGACGGCTGCACCGTAATGAGCTTTCGGGAACGCTCAGCGGCCTGACACGTGTGCGCCACTTTATCCAGGACGACGGCCACATTTACGTGCGACCCGACCAGATCGAGCGTGAGATCGACGCGCTCCTTGGCGAGGTGGCAACGGTCTACAGCTGGTTTGATCTCCCCGTGGAGTTCGTCTTCTCGACGAAGCCCGCAAAAGCGCTCGGCGATCCAAAACTTTGGGAGAAGGCCGAGGCCATGATTGAATCAGCGCTGAAGCGCTCCGGTGCAAAGTGGCGCCTGAATGCTGGCGACGGCGCCTTCTATGCGCCGAAGATCGACATCATCGTGCGCGACGCGCTCGGTCGGGAGTGGCAGACCGCCACCATCCAAGTCGACCTCGCCATGCTGCCAGAGCGCTTCGATCTCGAATACGTCGACGAGGCGGGGGAGCGGGTACGCCCAATCGCGATCCACCGTGCGATCTACGGATCGCTTGAGCGATTCATCGGGATCCTTGTCGAGCACTACGCGGGCGCCTTCCCATTCTGGCTTGCCCCCGAGCAGGTCGTGATCATCCCGATCACCGATCGCCACATCGAGGCGGCGCAGGCCGGCGCTGCAACCCTGCGCGCAGCAGGAATCCGCGTCTCGATCGACGACTCCTCGAACCGCATGCAGAACAAGATTCGCCTGGCGCAGGAGCAGAAGGTTCCGCTGATGCTTGTCCTCGGCGATAAGGAGATCGAAGCCGGCGGGGCGGCGCCGCGTTGGCGCGATGGCACCCAGGAGCCGGCCCAGTCGTGGGAGTCGCTCGCAACGGCACTCGCCGCCCGCGCCGCCTCGAGGGGCGCCTGACCCACTCAACGCTCCTCCCAGCCCTGCTAACTGGTCCGCTCTTCACCTCCGCCCCCTCGCGTGCGCTGCAATTGCCGCAGATCGCCGCGGATGGTACGGTTGCCGCTCCCCACGGAAGGTTTCCGTGGAGCGACCTGAAGACGACCGTGAGGGTGTGACCGATTAAGGACTTACGCATCAATCTCCAGATCCGCGTCCCGCAGGTGCGGGTCCTGGATGAAGATGGGAACCAGCTCGGCGTACTCCCCACCAACGAAGCCCTTCGGCAGGCGCATGAGCGCGGCCTCGATCTTGTCGAGGTAGCACCGACCTCCACTCCACCTGTTGCCAAATATCTCAACTACGGGCAGTACAAGTACGAGCTCCAGAAGAAGGAGAAGGACGCCCGGAAGCGCCAGAAGACCGCCGACCTCAAGGAGCTCCGTTGCACCCCCAAGATCGGCGACGCCGACCTGCAGACCAAGATCCGCCAGGCCCAGAAGTTCCTCGGGGCGGGCGACCGGGTCAAATTCTCTGTCAAGTTCCGCGGGCGCGAGATGACCCACCCCGAGATCGGACAGGGGATCCTTCGCCGGGTAATCGAGGGGGTGGCCGAGGTTGGGCAGCTCGAACGCCCCTCGCTCCTCGAGGGACGCTTCCTCTCCATCCAACTGATACCATTGGGCCGACCGCGGGCGCGGGACGAGGCTGGGGGAGACCCCACCGAGACCCCAGAGCCCGTCACCGAATCCACCAAGGGGGAGTAGTCATGCCGAAGATGAAGACGCACAAGGGGGCGCAGAAGCGCATCGGTTTTTCGGGTACTGGGAAACCGATCCGAGTGAAAGCTTGGCGTGGTCACCACCTTGAGATCAAGTCGCAGCGCCGCATCCGCCGATACTCTGGCAAGGCGGTCCTCGGCAACACCCACGCAAATCAGATCACCCGCCTGCTGCCGTACGGCGGCTGAGCGCAGCGGTTTAAGGAGGCAGCATGGCCCGAGTCAAGCGCGGAGTAGCCGGTCACAAGCGTCACAAGCGCCTGCTTCAGGATGCGGCGGGCCGACGCGGCACGCGCTCCAAGCTCATTCGACCGGCGCGCGAGGCGCTCCTTCACGCGCTCGCCTACGCCACGCGTGACCGCAAGCAGCGCAAACGCCAGATGCGCGAGCTGTGGATCCACCGCGTGAATGCCGCTGCTCGCTTGAACGGCATCAGCTACTCGACGTTCATCGCCGGGCTGAAGCGCAACAACATCATCATTGATCGCAAGATCCTGGCCGACCTCGCCGTCCGGGATGCCGCGGCCTTCACGGCCGTAGCGGACGCCGCGAAGCGCGCCTGACCTGATCGGTCGTTAGCCGTGGACCTCGCCGAGCTCGAGGTCGAGCTGCGAGGGTTGCAGAAGAAGGCGCTTAGCGACATCGCCACCACCGAGGCCGTCGCCTCACTCGATGAGCTCGGCTCGTCGCTCCTTGGCAAGCGTGGCGCGATCACCGACTTGTTGCGCGGCATCGGTGGGCTTCCTGCAGAGGATCGACCAAAGGTTGGTGTGATCGCAAACGAGGTGCGCGCCGCAATCGAGGCGGCGCTTGAGGCACGACGCGGGAGCGTTGGCGCCGCAGAGCTCATCGCGCGTATCGAGCGCGAACGGATCGACACCACGACCCCCGGGCCGGCACCGCGCCTCGGTTCGCTTCATCCGATCCCCGAAACGATCGGCGCGATCGCGCGGATCATGGGGAACTTCGGCTTCACCGTTGCAGAGGGGCAAGAGATCGAGGATGACGTCACCAATTTTCAGCTGCTGAACATCCCCGAGGATCATCCGTCGCGCGATCTTTGGGACACGCTGTATTTGCGTGAGCCTGGGCGACTGCTTCGCACGCACACCTCGCCGGGGCAGATTCGCACCATGCGCGCGACAACGCCGCCGATTCGCGTGATCCTTCCTGGCCGCTGCTTCCGCTATGAGGCGGTCGATGCGAGCCACGGATTTGAGTTCCATCAGGTCGAGGGGCTGCTCGTGGATCGCGGCGCGACTCTCGCCGATCTCAAAGGGATCCTCGACGAACTCGCGCGCGGCCTCTTCGGTCCGCAGTCAAAGACACGCTTCCGCCCCGGCTACTACCCGTTCACTGAGCCGTCGGTCGCAGTCGACGTGTCGTGGGGCGGCGCAAAAGATGGCTGGATGACAATCCTCGGCGCCGGCATGGTCCACCCAACGGTGCTTGAGAACGGCGGGATTGATCCAGAGACGCATCAGGGATTCGCCTTCGGGCTCGGCGTAGAGCGCATCGCAATGTTGCGCCACGGCATCTCAGACCTCCGCGCCTTCCTCGAGGACGACGTGCGTTTCTTGGAGGCGCTGCGATGAAGTTGCCGCTCTCCTGGCTCCGCGAGTTCACCGATGTACAGCTCACCCCAGAACAGCTCGCCGACGCGCTGACGATGCGTGGCCTTGAGGTGCGCGGCATCGAGCGGTGGGGGGCAACCTGGAACCACATTGTCATCGGTGAACTCCTAGAGGTCGGACCCCACCCGCGCGCCGACCGCTTGCAGCTCACCAAGGTGCGCATCGGCAAAGAAGAGGTGCTCAACGTTGTCTGCGGGGCGCGCAACATCGCCGTTGGGCAGCGAATCCCTGTTGCGCTCGTTGGCGCGCAGATGTCCGATGGTCGACTGATTGAGCGCGCCGAGAAGATGGGGGTCGCCTCTGAGGGGATGCTCTGCTCGGGGACCGAGTTGAATGCGACCGACGATGGCGACGGTATCTTGATTCTCGACGCCAAGGCGCCGCTTGGCGTTCCGCTCGTCGACTGGATCGGCGACGACGTGATCGATGTTGACGTGAAGCCGAACCGTGGCGATCTCCTCTCGGTGCTCGGCCTTGCCCGCGAGGTGGCGGCGATCACCGGCGCACCTCTGCGCAGCGTTGCGAGGGAGCTGCAGGAGTCGAGCGCGAAGGTCGGCGACGGTCTCGCCCTTGAGGTCAGCGATGCAGTCCTCGCCCCGCGCGTGGTCCTGCGCGTGGTCGATGGGGTGAAGGTCGCCCCCTCGCCAGATGCGGTGCAGATGCGACTGAAGGCTGCGGGGATGCGCTCGGTCTCAAACGTTGTCGACGCGACGAACTACATCATGCTCGAGCTCGGAAAGCCGACGCACGCGTTCGACCGCGCCGCTGTTGGTGCGACCCTCTCAATTCGGGTGGCTAAGCGCGGCGAGCAGCTCGAGACACTCGATCACGTGACGCGTGCACTGGATGTTGCCGACCTGGTGGTAGCGGACGAGCGCGGTGCCCTTGCCCTCGCTGGGGTGATGGGTGGGGCGTCGAGCGAGGTCTCTGCTGCAACGAGCAGCGTTATCATCGAGAGCGCGATCTTCGCGCCTGGATCGGTGCGTCGCTCCGCGCAGCGTCACAGCCTGCGCTCCGAGGCGTCGCATCGCTTCGAGCGAGGCCAAGAGTCGGCGCTTGCCCCAGCCGCCGCCGACGCCGTCGCATCGTTGCTTGCAGCGTGGACTGGCGGGAGCGCGCGCGCTGGCCGGCTCGATAGCGCCCCCTCGTACGACTCCGCAGAGCGGATCGTTGTCTATCGCCCGAGCCGCGTGCGCAGCCTG